>CAYGTH010000233.1:2932-11171 GCA_964352745.1 uncultured Bacteroidia bacterium
AATTTGATGGCATTGACATGACTGCTCAATATGCAATTGGTAACCGTGATGTTTTCATTGATTCGCGGCGAAGTGCTTTTGAAGGTCAGGGCATCATCGTCCGTATCCCCGATACAATTTGAAATGATCACATCTTTACACCCGTCAATGTCAATCATGTCGTTGTTTTTATTGGCATGATTAAATACGGTGATTCCATCGATTCGAACCCGGTCACAGGCAAGGTAATGCTGCATCCACATGGCAGAATTTTGCATGTGGATTCCCGAAACAGATACATCCTTGCATTCGACAAACCACAGGATATAGGGTCGATTCCGATATCGATCCGGCTTCTTATCAGTGGTTACCACAAATGTAGCCCCTTGCCCGTCAATCGTGCCCTTTCCCTCAATAGCCACATGCTCCTGGCCTCTGGCATAAATCAGACTTTGGCGCACCCAGGTATCTCCGTAAAATCGGTAGTCGGGAAAATTTTCCGGGTAGTCTTTGATTTGAGTACTTCCCCACAGCGTCGCTCCTGCGCTCAAGTGAAGCGTAACGTGGCTCTTGAGGTATAAGGTTCCCGAGAGCCAGTCGCCTGCGGGAAACCATACCGTTCCGCCGCCCGCTTTTGAACATGCATCAATCGCAGCCTGAATGGCTTTTGTATCCAGGTATTTTTTGTTGCCTTTTGCTCCGTAATCAGCAATATTAAAAACATGATTTTGGCTAAAGGCGAATGAGGAAATCAGTAGCAGGGTTGCTATGAGGCAGTGCCTTAGCGACAGCACCTGACTCCTGACTCCTGATTCCCGACTCCCATTGTAGTTCAATTTCATCAGATCAAGGGCTTAAATGTGTTTGTAACCAGTTTGCAGAACGAGTATATGCAGTATCCAGATCCTCGATTCCGGTTTCGTCGCCACCGACATCGATTCCAAAATACCCTTTGAATCCCACTTGCTGCAGCATTTCAAAGAAGGGCTTCCAGGCGATAGAACCATCTCCCGGCACGAGGTGTTCGACGTGCTCCCCTCTGTTATCGGAAATATGAATATAGTCAATCCGGTCAGCAAGTCGAAGCAGGGAAAGGGCAAGATTATCCTTGAGGAAAAACTGATTGGCCGTATCGAGGTTGAAGTGCAGGTTATCCCGATTTACCGAATCAGCAAAGTGCAAAAAGGCATCTGTAGTTGCGGCCAATACGCCGTGGCAAGGATGCATGTGGTAGCTGAGTTCATAGCGGGCGGCGATATCGCAGGCCTCCCGGTAGGTGCTCGTCATTTCTTCCCAATAGGACTTCCAATTCAGCTGATCCGGAAAAGAGGCTGCAGCCAGCACTTCCTCATCATAATGCCGGGTAACGGGAATATCATCAGGAAAGCGATAAGGAGGCAAGGGCGCATTGTCCAGTACGCCAATAGCCCCGAGTTCCCGGGCAGTTTCGCAGCCTTTTTCGAACAATGCCAGATTGGCTTTTCGTTCTGCTGGGTCGGGTGAACTGAGACCCGGAAGGACAATGCAGTAATAGGGAACCTGCAATTCCAACTGATTCATCTTTTCCCGAATGGAAAAACGCAGCTCATACATGGTCAGGAGATGAGATTCCCGGATCCCTTCCAGTTCTACGCTTTGGAACCCCAAGGCCGCCATTTCTTCAAGGTAGTCCAGGACGCCTTCGGCAGGTGGGGGATAACCGTATTTACTGATGGGATAGAGGTAACAACAAATGATATTTTGGGGAATTCGAGACATGTCTGTTAATTAAGATTGAACGCTAAGACGGAAAGTAGCAAAGAGCCTGATGCCTGTATTGCTGCAAGTGAATCTCCTGAGGTGCAAAGTGATTTTTCATGAGAAAAATCAAATTCCCAATAAGCCCAATACACCAGCGGCAGCCATTACGAGCGAAAATGCACAAATAATGGTCATCCAGATATTCGTAGCACGGGTCGCTTTGTATTCTCCCATAAGCTCTTCGCGATTAATGAGTATCCACATTAAAATAATCACTAAAGGAGAAATAACGGTAATCAGGGCTTGAGAGGCGATCATCACAGCGACTGGTCTGCCGCCAAATATGGGTACTACCAGCCCCAGCAAGACGCAAAACAGGACCAGTAAACGAGATCGAGCCGTTGTCATGTCGCGCGGACTTCCTTCATAATCAGCAAGTAACCATGGCCCTAAGAGGACAATGGGAAAGAAGGACGAAAGTCCCGCGCAGACTATTCCACCGACAAAAATAGAAACGGCAAATCGCCCCATCAGCGGCTCAAATAAGCGTACCATATCAATGGGATTTTCCACTGTTTCACCAATCGGATGAAGCGTTCCCGCAGCCGCAGCCATAACAGCCGCACTTAATACAAACATAACTACAACCGAAATCAGCGCATCTCGCTTTTCGAGTTTCAGGTCTTTGATTTTCCAGCCTTTTTCCTGCACCAAAATAGATCGAACCACAAATAATATCGCTCCCATCGTTGTGCCCACCATTGCTGCCACACTGAGCATCTTTTTACTACTGTCCGGCACTTCCGGAATCATTCCCCGAATAACTTCCCCTGCATCTGGAATCACCATAAACATAGTCAGCAGGAAACTCAGGCCCATAATCCCCACAAACAAAGCCAGTACCCGTTCAAACAGGCGATGTTGGCCTTGCCAAAACAGGATATAGATGAGGCCTCCAAATACAGATGCACTTACGATTGGGCTAATCCCTTCTCCGCTTGCCGTAAGCGGTCGCGACCACTCCTGCACTACCTCCGCCACGATTCCCATCACTCCCATACTCGAAGCCCATTCACTGCCCAATAAAGCAATCAAAACCGGAATCGCAGCCCATTTTCCAAAATGCCTCCGATAACTCTGAAGGGCCGTATCGCCGGTAATTGCGGTATATCTCCCAAAAACGATAATCAGCAGATAGGTAAACACACAGGAAATCAGCAAAGGCCAAATGAGGGTCATCCCATAGGAAGCACCCGCCGCAGCCATGGTGGTGATACTTCCGGTACCAATATTGTATCCAATCAAAAAGAGGCCGGGAGATATGGTTGCGAGAAACAGTAAAATCCTTTTCATACAAGCTTAGCAATTTAGTATTCTTCAATATAAGGAAATCTGCCCCGGAGGTACTAGATTTGGATATCGGCAAACGAATTCACAGATCAATCTCACTATGAAACGACGCATCTTCCTTCAGCAAACCGGCATGATCGGTGTAGGTTTTCTCGGGCTCAGTGCTTTTTTAGAAGCATGTGCAGGACCAGAAACAGGCAGAAAATCTATCATGACGCTCTCCGATGGTTATGGTCCCCTGGTTCCTGATCCTAAAGGCATTATGAATCTTCCTCAGGGTTTCAGCTACCAAATCATTGCCAAAGAAGGAGAGACCATGGAAGATGGCCTCAGGCACCCTGGCAGGGCTGACGGCATGGCTACTTTCGCATTGGAGAATGGAAAGATTCTATTGATTTGTAATCACGAAATCAGCCCCGATGATCCGGAATTAGGAGCTTATGGAGCAGAATACGAACTACTTGGAATGGTCGATCCGGAACAATTCTATGATTATGGAAACGGAGTCATGCCTTGTTTAGGCGGGACAACTTCCATGCTGATTGACCCTAAAACCGGGCAAGTAGAACAGTCATGGATGAGCCTTGCGGGCACTGTGAGGAATTGTGCCGGAGGGCCAACTCCCTGGGGAAGTTGGCTAACTTGTGAAGAGAATACCAACCGCGCAAATGACATCCTGGAACAAGATCATGGATATGTTTTCGAGGTCCCTGCAACCGACGAGATTTCGATCGCTCCCCCCATTCCAATAAAAGCGATGGGTCGATTCAACCACGAGGCCGTGGCGGTGGATCCCAAGACCGGCATCGTGTATGAAACTGAAGACAGAGGGGATTCCCTGATCTATCGGTATATCCCAGTTGAACCCGGGAACCTGCATGCCGGCGGAAAACTTCAGGCACTGGTCGTAAATGGTCGTCCGGGATTGGATACGCGCAATTGGCCGGATACCCTTATGGGTGGGGAGGAAATGCCCTATAAAGAACCCCTGGCTGTAAGTTGGGTGGACATGGATGATGTTGAATCGCCAGAGGATGACCTTAGATTCCGAGGATACGAAGCCGGAGCCGCACGGTTCGCACGGGGAGAGGGAATCTGGTTTGGGGACGGGGAACTCTACTTTGCCTGCACAAATGGTGGGCGTATTCAGGCAGGGCAAATTTTCCGCTATCAACCCAGTCCTTTCGAAGGCAGGCCCGAAGAAGTCAATCAGCCCGGCGTACTGGAACTTTTTCTCGAATCCGACAGCACCGAGCTGCTAAAGTCCTGCGACAACCTGACCATTGCCGACTCAGGCCATATCTTCCTCTGTGAAGATCAGGACTCCGCCCGAATTGTGGGGGTAAGTCCAAATGGGGACTTATATCATTTTGCTCATAATGTGGGCTATGATTCCGAATTTGCCGGGGCCACTTTTTCTCCGGATGGCACATTCCTATTTGTGAATTTACAGGTTCCCGGGATTACGCTAGCCATTACAGGCCCGTGGAAGCAGGGTGATTCCATTTCCTGAAATAGTCTTATCTTGCCCGCCAACTACAACACTAACCCTAATTCGGCTCTATGGCTGCTCCTACTCCCTCTTCTCAAGCGTCCTCCTCTGATGGCGCTACTGGCAATTATGGATTTGCCCTTTCCACTTTGACGACCCTCTTTTTTTTGTGGGGCTTTCTGACCGTCTTAAATGACGTCCTGATCCCCTATCTTAAAGAGGTGTTTGCCCTCAACTATACCCAGTCTATGCTGGTGCAGTTTGCCTTTTTTGGGGCATACTTTATTGGTTCACTCATTTATTTTCTCATATCTGCCAGTTCAGGTGACCCCATCCAGCGAATCGGCTATAAAAATGGCATCATAGCCGGATTGGGGATTTCCGCATTAGGTTGTGCCTTGTTTTATCCGGCGGCAGAGTTTGAAGTATTTGGTTTTTTCCTCGGGGCATTATTTGTTCTGGGATTAGGATTTACGCTTTTGCAGATTGCAGCGAATCCCTATGTGGCCATATTAGGAAAGCCCGAAACGGCATCCAGCCGATTGAATCTCGCACAGGGGTTTAACTCTTTTGGAACCACCATCGGACCGATTATTGGGGTTTTTCTGGTCTTTACCTATTTTGCTACACCGGGAGAAGATCCTACTGCAGATTCTGTCAAGATTCCCTACCTCGCACTGGCGGGTATATTTGTGCTGGTTGCCATTCTTTTTACGCAAATTAAATTGCCCGTGATGACCAGTAGCGAAAAGGTCCAGTCGGGTTTTGGGGCCCTTAAGTATCCGCAGTTGACACTCGGTATTTTGGCCATCTTTTTCTACGTAGGAGGCGAAGTTGCAGTCGGGAGTATATTAATTAATTACCTCGGACTGGAGAATACTGGAAATATGAGCAATGAGGAAGCGGGTAACTTCCTGAGTTTGTATTGGGGGGGATTAATGATCGGTCGCTTCGTGGGCTCTATTTCCCTGAGTGATATGGCCGATCAAACCAAAAAATGGTTATATATGATTGGAGCTGCTGTAGCAGCCTTCTTTGTGATTTATCTGGTCAATTCTGGTAACCTGAGCTTGATCGAGGTCACACCCTGGCTGGGGTTTGTCGCATTAAACCTTGGCGCTTTTTATCTCGGACGCTCCTTGCCTGCGCGAACCCTGACTGTCTTTGCAAGCGCAATTATTGCCTTATTGCTTGTCGTTATTTTTGGAAGTGGAGAACTGGCTGTCTGGTCCATTATTGGCATCGGCCTCTTTTGCTCAATCATGTGGTCAAATATTTTCACCTTGTCTATCGATGGATTAGGAGAACATACGAGCCAGGGATCTTCCCTACTGATCATGGGGATTTTAGGCGGAGCCCTGATACCGGTATTGCAAGGAGGCTTGGCTGATATCCTGGGTACAGCAGCGAATCCAGATGCAGGGGTCCAACTCTCCTTTATCATTCCCCTACTCTGCTTTAGCTACCACATTTTTTATGGCTTAATCGGCTACAAAATGCGGCCCAAGGTTGGAAAATCCGCTTAAGTCCTGTTTTAACCGCTAAATTCTGAACGATGCGTCTTTCTTATCTATTTGCCTTAGTGCTGGTATTAAGCGCCTGCACCTCCACACCCGAAACGCCTGTTCATCGACAGCTTTCAGGCCCGGTGGCATTGGTAAATCCCCTGATTGGAACTGCCCCCTCGACTACTCCCAGCGCTCTGGCGCACAGTGAAGCCGAATCCGAACTCAAGGGACAGGTATATCCCGCAACGGGCGTGCCCTTTGGGATGACGCAATGGACGCCTCAAACACGGAGTTCCGAGACAAAATGCCTGCCGCCTTATTATTATAATGATACCCAAATTCAAGGATTTCGGGCCAGTCACTGGATGAGTGGGTCCTGTACACAGGATTATGGGAGTGTGACGATTTCAGCCATCACCGGCGATTTGCATGCAGAAGGCGATTCCGTCAGTTCAGCTTTTTCGCATGAACGGGAATTTTCTTCCCCAGCCTACTATGCAGTGGACTTGCCGGATTATGGGATTTTTGCAGAAATGACCGCAACTTCCCGGGCGGGTATTCTTCGATTCACAGTTGAGCAACCTGATACGGTTCATCTCGTTTTCAGGCCTAATAGTGATGAAGGCGCTGGCTTTGTAGAAGTAAGAGCCGGGCGCCAGGAAATCAGCGGCTACAATCCTGCCCATCGGATCTATCAAGGCTGGGGCGAAAGCGCAGGCTTTAGCGGACATTTTGCAGCTCAATACAATTTGACACCCATCGCGCATGGCGTTATTCAGGGGCGGGAACTATATCCGGATGCAACGACCTCTAAAGGCGCGCGCAGCCAGGTGGGTGCATGGGTTTCTTTTGTACTATCGCCAAGCGATACGCTGCTTGTCAAAGTAGGTACCTCATTTTCCAATGATGTGCAGGCCCGCAAAAATCTGGAGGCAGAAATCCCGGCATGGGACTTTGAAGGTGTTGTGGCTGATGCTGAATCGGGCTGGAATTCATTCTTGGGCAAAGCAAAGGTTGAAGGTAACAAAGTCCATCAAACACAATTCTATACTGCTCTGTATCACAGCGGTTTATTGCCGCGTGCTTTTAGTGATGTGGATGGTACCTATCGATCATTTGCAGGGGGAACCCAATTGATGAAAGCAGAAGGATACACCTATTATGCGGATTTTTCCATGTGGGATACTTACCGGGCTTTGCATCCTCTCTTGACCATTCTGGAGCCGGAGCGAAGTGTGGATATGATGCGCTCGATCATCGACAAGGCAGAGCAGGGGGGTTGGATGCCGATCTTTCCAGCCTGGAATCAATACACTTCTGCCATGATCGGCGATCATGCAGTGGTAACCCTCACCGATGCCTTCCGAAAAGGAATTGGTACAGAAACCGATATGGCCAGGGCGTATCCTTATATGCGCAAAAACGCATTTGAAAGCCCGGCTACTGAAGCCGAGTACAAAGATGGAAAAGGGCGTCGTGCATTGAAGTCTTACCTTCAATATGGGTATGTCCCATTAGAAGATTCCGTACTGGATTCATTTCACAAGCGAGAGCAGGTTTCTCGCACCCTGGAATATTCATTCGATGATTTTGCATTAGCACAAACCGCCAAATTACTCGGTAAAGACAGCGACTACCAACAACTCATCAAGCGCGCTGCGAATTATAAAAATGTGTTTGATCCGAAAGTTGGATTTGTAAGAGGGAGAAAAGCAGACGGGAGCTGGGACTCCCCTTTCGATGCAACGATTAATCAACCTTACATCACAGAAGGAACGCCCTGGCACTATACCTGGTATGTGCCGCATGACCCACAAGGCCTGGCTCGATTAATGGGCGGAGCGGAAATCTATATCAGCAAATTAGATCAGCTATTTGATCAGGGCCTGTACTGGCATGGGAATGAACCTGGTCATCAGATCCCTTATCTGTTTTCCTGTATGGGGGCACCCTGGAAAACGCAGCAGCGGGTTCACGATATTTTGACATCAGAATACGGTCCCGGTCCCGGAGGCCTTACCGGAAACGAAGATGGCGGACAGATGTCAGCCTGGTATGTATTTTCTTCGATGGGTCTCTATCCAGTTGCCCCCGGCCAACCCATTTATATGATCGGAAGCCCCCACTTTGAATCTGCGGAGATTTCCCTTCCTGGCGGCAAGGCTTTTAC
>CAYGTH010000234.1:0-11163 GCA_964352745.1 uncultured Bacteroidia bacterium
TTTCAAGCATATCTGGCAGCTAAATAATGTTGGAAATGGCGAAAGTCAAACTAAGTTGTTTTTTTATTACAACTCAATTAGCCCTTTGCGCAAGGTGGGTTGGCCCAGCAACATCGTGATGGGGTGCATTCGGCTATTTCTCTGTTATAGCTTCTTCCTGCTTTTTACAAAAAATAGGGCAAAAAGTGCCAATGCAACGCGCAGGCCCCCGCATCGAGAGCGGGAAGGGGTAGAGAATAGCAAGCGTAACGCTAAGGGGAGCTAGGGACAAGGTGCACCGTCATCTATGGGCTTCGACTTCGCTCAGCCTGACGAATAGTGAAGGTGATTCCTGCACCGTCAGCGGGATTTCCGCTTCAAAAACAGCGACTCATTCTCTTGTAACCAGGTTTCGAGGCTTTGGACGGTAAACGGTTCCGTACGGCCTTCGGTCAGTTTGCGCATGTGCCTGACTTTCTCCTCGCTGATGCGGTTGGAAGACGAATTGAACGCATTGTTGACAAAACGAAGGATGACCGCAATGTCATCATCGCTCAAGGAAGGATTATTGCCGATACCCGGCATGACAGAATTGAGGGAGTAGGAGATGCCATTTACGGTTACAGGGCCTTGCAAGCCATACAGGGCGATCAATATGAGCCTTTCATCGGATTCCGATACATATTCCGAATCATATAGGGGGGGCGCTAATTCCTCAATTCCCTTGCCATTCATGCCGTGGCAGGCTGAGCAATAGGTCCCGTATAATTGCGCGCCACGGGTCCGGCTATCGTCAAATTCTTCATTGCGAAATTGGGGGGCTACCCTCTTTTTGGATAATTGATTGACGATCGCCTGGCTAAGCATGTTTCCCAGGGTATCGGCCTGATACGCTTTTGCGGTTTCTTGCCAGCGCTGAGGTTGGGTTTCCAATCCACTGACCAGCATTTCACTGTGCAGCGGGGTATTTTGGTATTGTTGGGCTAACTGGTCCCAAATCTCCTGAGTTGCTTGCCCTGGAAATCTCCCCATGGTAAAGCCCAATTGCATATCTACAGTTGAGGAGTTGAGCTTCCTGGCCTGCTGGAAAAGTGGGGAGAATAGGGCTTTTTTTTCGGGATACAACTGCGCCAGACGAAGGAGTTGGGTAACTACAATCGGGTTGTTACTGGTTTCAGCGACTTGTATCAGGAATGTCGGCGTCAATTCTTGTCGGCCTTCTAAGGTCCACAAGGCATGTATTTGGCCAAAAGGGGATTGTACATCAAGGGCAATTTGTTCTATTGAAGGACTCAGTTCTTCGAAATTCCCAAATACCAATTGCTGCTGGGCGAAACTTCTGACTTGTCCATTGGCATGCTGCAAAAGCGGAATCAATGTTTGGGGGGCATTCACATCAAAATCGGGCGTAACAGGTGGCGTATTTTTCACTGAACTCACTTTATAAATCCGCCCAATGCCATTAATCGTATCCAATCCGCGTTCTACCGCCAAATCCCGCAGGTAGCTGGTCATGTAGGCCCGATGCTGGATAACGCCTTTTCTTAAGTCCAGAATATAGAGCGTTCCATCCATTCCTGTGTACAGATTTACCGGACGAAAACTCTCGTCTTTGGATACCAGAAATTCAGAATCCGGATAAGCAGGCTGTGCGACTATCGCTCCATTTTCTTCGTTAATGAGGTAGCGTTTAACCAGGTTGGCTTCCGGCCCACACACAAATGCATTTCCTTGAAAACCAGCGGGAAACTGGTCGCCCCGATATACCACAGGACCACAGGCAGACGTGAAGTGCTTGACCCGTCCCAGGCTATCGAGATTCCCTTTCTGGTAGCCGCGGTTGACAGCGGTTGCCTGAATGGGGTACAGCCGGCGTTCCTTGTCCAGGGAAATATTGACCGTGTAGGCAGGCTTGAAATAGGGATTGGCAATGGCCTGATTCGGGAAGGTATGATCGGCTTTGAGGGGAGTGCTGTTGCTGTTGTAGAATAAACGTCCGACATCATCCTGTGCGATGCCCCATTGTCCGCGAAAAGTAGTAGGTTCCTTAATCCATTCGCCGTTGATTCGACGATAGCGTGCGTTTGACTTTGCGCTGTAAATCCAGTTGTCCAGGTTATACAGCAAGCCATTTGGTCGATGCTCAATATTTCCCCCCACGACATAGAGGGAATCGACCAATACCCGATCGCCGGGCTTATCTCCCTCGATCGGGACCCACCATAACCTGGGCGTTTCGGTGTATAAAAGCCCTCCATATACCAGGGCGATTGCTCGGGGATTGAGGAGCTTATCTATGAAAATGGTGCGGGTATCCATTCGGCCATCGTGGTCTGTATCTTCGAGCATCACAATTCGGCCATCGGGCAATTTTTCATCCCGCCCATCAATGTCCCGCATATAGCCGGGCATTTCTACCACCCAAATCCGGCCTTCTCCATCAAAAGTCATGGCAACCGGAGAATCCAATAAGGGTTCGCTTGCGACACATTCGATCTCAAAACCCTCTTTTAAGATGAATTCTGAGGTGGAAATCTCTTTCGTAGCAGGGGAGCTACAGGCAAAAAACAATGCGCAAATTCCAATAATAATATTCGATCTTCTCACGTGTCTGTTCACTTAATGATATGGTTT
This sequence comes from uncultured Bacteroidia bacterium, assembly GCA_964352745.1. Classification (GTDB taxonomy): domain Bacteria; phylum Bacteroidota; class Bacteroidia; order J057; family J057; genus CAYGTH01. Next base: position 2,614 of record CAYGTH010000234.1, read on the forward strand.
AATCCCTGCCAATAGGAAATTCGTCAAATGCTTCCTGTTTACTAAGTTTTCCTGAATGTGACTCCAGGAGCAGGGTGCTTTGGGTGCCTTTTGCGGAATGCGTTGTTCCGGCAAATGAGCATTTTTCCAATCCATAGGCTAAGGTAGCGTTTTTGTTTTGGTGCTCAATGAGTAAATGAGGACTTTTCCCTGCTTTCAAGCCTGCCTGAATGGTCCATTCTCCAACGCTCCAGGTATCCTCAGCTATTTTTTCCAGGTTGGCAAATGGAGTGCTTTCCTCCAGGCTTTGTACCTGTATGATCGCCAGGTAGCGCATGGTCTGTTGCGGATTTTTAGCTTTTGCACTGAAATGCCATTGGTCCTTATATTCCATCAAACTCCCATCCGGGTTTTTTAGCCCCCGGTAGTTGACCGGTTTGGGGTCAAAGGCTGTGCTGATCGCCGCATCAACAGGGCTGGAAGTCATGAGGTGCATCTGGCTCCGGGCGGTTTTCGTTTCGCATTGCAAACGCATAACAGATTCATCGAGTTGAGAAGGGTCTATGCTGTGCAATAACCAGGACCAAGCTGCCGGATGGTCTGCTACCAGTTCATCATAGATCACAACGATATTTGGATGGAGCAGCGTCAGGTGTCTGCGAAAGGTCTTCATGCCTGCCTGCTGTGGGTTTTCCGATGCATTGTCGTAAGCTTTGGAGGCATCTCCCAGCGCATAGCTGATTTGATTCCCCTGCAAAAAGCGAGGAATCCATCCATAAGATTCGGCACTTGCAATGGGCTGCTCTTTCCCATCTATCAGTACGGTATTGTGTCCTTTTGTGGCCTTGAACCATTCATTGTAGTGGGGAACGCCCATCGAGGGGCGATATCCGGAATTATAAAAAAGGCGCTCGCCGCCGTATTGGATATTAAATCCGTTTTGGTCAGCATGGGCGTGGCTGGTCGATCCAAAGGGACTGGAACGCATGCTCACCATGAGATCATTTGACGGGTTTTGTAAATCTGTATGCATGTTTACGGTTCCTGTTTCCCGAAATACCCGTGCCAAAGGGAGCGTGGCAGGATTAGCTGCTGCGGGTCGATTCGGCAAATTCCAGCGAATCCGAAACCACCGAAACTCATCATCGTCGGCCAGGGTTTTTCCCATTGCCTGCAAATGCTGATCGGCATACCAGGCGGCATAGGAATCTCCCTTCAGGCGACTGAGCGCATCTGCATAGCCGAGTACGCCCAGTTTTTGTCCAAACTGTTTCTCAGTCCCATTTCCAAATCCATCACTGTAAGACTTCGGAGGAAAGGAATACATCAGCCAATACGCATTATTCGCATAAAAAGGATCGTTCAGAAAATCCATTCCGGTAAGGCTTTCGAGGATCATCGGAATATCGAGGAGGGTCAGGGCATTCAGCTCGAAATAGTGATTTCCATTCCACCAACCGCCATCTTCAGGCCCCAATACCGGCGACCGGGCCAACCACATTTCATAGATAAATGTCAGCCATTGTTCTGCTTCCGGAATCTCATGCAGGGTTGCTAATGAGGTTTTGAATAATCGTTCTATGATGTGCTGCCAAACGTGTGCGGAAAAAACCTTCGCTTCGAGGGACTGCGTACGGGTCCAGTTTTCATAAAACCGATTTCCCCGAACCTGAATACTTGCGCGCATCGCAGTCTTTTCTTCCGCTGTCAGCAGCTCAAAACAGGCATCGTACACCTGAGCCAATTGGAGCATGCATTCGCTATCCGCAAAATTATTGGTCATGCTTACGCCATTGGGATCCCAGGAAGCGACTGCATTGGCCCATTGGATGGCGGCTTTGGCATATTCAGGTTTCCCCGTCAATACATAGGCTTTTGCAAGGGGGTCCATTCCTGCTGCTACTATATTTCCCAGTGCTTTGCTCGCATCCAATGCCAGCCTTTTCTTTTGTGTTTTAGTCGTGCCTTCCAGCGTTGGTTTTCCGATCGATTCAAGGGGAGGCTTTTGGCTAAGCGCAGCATCCGCCATTTCAATGATTCTCCTTGCGTCTTCTGAACCCCGATTTCGAGCTCGTAATGGTTCCCGGTTTTTCGGAAAAACCAGCATCCGGGGATGATTTACCGGCACTGCTTCGATCAATGCCGAAGGGGAAGGGGTTTCAAATACATCTGTTCCCTTTTTTACGTCAAAAACCTGCGTTTCCGACCAGGAGTTTTGTCCATACCGGTACTGCCAGTACCATGTGCCTGCCGCCAGTTTTTTGTGGGGATTATATATCGCAAAAGGGATATCGATGCCTTCACGGGTTTTACTTGCCGGGAAATCACTGTCTTGAGAAAGTCGAAAACTATACGCATTCGTTTGCTTATTCTCACCAACCGGAATCTGGAAAACCGGCGGATTTACCTGGACGGTTTTTCCGTCTGCAGGTCTCGAATTTTTGCGATAACGGGGATGCATTACTTCCGGAGCGACAATTGCAGCGGGGGCGGAAGATTCTGCGCTGGGGAGAGACGATTGGAAGCATCCTGTGGTGGCAATCAGGAAGAGGGCGATGTAAAAGTGGCCCTTTATATTGTTCATCGTGGTCATGCTATATGTTAATGAGCTAAAATTGAAATGGGTAGGCAGATCGGGGTCTGCCTACAACAGCAGATCGGTGTCTGCTTACAACAGCGGGTCCGAGACTGCCTGCAACAGCAAATCGGTTGAATGTGTTCAGGGACTTTCCTGTAATTGATTCTCATACCAAATCACGCCCAGTCCTTCGCTATTGGGTCCGTAATTTTCTTCACAGATCAACACGTCGAGGTCGCCATCTTCATCGATATCGATCAGCTCAACCTTGTCGTATTTGGCAGTATGCACTCCCGAAACCGGATGGAAATCATAGGTAGAGATATTCGCCAGTTGTTTGCCGTCCAGCCAGGTCAGTCCCACCCTCTCAGTCCCGTTTGTATTGGTGCTGATCACCAGATCCGGAATGCCATCGCCCGTGATATCTCCTGCTTCTACTGATTTGGCGGTGGCGGTTGATTTTGGCAGGTCGATCATGTGTTCTTTCCATTCGAGGCTTGCGTTTTCTTTTCGGGAAAATATCCAGATACGCTGATCCGTCCGCTCCGAAACGATAGCCTCCTTAAGGCCATCACCGTCCAAATCCGCGAAGGACATAAACATCACTTCGAGGCCCTTAGCCCCGATAAAATGGTTTTTCCAGGGCAATCGTTGGGCATCCCGCTCGCCGGGATTTTCTAACCACCGGCAGCCTGTTAAGGCTCCCCGCCTGTCTGTAATCAGGATATCGATATCTCCGTCGGCATCCATATCTTCGAGCAGAATTGACATGATCCAGCCCACCGGGGTAATGGAATGCCATTTCCATTTATGCAGATTATTTCCAGTTGCGGGGGCTTCAAACCAGCCTAATTCAGCATTTTCTCCTTTCCCAGCGGCGATCAGGTCAATTCCATTTCGCTGATCTATTTGCAAGGGTTCTGCAAACATCCACATCATCCGATCTTCAGAAGCCGGAAGGACTTCCTGTTTCCAGTTTTGAGCCTTTATTCCATCCGATTTCGGCGCCCAATGCACAAATATTTTCTCTGAATTTTTTTCTGTGCAGCTCACAATGTCGAGGTTGCCATCGCTGTTGAGGTCTGCAAAAACAGCGTCTTCTACACTGGGCGTTTTGCCTACGATGACAGCCGGCCATTCTTCCTGCACTTTCTCTGCTCCCGGGTGGAGATAGAGCTTGGTGAGACCTCCTTCTTCCCAACCGGTAGTGATATCCGGTTTGCCATCGCCATTACTATCGCCCAATTTGACACCATCTGCACCAGTCGAGGTAGCGTCGATGGTATGCGTGTTCCAGGAAACAAAATCCGCTTGTTCGTGGCCTGCCAGTTCCCAGACTTTCAGGTTTCTATACCGAAAGTGAGACCATTGCATTTGGCGAAGGCCTATTTTTCCGCCTTCCAATACGGGCCCATAGGTGGTTCCATCGTCTGTCCAGTCAATTATTTTTCGGCCATCGACATACATCGTGATTCGCGCCTGATCCTTAATTAATCGCATTCGATGAATGGCAGTCGAACCCGGTGCAATCCCTTGTTCTCCAATGTGAACTTTGTGGAAGCCTTTGTTCTTGCGTAGATGTGCATAGTCTCGTCCGGGTTTAATCGGGGTATTAGCATAATAGGAAATGTGGTAATTATTGAGATCGCTCTTGGTGTATTGCCGGAAAATGCCTGTTCGCTTCTTCAATCCGGGGTCAAAAATATCTTCCCCATTTACGCCATTTGCTGCAAAAAAAATGATACATAATCCCGCATCGGTCTCCATATTTTGCAATTCCCACTCGGCAACAAAGCTTCCCGGAAAATCCTCCGGACACCAAAAGACATGATGCCCTTCCTCATTTGGAGAAAACATGTGCATCCAGTCCTCTTCGAAGGTAAGCTGGGCCGGGCCTTCAAGGGTCCAATCTTCGAGTTCCGCTTCATTGGCAAGGGAATTGGCGTAGAGGAGTTTTCCTGTTAGGGGGGCAGTATCCTGGCCGATGCTATAGAGGCAATGAAAAAGCAGTACAGCAAGGGGAATCAGATTTTGTAGGTTCATGGTATGAGCTATTTGTGCAGGATGCTAATCAATCATATTTCTGCGGCCGAGGTCATCTTTCAAGCGGTAGAATGCGCCGTCGATGTCTCTAACTCCCGTTTCGGCATTTACCTCATGGAGAAAAGCGAGCATCTCCGCTTCCAGCGCTTCCCGCACTTCCGGAAGTTGGGCTGCCAGGTCAGTTGTTTCGCTCAAGTCCTGGGAAATATCAAATAACTCCACTTTGGGAGTCTGCTTATATTTGGTCTCTTTGATCCAGTATTTGATCAATTTGTAATTGCCTTTGATGATCGCGGTGCGGGGTTTTCGGTGTGAACTTTGGTGAAAAATGAGCGCGTCTCTTGTCCGAACCACTTCTTCGATTTCCGGATTCATCAGCAAGGAAACGAGGCTGCCTCCATCGAGTTGGTCGGGCATTTTTGCTGAATATCCTGCTAATTCAGCGAAGGTGGGCAAGAAATCCAGGCCCGTCACAGGCACGTCAGAGACGGTGTTGGCCTGAATGCCGGGCCCTGCGAGCATAAAGGGAACCCGTAAGCCTCCTTCATAAAAGGAGTGTTTCCCATCGCGCAGGGGGTAGTTTCGATTATGGATTTCAGAATAGAAAGCATCTGTCAGGGCCTTGTTTTCATCTGCCACACCGATTTGATTGAGGGATAGCCTGCCTCCATTGTCACCCATAAGGACGATGTAGGTATTGTCTTCGATCCCTGCAGCTTTCACAAACTCCATGACCATTCCCACACTCGTATCCATGTCTTTGAGCATGGCGGCAAATTCCGTAGAGCTATGGCGTTCGCCCTTTTTCTTTTCCTTGAAATAAGCATAGGTTTCCGGCTGGGAAACGAGCGATAGGTGCGTAGCATAGTGTGAAATTTGCACGTAAAAGGGCTTGTCTTCTTTGATGCTTGCTTTCATAAAATCCATAGCTCTTCGGGTCAGCCCAAACATGTCTTTTGGATTTTCATCACTCCAGTACATCGATGGTTTTCCAACTTTCCTGGCACCGGTTGGATTTGGGATTTTATGCTTTTTCAAATACTCATTTACCTTTTTTGTGTAGTCCCGGGCACTGAGGTATTCGTTCCCAAATCCTTCTCCCGCGGCATTGGAGGTCAAGCCTTCATCATACTCAAAACCGGCAGCCTTAGGTTCCATGGCGATGTGCCATTTTCCAAAATGGGCAGTCTTATAATCGGGGTTTCCCAGTTTTACGGCCTTCGGCAGGGTCAGCCAATCCGTCGTTTTTTTATACCAATCTGCGTCTTTATTGTAAATGTGCCGGGCTCCATTTTGCCCAAACATCATACTATTGCGCGTAGGGGAACAAATGGGATTAGGCGCATATCCCCGGGTAAACATCACCCCGGATTGAGCCAGGATATCTATGTTAGGGGTTTCGTAATAGTCGCTTTGGGATTCGGGGATATCAGGATCGGCCCGATGAGAGGTATGTGTCCAGCCCTGATCATCTGTGAGGATGAAAATAATGTTGGGGCTTTTGGGTGCCTGTTCGTGAGCGGCTTCCATTGCGCAAGCACTAATCGCCAGGGCGATGAATAGGAGGAGGAGTAAATGAGTATGTTTCATGATCGTTTTGAGCGTGTTTATGGCAGAAATTCTACCACGTGCATTTGTCGGGTCCAGGAGCCAGTATCAATGGCATCAAAACAGATTGTATTGCCGGAGTGGTTCCATCGGGGATGAAAATCACAACGGGTATTGGTATGCAGGAATTTCCGTTCATTAACAGGCTTGTTGCACAAAAGCATGCCTTGATCCAGACTCATGTCATACAACCATAAGGATTGAGAGTTGCTTTCATCTTGTTTCCGATCTGTTGCCATCCAGTTTCCATCAGGAGAATAGGTACAGTGGCCATTGTCAATGAGGAAGTTTTCGCCAATTATCCGATAATCAACCTCCCCATCATGAAAGAGGATATGCCGTAGCATTTTTTCACCGGGCAATTTGAAGGTTGCAATGATTTCCTTGTCATTTCGCCAGCCAAAATGAGAGACACCTGTCCCAAAAGGGATTACCATCCGAAGGTCAGTACCATCCATATTTACGGTAAACATTGCCGAGTCGAGCTTGCGTTTTTCATTGGAAGTTCGGGCCAGGAACAGAAAACGCGTTCCGGAAGGATTGATGACTGTATGGTTGAACCACATATGCCGATTCGCCAGTTGCGGATAACCGCCTACGGATTGTTCAAATACTTCTGCGATACTTAGGATCAACTTGCTTTTTCCCGTTTTGAGGTTTAAGGAAAATACGCCATCCAGCGTCGGATGTGCCTGGTCTGCATAAGGATCTACAGATGCGGCATATCCCACTACTTTCCGCAATCGCGTCAAGCGCCCGTAAGTAAGCCTGAGGGCATGCTTATTCGTCACATGCACTGCGCTGATGGCCCGGGCAAGGTGGTGTTTCTTTCCGGTTTCTACATTGAGAATGGCTGCCTGCAATTCATCCCCGTTTCGATCATTGTAGATGATTTCTGTATTGGGATGAATGGGATTCCAATGCAAGAGTGAGCCTTGCTGTAAATTCCAGGCAAGGGTTTCACTGATAGGCGTGAAAGCTCCACTTTCCGGATCCACCAGGCCGATGGATGCCTTTTCGTCAGGATGGGGTAATCGGTCGTGAAAATCCGATTCCAGGCATACCATCCTGGTTTCATCACGATTCCAGGGCGACATGCCATAGTATCCAAAGAAATGATGTTTGGGGCCATGAGTAAGGGTTCTGACCCTGAATTTAGGGAACTCGCCAGATACATCCGGAAGTGCAATACCTGCCAGCACCTGATCGGGTAAGAGCATTCCGGCTAATACACCGGCACTGGTTCTGGAAATAAAAGACCTTCTATTCATGGGTTCAGTTTCGTATTGCGTTATTCGACTATGGTCAGGTATTGGGCGGTCGGCTGTGTTCGTTGAATCCAATCCTCAATGTGAGTCACCACCCTCGGATAATCGGCCGCGACATTATTATTTCCTTCGACCTGGTTTTGATAGGCGTGGTTGTAGAGAGAAATGGGAGAGCCGTCAGCGGGGACCAGTGCCTTGAAATTATGATAGCGGATCATGTGTTTCCAGTTGGGTTCTTTGGGAAGCCAGCCGTGAAGTTGTGCCTGTATGGAAGCGTACTCGGGCTGATTTGCCAGGTTGACAAATTCGTTGGGGTCGCGCAGGAGGTCATACAGTTCAGTCGTTCCATCAAAATAGTGGAGGTATTGCCAACGCTCGGTCGTTATGCTATGATTGCCCACTGCGAAGGTTGTATGGGTATAGGGTTGCCATTCTGTATTCGGGTTTTGGAGAAGGGGCAGCAGGCTATTGCCTTCCCATTCGGGGCGCAGGGGAATCCCGGCCATTTCTGCCATAGTCGGCCCGAGGTCAATCAGATTGACGGGGCGATTGCTCACACTATGGGCTGTAAATCCGGAAGGTTCCTGGGTTCGGGGGGGAATGATCAGCAAGGGTATTCGGGTAGATCGGTACCACCCGGTTCCTTTTCCCCAGTGTTCTTTTTCGCCCAAATGCCAGCCGTGATCTGACCAGACGACGACAAGGGTATTGTCGGCATATTCGCTGGCTTCCAGGGCCTGCATGAGGTTCCCAATCAAGTCATCTACATAAGAAATCGCAGCGAGATAGGACGAAACGGCATGGGGCCATTCGCCATAGGCAGCTACGCTTTTATGCAGGCCGGAAGTGGTTGCCGCGCGGGCATACTCGCTCGCAGCTCTGGGCACATCCTGTAAATCGCCTTCAATCACCGGAGGCAAGACAACCGATTCCAGTGGGTATTGATCGTGAAATCGTTTGGGATTAAAGAGGGGCTGATGAGGCCGCGTAAAACCGACCGCCAGAAAAAAGGGCTTTTGGTGATTCTCCCTGAGTTTGCCCATCGCCCAATTTGTGGAACGGGTATCTCCAAAC
>CAYGTH010000235.1:0-11146 GCA_964352745.1 uncultured Bacteroidia bacterium
CCGCGTCAAGTAGTAGCCTTACCGGCACCTCAAGTGCCTTTGACATCCTGGCAGAATGTCCGGCTGTAAGTATACTAACCGGGGTCATCAATCCTTGTGGGGATGATTCTCAAAATGAATATATCGCCGCAAGCACCAACAATTCACCGGTGGATGTCGCAGATATGATTTTTGCCTCTATCAATCCTACCTCCGGAACACAGCCCAATGTAAACTATACCTGGTCAGCTTCCGGCACTGCAACCGCAGGAAGTACAACCGAACTATGTGGAACCATTGGCTTGCAATGCAATCAAATTCTGGATATCAATGATGTCATCGACGGCCCAATCATTGGAGATTTAATTAATGATCTCGATACCCAGGCAGGCTGTCCGGGTTTATTTGTTGCCCCTACAGGTGGGGCAGGAACTTTGGGAACCATTCCCGCCAACTCTAATTTCATTTTCTTCCTGGGAGCAGGGGGAAATCAGGCAGGCATTCTACCCGGATTCCATGCTATTGCTACCAATATGGACTTCTCCACTTACTGTGGTACGGGGCCGATCTATGCTATTTTTGGCTATCACAATAATCCCAGTACCACTTTGGGCTTCTTTAGCAATGCGGGTTCCCGCACCTATCAGGTCATTGTGGATGGCAATATTTCCACCGACTTGACCTATCCGACTCCATCCGGAACCGTAGAGGCAGAGACCTTTGGTTCTGATCTCCTGGCTTTTTCAGGTGCCGACTGTGTTCCTACTTATCTCTTTGGTGCAGGCGTATTGGCACCGGAGTTCCTGGATTTTTCGGGAGAATGGACGCTGGCGGGTCATGCCCGGTTGGAATGGATTCTATCAGAAAGCGCAGGGGCTGATCATTTTGTAATAGAGCGAAGTCAGGCAGGCAGCACTTTCCATCCCATAGGAGAATTATCTGCCCGATCAGACGAGGGGGTGTATGCATTCAGAGATGTTCAGGCTACAGGAAGCGAGTCTATTTACCGAATCAAAATGGTCCTGCCTGATGGGGATTTTCGGTATTCTGACCAGATAGCCTTATCTGTGCCCGATTCAGAAGCGCCTGTATTACTTTCGGTTTACCCTAATCCGGCCCAGGATCTGATTACCTTCGCCTTGCAGAATCCAACAGCAGGTTTCGTAGATTTTACCTTATCCACTCTGGAAGGGAAGCGCATCCTTAGCAGCAAACAGGAATCTGAAGCCGGATATTCGCAACACAAAATCTCCCTTAACCCAGTATCCCCCGGCCTGTACCTGTATCAGATACAAACCGGAGGATTTCAAAAAAATGGTCTCTTGGTGGTTGAATAAGTAAGGAGATGGACAGATGTAAGGAAGGGGTATTTAGACTGAATCGTTGTCCGCAAGCCCCAATCTGCGGACCAGCGACCTTTTCCGGATTTTCAAGCTTCCGAAAACATTTCCGAAATGACGTAATTTTTTTTAACCAAATCAGAGAAACGTACGACATTTTACCAGCCCGCGCGCCAGGGAAATGTCGTACGTTTCCAATGGGGTGAAGCTAAAGCTATTGCACCAGTAATCGAAGGGTCTTTATCGGCTTCCCATTTTCAGCTGTAAGACTGAGTAGGTAAACTCCTGCAGCAGCTCCTCTGAGCGGCATATCGTATTCGCTACCATCTGCAAGGCCGGGTATCTGCTCCTGCAGAATCACCTTGCCTGTAATATCCCGAATCTGCATACTGAGATTACGCTGCGTTTCCCCTTCATACCTGAGCGTAAAGGGTCCTCTACCGGGATTTGGGGAAATCGAAAAGCGTCCTCCTGCTTCTACTTCTGCTTCCAGGCTACTGGCTAAACCAACGGTAATCGTCTGTTCGAAAGTATCTGAAGAACAGAAGTTTTGAGCAATCAACCGAATGGTATAGGTTCCGGGAACCGCATATCCATGCGCGGCATTTCGAGATTCTCCCGAAGTTCCATCTCCAAAATCCCATTGATAGAAAAAAGCGCCTGATGAAGCATTCAGGAAGGAGGCGATCGAATCATTTACATTAGCGGAAAATTGCGCTTCCGGGAGGGGAGAAATATCATCGCAGATTACAAAATCCCAGATGCCCCGACCATAGGTTCCAAATCGAACCGTATGCAGGGAGGGGATATATTCCACCGACCAGTAAATCTGATCTGGCGCAGAAAGCCCTTCCATCGGGTACCACTGATCATCTGCCACCACATACACATAAGGCCCGACCTCTGTTGCGGCAAATACATATTTTTCATCCTCGGTAGCGGCCAAATCATACACCAATGTCGAGGGCAGTCCATTGGAGGCAGGAACGAAATTAGTGCCATCATTGGATACAAAAACAGGGGGATTTGAATACCCGCTACCCGCTACATATACCCGGCCTAACTGGGCGAGAGAAGGCAGGATAGAAGCTCCATAAAAAAATTGTCCCTGGGGCGCAAGAAAACCAGCAGACTGGGTCCAATTATCCCCTCCGTCTCCCGAAACAAAAAAGCCACCGATATCGGTCGTGACATATCGAAAGCTGGGATTCACGGGAGAATAGGCCATTGCCGATATACTTGCATTCAGGCCATTTGCAAAATCATAAGGCTCCTCGAAGGCAAACATTTGATCGGTAGAGAATTCTATCCTAAATAAATGCGCGCCGCCATTGAGGCCTCCACCGCCCAGATATGCTTTGATAGGAGAAAGAGGATCAGCCATCAAGGGAGCTAACCACAAGTGGCCCGAACCCGGAAAATCGAGGGTCAGGTTATAGGTACTGAAAGAAGCATTGGGATAAATCATCGTAAAGCCCGGATAATTCGTCCAGATCACATTCCCTCCATTACTTGAAACGATATGCCCATAGTCTCCGCTGATTGTTTGCTCAAAATCCACCTCACGGCCATTATCCTGCATTGTTCGCTGAAAGCCCTGATCCTGAGAACCCGCAAAAATCACGTTGGTATTCCAACGGTTGGTATAGACGGAATAATACTGACTGATATTCAAGCCGGATAGCGACAGGTTTTGCACAGACATCAGGCTATCCGTAGAGAGATAAGTCCCCCCATCTGTGTTGACATACAGGATTTCATTCCCCTGACTATCCCGATAGGAGTTAATCCCCGGAATGTCTGCATGAAGCTTGGTGGCCGGATCTCCATAATAGTCGGCCCAACTATTCACCAATGTCCAGCTTAAGCCCCCATCATGACTCCGATACGTATCAATCCCCCCCGTGTACAGGTGCTCAGGATTAGCAGCAGAAACTGTAAAACTGCGATTGGAAAACTGATAGGTGGGAGCAGTTCCCCGGAAGGCCCAGGTAAGTCCCCCATCTGTAGATCGATACACATCCGTTTCACTCCCTCCTGCATAGGCGGCATAGAGCACCGTGGAATCCGGCATTTCTACCCCGAGCAACCGCGCACTTCCAGTACCCCCCGCAGGCAAAGCTCCCATCAGGCTCAGAACGCCTGCTGAATCGACCTGATACACCTGCGCATTCGCAATGAGGAACAAAGGCCCTTCGCGATAATAGTCCATCCACATATCCATCCCGGCAAAACTGCCAAACGCAAGCGAAGAAAAAGTCCGTACCTGAGAGAAGGTTTCTGCCTGATCATCAGAGCGATAGAGGATCATGTTTCCGGAAAAGCTCGCTTGATAGAATACATAAACTGTACGCAGAGAATCATTTGCTACAAATGTCCGCTGAATCCTGCCACTGCTTTGTGCTCCGGGCAAGCCCGTTGGCCAATTCCAGGTAAGGCCATCATCATCAGAATACAACAAACCATCTACCCCAAAGGCTCCGGAAGTCACTATCAGGCGCTGCACATTTTTCACAGGCACAAGGCGAAGGGAAATAATATTCGGAATTTTGAACAAATCATTCAATACCTGCCAACTGCTTCCATCCTCCGGGCCTTTCCAGATATTGCCACCAGCAGAAGCGACATATAACATCCCATTATTGGTATCGGGCTCTGTAAAATGACTTCTTCCGGCCTGGTTATTACTTCCTACTTCCCGCCAGTGTCCCAGAAGCTGGCCATTTGCAATGCTATCCTGCTCAAAGTCATTACCACTTCGAGCCGATCTGTTGCGCATACTGGCAAAGCGTTCCTGGGCTTTTCGTTTTCGGGTTTGTCGATCCATCGACCGCCAGTCCGTATCTGGAGCTGCTCTATGCATCTGCTCAAAAAATGCTTTTCGTTCCTGCTTGAAGGCAGCATCTTCATGATGACCTGCCGGAAGGTCTGTTGGGATAGGCAAATTTTCAGCTGCCGGATTTCCAACATACATCAGGGAAATCCCACCCACCAGGAAAATCGTGAGTATGGAAAGGAGTAAGGTGTTTTTCATACATGTGTGCTTCGAAGGGAAATAGCTTTAGGTAGCATAAAGCAGATATTAGAACTAAAAAGAGCCAGATTGGTTATGAATCATTACTAATTTTCCTATCATCGAGAAAGGTCGAAAACTAGAAACAACCCTCTGTTAATCAATTAAATACGCCTGTCATATTGCCTGCATTCAACTGCCTTTGTATCTCCTTGAATTAGAATAATACAGCAAAATAAATAATATATCGGGAATAAAGGCAAAAGACTTAGTGTCTAATGGACGAAATCAGATTTGACAAAACCATTAATCAACCATAACAATGAAGACTTTTTTGAGTGTAGTAATGACCCTGATTGTAATCAGTAGCCTCAACCTCGTAATCGCACAGCCTGGAGGCGGCAGAGGTGGCCCCAACATGGACCCAGCGGAAATGGCAAATCGCCAAACTGAACGAATGACCACCGCACTGGAACTCAGCGAAGAACAAGCTGCTAATATAAAGGAAATCAACCTTACCTATGCCGACATCGTAATGGAAGCCCGGGAAAACCGTAGTGGCGATCGGGAAGAGATGCGGGAAAAAATGCAAGGAATCCGAGCAGACAGAAATGAAGAACTAAAAACCGTTTTGACAGAAGAGCAATACACGACTTACCTGGAACTGGAAGCCAAGCAGCGCGCCAATCGCGGAGAAAGAGGAAAAGGCGAAGATCGGAAGCGGAAAGAAAAACCAGCGAACTAAGCAAGCAGACAGATTTAAGACATTAGCCCCAAGTCATTGATCTATTGTCAAGCATCAATAGAATTTGTGCTCAGTTCTCTAAGTAATCAGGCAGCGGTAAGTGTGAGTAATTAGCCTAAAACCATTCATTATCAAGCAGATACAGTTTTCTGGCTACCTGCTTACCGCTGTCCTCATTCTATCTCTCTTACATTTAAAATATATACGAATATGAATATCCAATCCTGGGTTTCCTGCCTCCTGGTCGGGACTCTCATCCAGAGTGGGCTATTTGCTCAGTCAGATGACACGCGAAAAGCTGCACGAGCGGAGGTGCATCAATATATCTCTGAGCAAATCGCACCCGTTATGAAGGTACAACGCACAAAGCTGGACACCTACCTCAGTCCGGAGGAACAGACCCAACTTAGTGAAATCCGATCTGAGCTTAAGGCCTTAAAAGCCGAAAAAGAAGCCAGCGGATTTACCCGAAAAGGACGAAAACATCATCAGGAAGGGCAGACACCTCCTACTCCGGAACAGCGGGAAGAATTCCAGCAAATGCGAGCAAAAATGCATGCGCAAATGGAAGAGGCTCGCAGTATTTTGGAAACCCATAAAGATGAAATCAAAACATTGTTGGAAGAAATAGCCCCTGAACGGGAACAATGGAAAACAGATATAGGGACCATTAAGGAAAAACATATGGGGGAACGCGAGGAGAAAGACAGACCTTCCCGTAGGCACCATGGCCATCACCGTGCCAGGCCTGACAGTGCTCAGGATCACTTACGACCTCCTCATCCCCCTGAGCATAGAGGCAAAGGCAGACATGGAATGGTTGGGTTTGCCCGGCCAATGGGATTCCTGCTATGGAATGGAGAATTACCTGCGTCAAGTGAGCAGGATGATGAACTCAACCTGAATATTTACCCCAACCCCACTCGATCTGAAAGCAACATTCGGTATGAGGTAAAAAAAGCAGGCAAGGTAACCGTCACCTTGCTTAATGATCAGGGTGCGGTCATCAAAACCCTGACAAATGAGACTAAAACACCAGGCACCTACGCAGAACATGTCCAGCATGACAGACTCAAGCCCGGCGTCTATATCTATCGGGTGGAGACTGCATCTGGAACCGAAACCGGAAAACTCCTTATTGAATAACAGCTTCTATTGGCAAATTTTCTTTATTTAGTATGGGTTTAATACAAGTGCAGGCAGTATGCTTGCACTTTTTTTCATACATGGATATTTCCAGAAATTCAGCTAATCTTCTATCTTTAGCCAAGAAGTTCTTCACAGCTCAATCTACTCGCATGAATGTCTATGCTTTTGTAACTCCCATTGTCGTCCTCTTGCTGGTACTGGAAATATTTTATTCCTGGCGCACCAATAAGGGGATGTACTCCTTTCAGGATACCATCACCAACCTGGGCACAGGCATTGGTAATCAATGCGTCAATCTGGCGGTTGCCTTTTTTGTTTTTAAGTGGTACGGATGGCTATTTCAATTTGCGCCCTGGGAGATTCCCTCCACCTGGTACACGCTGTTTCTGCTCCTGCTGTTACAGGATTTTATTTTTTATTGGTTTCATCGAATCGGTCACACCCTGAATATATTCTGGGCGGCCCATATGCCGCATCACTCTTCTGAAGAGCTCAATCTTTCCGTCGGGATTCGGGCCAGTTTCACCCAGCGTATTTTTCAATTTCTGTTTTTTGACTGGGTACTCGTCTTAATTGGGTTCTCTCCTGAAATGGTATATGCCATGGCTGCGGTACACCTGCTACTGGCCTATTGGCACCACACCCAGGTCATCAAAAAAATGGGCTGGTTTGAGAAGTATTTTGTTACGCCCTCACATCACCGGGTACATCATGGCGTAAATCCTCAGTACCTCGACAAGAACTTTTCGGAGTTTCTCATCATTTGGGACAAACTATTTGGCACCTTCGAGGAAGAAGTTGAAGAGGTATGTTATGGCATTACGCATCCCCCGAGAACCTGGGATCCGATCTATATAAATTTTCAATACTGGAAGCAACTCTGGGACGATGCTGTTGCGGCTCCCTATTGGTGGGATAAAATCAGGCTCTGGTTTATGCCCCTGGGATGGCGCCCCAGAGGACTTGAACAAATGGACCTCAATAAGCGAATCGGCTACACACGTGCTGAACAAACCAAGTATTCCAGTCCTCAGTTCAAGCATGCAAAAAATTACCTAATGGGTCAGATCGGTCTTGCCATTGCTTTTTTGTTTGTAACGATCAACCTCTCTTTGCCCATCAGTCCGATAGAGCGGATCATTCTTTCGGCAGGGATTTTCATTATGATTATTGCCTGGGGAGGTATTTTACAGGCCCGGCCCTGGGCCATTGGGCTGGAAATCTTTAGAATACTTTTCATGGGCCTATCCATGGTTCTCATTCTTGACCATTCGGGCATTATGAGTTGGACAGCCTGGAGCACCATCTTTATCGCACTCGCTTCAGGGGTAAGTATTCTTTATATCTCTTTCTTTTTTAGAAAAGACCAGCTGGAGGAAGTCGCAGTTCCGGGCTAAAACTGCACTTTTAACTTCTTGGTTTTCTTTCCGCGCTTCACCAAGACGGTAGTTTTATCGCCTTTTTTGAACAGACTTAATCCTCGCATATAGGACATCATGTCCCGCACTTTGACGTCGCCCATTTGGATGACGACATCGCCTTTTTTCATTTTCGCCTTTTCGGCGGGTTTCCCTTCCCGAATGCCATCGATGCGCATGCCTTCTCCTTCAAACAGATAATCTGGCATGACGCCCAGGGTTACCGTAAAACGAGGAGCAGGGCCGCCGCTTTCCTCTTTAGTAGTTGAAAAGGCTAATTCGCCCTCATCATCCAGTCGTTCAATTATTCCTGCCATGAGGCACATGATCTGGCCGATCCCTTCATAGTTGATTTTATCAGCATCGTCGGAAGGCTTATGGTAATCACTATGTGTGCCTGAGAAAAAATGCAGCACGGGCATCTCTTTGAGGTAAAAAGAGGTATGGTCCGAAGGCCCCACGCCTGATTTCCTTGACTTGATGGGCCACAATCCCGCATCAGCATCTTTCAGCACTTTTTCCCATTCGGGGGAAGTCCCGGTTCCGTTGACTCCAATTCCTTTGTCCACTTCCAGACGGCCGACCATATCCATATTGAGCATATAGTTCATCTTCTCAATCGGAACAGGGCTATGATCAGCAAAATATTTGGATCCCAATAGTCCCATTTCCTCTCCTGAAAATGCAAGGAACAAATAGTTATTTTGCTGCCCTTCCAGGGGAGCCAGGTAGCGCGCCAGTTCTATCAGGGCCGCAGTTCCACTTGCATTGTCATCTGCTCCATTGTGAATTTCATGGGAATCCGGAGCCAGCGACCCCTCTTCGCCCAATCCCAGATGATCATAGTGAGCACCGATGACAATCGTGCGTTCCGCTCCATTGTCATCAAATGCGACAACATTATTTCCGGTGCGCTCCTGCTCGCTCATTTCCACTTTCAGCCCTTCTATCTTAGGCAGGGTTTCCCAAAAAGCATTGTGCTCATTTTTCACAAAAATGATCGGGATATCCAGCGATTGAATTTTTCGGAAACTTGCTGCCGGATCCCTCAGGTCGGCATCCGGGTTATACACAATTACAGCTGCGGCTCCCATTGATTTGGCCAGCGTGAGGCGGTCTTTTAAATCCTGATATTTGGTGAATTTGGAGTGGGGATGAACGCCATCAGGCGAGGAGTAATTCAATAAAAAAGCATTCCCTGCCCATTCTACATCAGCAGCATAGTCATCGTGTCCCAATTCCTGGGCCGTGATCCCAAAGCCTGCGTTTACCAATCCCAGTTCGGCCACCTCTGCATTAGCAGAATACTGCAAGGGGAAAAAATCTTTTCCGATCTCAAAAGTCTTTCCCCCTGCTTTTAACTGGGTATGAGAATCGACTCCTACGGCTGTACGTACTTGAAAAGGCTGAAAAAAACCACCCGTCAATGGGGTACTCAGTCCTATTTCTTTAAACTGAGCTGCGAGGTATTCCCGTGCAAGTTTTTCTCCCGGTGTTCCGGTCATTCTTCCCCCCAACTCATCAGAAGCAAGATATTCGATGTGTTTTTTGAGAGCAGCCTGAACTGATTTGGAAGTAAGTGTGCAGTCCTGCGCATTCAGCGAAAAGGAAATACCTGCAAAAAACAGGCTTAGAAATATCATGAAGAATCTATTCATATCCTTATGTCAGAGTTGATTGTTTTGCAAGTTACACGCTGGCCTATTTACAGACAACCTAATCATTTGCGCATATTTGTTCTTAGCTGTTAACTTGTATGCACAAATTCTTAATTCCTTTAGCGTATTCGGCAAATTTCCCTTAATATTGCCGAAAACTTCCGCATTCATGAGTACTCCAATCAAACATTTCGAAGGAATTTCCGAATCAGAGTTCAACGCTTTACTGAAAGCCCCTGCACAAATCACCGTACTTATCGCTGCTGCTGACGGAAACATTGCCAAAAGCGAACTGAATGCGGGCAATAAATTGGTAGGATACCGGACTTTTACTTCCGAAGCGATCCTGCAAAAGTATTACGAAGTCGTGAATGAGCAATTTGAATCAGACCTCCATGAGATACTGGTACAAATAGATACCCAACCTACAGAATCCTTAAACGGGATTATCGCTGCATTGGGGGCCACAACAGCAATACTGGCAAAACTCGATGCCAGCTTTGCACATACCCTGCTTAACAGCTGGCAGAGTCTCGCCACGAAAGTAGCAGAATCCCACGGTGGTCTTTTCGGCTTTGCGACTATCGATGAAGCGGAGCGCAAATTGATCAGTCTCCCTATGATTTCGCTGACATAAGCGATCCTATCAAGCAGCAGCTTGCAGGCTTACGGGGATATCCATCAACACGGTGGTGCCCCTTCCTATCGCGCTGTCGATTTCTAACGTTCCGCCCATTTTTGCCAATCGGCTCTTCATATTCTGAAGGCCCATCCCTGATTGATCTGATTGCTGAGTAAGCAGGTCAAACCCAACGCCATTATCCTCCACCATCAGGTTTAGCCCATGGTCAAATCGGGTCAAATGAACATTGACCTCCGTTGCGCGCGCATGCTTCAGAATGTTACTAATCAGTTCCTGAATCACGCGATAAATGCCAATTTCCACGCTGCTCGGCATTCTATATCCTTCCATTTCAAATTCGTGTACAGCTACCTTAATTTGACCGGAACTATCCAGGGTATTCGCCATTTCCCTGATCGCAGCAACCAGGCCAAAGTGTGTCAGGACGCCTGAAGCCATATTGTGTGCAATTTCCCGAACTTCCTGGCAGGCTTCGTCCAGCAGTTTTGTGGATTGAACATATTGAGGTTCTGATTCGCTATTGACTAAGGCTGATTCCATTCCATTGATATGTAAGCGTACAGTTGCCAGTTTCGAGCCCAGTCGATCATGTAAATCGCGGGCGATTCGTTTTCGCTCCTGTTCTTGCCCTTCCATCAAAGCTGCCAGGTTTTCTACTTCCTGATCGTGCAGGAGTTCCACCATCAACTGTGCATTGAGGGCTTCTTTTTGAGCGGCCAATTGCTTCGCGGCACGCTGTCGCTGATGATAGCCCCAAATGATGACAAAGCCCAACAGGCAGACCAGAGCCAATCCTACCAGGGTCGCATTCCGCTGCAAAGTTCGTTCTCGTACTTCTGCCGCCTTGGCATCAATTTCTTTTTGAGCTGTAAATGTCGCCTCCAATCGCCCAATTTCTTTGGCCTTGTCTTCATTAAACAAGCTGTCTTTTAATGCAGTGAAAGTCTGGTGATAGTGCAGCGCTTCCTTATATTCTCCCAGACCCGCATAAGCCATTGATAGGTTTTCTGCGGCTTGGGATTGATAATCTATTACGCCAATTTCTTCTCCCAGGGTGAAGCTCTTTATCAAATAGGGTAACGCTTTTCTGAATTTTGATTGGGAAATGTATAATGAGCCAATATTGTTGCTGGTGCCTGAAATTCCTTTTTTGTCATGCAGCCGCTCTCTGATTTCCATACTCTTATCATATGCATCTAGT
>CAYGTH010000236.1:0-11034 GCA_964352745.1 uncultured Bacteroidia bacterium
GTCTATTTATTCGGCTATGGGCCACTTGCTTTCAGAGAGTTCCGTTCAAACAGGAAAACCTTTGACAATTCGCTATGGTACAGAGCATTTGCCCTCAGGAATGTATTTCTTTACATTAGCTAGTCATGATAAGGTTCTCAGCTACCGAAAAATCGTGATCAACCATTAGCATGAAAATATCCTATCAGCGTCTGTTAAAAGTGCTTATTATGGGAGTGGGTCTCTTGATCTGCTCCCAATTTATGTTGCATGCACAGGATTCATCTACTTTCTTCAAGCGGATACCTTTTGGTAATAATTCAGATGCTGGAACCGCAATAATCGAAGCTGATGACGGATACATTTTATTAGGAGGTGGTACCGAATTTGGAAGTCCCATTATTACTTCAACCAAAATTGCAAAGATTGATTACGCTGGAAACATCCTCTGGCAAAAAACCTATGGCAAACCCTATCATATCTGGCGAGGAGGGAGTTGGGGGGCTATCGTGAAAACATATGACGGGAATTATGTTTCCGGAGGCGGAGTTGAAGATACTTCAGGGGTTCGAAATCCCTTTGTGTTTAAGTTTAATGAACAAGGAGATACGCTTTGGACGAAAGCATATGCGAAGCCCACCTATACCCCTTTGTTTGAGTTAGTCCAAACGCCCGATAGCGGATTTGCATTTGTTGGATATATAACTATGCCAAATGGGAATTTTGACTATTACTTAATGAGAACAGATCAAGACGGTGATATTTTATGGGAAAAGACTTATGGAGCGGCCAATCATGATATTGGGATTGGTATAGATTTAACACCAGAGGGTGGGTTTATACTCAGTGGCGGAACTGATAACTATGGAAACGGCCAGACCGATGGTTGGAACATAAAAGTTGAACCGACATCTGGTCAGGTTCAGTGGGATAAGACCTATGGCACAATACGAGATGATTGCGGTAGTTTAACACGTCATTTAGGTGGATATTTCTATCTGATGCGACAGTGTTTAGATACTGTGATTAACCAGGGGGACTATCATCTACCCTATTATATAGCCAAACTATATCCTAATGGAGAGATAATGTGGCAGACATTTTTCAATGGCCCAGAAGTGATTAATATATATAATATTGTTCCGCTGCTTGATACCAGTTATATCCTAATGGGATATAAAAGTGAATTCTTGGGAAGTGAGGCAAGTATCTGGGTTGCCAAAGTAGGAAGTGATGGCGATAAATGCTGGCAACGGGAATATGTTATGGAAGAGAATAACTCCTACTACATGACAGACGTGGCTTTAGCTCCCGATGGAGGACTCATTTTTTCCGGTACCGCTGGGGGGAGGTCGGGTTCAGGAGGTTCCGACTTTATGGTATTAAAGCTCGATTCCATGGGCTGCTTCACACCCGGCTGTGATACCCTTAATGTTTCGATTGAGACATTGATTCCTGGTCATGAGGCCCTCAGGGTCTGGCCTAATCCTGTGCTGGATAATCTTCACATCGAATTCTGCCCTGACATTTTTATTCAGCAACCCAAAGCTATTTTATTTAACCTCACTGGACAAATTGTCTTCCAGCAGAAGCTATCCGCAGCAACTAGATGCCTCGATACGAAACTAGCACTCCCTGACTTGCCAGCTGGTGTATATCATCTTGTTTTATATGACAATGACCGAATCGTTGCGAGAGAAAAGGTAATGGTTCGGTAGCATCAGGGCATGCCCGGGTGCTAGTCGCGATACGATTCTCAGCTACCGGAAAATTGTGATCAATCATTAGTATGAAAATATCCTATCAGCATCTGTTAAAAGTGCTTGTTATGGGAGTAGGTCTATTGATCTGCTCCCAATTTATATTACGTGCACAGGAATCAACCACTTTCTTCAAACGGATACCTTTTGGAAATAATTCTGATGCTGCAACTGCGATAATCGAAGCAGATGACGGATTTTACTGCACCACAAATTTTCCAATTCCCATCTTCTGGCTAGCATCTCCTACCTCAAAGTAGTACATCCCCTCTGGGAGCTGTTCGAGTTGCACCTCGATTCCTGTTTGATACATAGAATAGGGTACTTCGATCTGGTACCCGGCCGCGGAGAAGACCCGCAATTGCATATCCGGTTTCCAGGGAATATCAGCTAATTCGATAAAGGTCTGCCCTGAGGCGGGATTGGGTTGCATAGTTAAATGAGGGATCCGCAGGCCATCTTCAATCCCTACGGGTTCGACTGGCGCACCTGTCTTGCTCAAATGGCCTGTAAACTGCCCCCCTATATACAGGTCGCCATTCAGGCTGGCAAGACTCATTACGGGTGCATCTAACTGGGCTACTGCTCCTAAATAGGCATCCCCTGTAACTTGCTCCAGGGTCGCAATATTATCCCCAAACACCCCAACCAGTGGATAGATTCCGAAATGTCCCCCGACATACAGCTCCATGATATTACCAACTGGCATCGGGTAGAGCACACTTATATATTCAGAATAGGTAGGGTTGGTAGGGTTGATATACTGCGTAGGATCTATGAGTTGTTTCCAATCCCCGGTATCGATCCGCGCTAAGCCAAAAGTAGGGCTTTGCAGGTCATCGAAAAATTTCCCGCCTGTATAAAGCGTATCCGCCTGAGCCCAAAGGGCATAGACTTCATTGTCCAACCCATTTCCAAGACTTGTCCAGGCATCATTTGCATAGCGGGCGATATACCCAATGGAGTCCTGATTGTAGGCCTGAAATTCACCGCCTGCGATCAAATCTCCCTGATAGGTCGTCAATACGCGTATCGGACCATCAAAAGAACCCGTTCCCTGAGGTGTCCAATTTCCATTCTCCAGCTTGGCAAGGTTAACATAGATAAAAGAAATGGTGCCGCTAATCGCCAGAGAACCGCCTGCATAAAGCGCACCGTCATGGACATGTAAGGTCATGATTTCTCCTATCAGCACATTTGAAAGGGTCCAGGAATTCCCATCCCATACAGCAAGGTTGTTATTCCCTCCCATAAAACTCCCTCCTGCATAGAGCATGCCTTCAAAATACTCAAGTGCATGTATCGTACCGGGCAGGCCATTCCCTAAGGCTTCAAACCGGGTCCCGTTCCAACTTACGACATTCACACACTCAGTACCATTCACTTTGGAAAAGGCACCTCCAATAAACATGCGATCATTTGCAGTGTCGGCAACAAAGGCAGACACCGGACCATTTGCGCCATTGCCCATACGTGAAAAAGGTTCCGCTGGGGGATATCCCGGCTGTATCCAGGCAAGCTCCTCTCCTGTAAATCCTTGTGTTTCCGCCCATTTTTCTAATTCAGCATACGGCATCTCAGCGATATAGGCATAATTCATTTCTTGCTGAATCCGCTTCGCAAAAGCCGCTTCTCCACTTTCAATCAACAAATGCCCCACAGCACAGGCTGTGCCGTAGTCATCAATAAAATAGGGAATACGAGTAGTATGGTGAGTATTGATGGGAAAACGGCGGTTTTCATAATAGCGAAACAGATTCGCTAAGGCCAGCTTACGGTTTGCCACTTGTCCTTCTGCAAGATGGCCGGTGGACTGATCCGTTAAGATTTCATGTACCAGTTTCAGGTGTCGATGAATCCGATCCCGATCTGTTGTAAACGAGACCATTTCGGATTTCCAGCTTTCAGGAGCGGTATAATGCCGCCATTCTGCATTGATTTCCAGTAAATGTTCGTAAAGCGGTGCAGGCGTTTGCGGGGCGAGAGTCTGGGAAAATCCCCCAATTGAAAGCGCCAACCATCCCAATAAAAAAAGGCAACGTGTGTTCATAATCTCCAGGGTTTGAAAGGTGAATTGCACGGACGTGTAGCTAAATGACGGATAAGCCTTCAAATACGTTGCACAATTCTCAATCCTCCTTTGTTTTTTCCTCAATTGCCGATAACTTGCCGATCCTTTTTAGCACATAAAGGTTGTAACACAAAATCCCGCTTCATGAGTATACTCGTCAACAAAGACTCTAAGATCGTAGTTCAGGGCTTCACTGGAAAAGAAGGCTCCTTCCATGCTCAGCAAATGATTGAGTACGGCACACAGGTAGTGGGTGGGGTAACCCCCAACAAAGGAGGGTCAACACACCTCGACCGGCCGGTTTTCAATACGGTAGAAGATGCTGTAAAAGCAACCGGAGCCGATGTTTCCATCATATTTGTTCCCCCTGCATTTGCAGCAGATGCGATTATGGAAGCAGCTGATGCGGGTGTTTCTCTGATTGTGGCCATTACGGAAGGAATTCCGGTAAAAGATATGATCTACGCAAACCGGTATATCGATGATCGCGGCGTAACCATGATCGGTCCTAACTGTCCGGGAGTAATTACACCCGGAGAATGTAAACTGGGTATTATGCCTGGCTTTATTCACAATCCGGGTAAAATTGGTATTGTCAGCCGCTCCGGTACATTGACGTATGAAGCGGTAGATCAGGTAAGTAAAGAAGGCATGGGCCAATCTACCTGCGTGGGAATTGGCGGAGACCCGATCATCGGTTCTACTCACCTCGATATCATTAAATTATTCAATGATGATCCAAATACAGAAGGCATCGTCATGATCGGCGAAATCGGCGGGTCGAATGAGGAGATTGCTGCTGAGTGGATCCGAGACAATGTCAACAAACCTGTAGTAGGATTCATCGCAGGCCAGACAGCCCCTCCCGGACGCCGTATGGGTCATGCAGGTGCGATCATCTCCGGTGGTAAAGGAACTGCCAAGGCGAAAATGGAAGTAATGGCAGCCTGTGGAATCCATGTAGTGGAGTCTCCGGCAGAGATTGGTGTAATGATGACAAAAGCTTTGAAATAAGTAAATGAGGAAGTAGGCAGATAGGATATTGGTATTTTCTATCTGTCTCTTTGATCCAAAAGGATATACCTAATAAAAAAGCGGCCCTCTTTTCAGAGCGCCGCTTTTTTTATTACCAGCTTGTAGCTTCCGCTACAAATTCTTAAGTGCTGCTTCCAACTCAATAGAAGCGCGTTCTACAATATCTTTTCCATGTGCGACCAGCGAAGGCAGGGTATCTAGTTTGTCTGTACCTTTTCCAATCCGCTCAATGCTAAACATGGTCTCACGTGCCTGATTCATACCCATTGTAGCAACGGAACTCTTGAGCTTATGCGCACATTTGCTAAGATCAAGATATGCCCGATCAATCAGACATTGCTCCATCTGGACAATGGTGTCAGGAGTAGTTTCGAGAAACTTGCTAATAACTCTACGGACGATGTCATCATCACCTCCCGAAATTTCTTTAAGATATGCCAGGTCTATCAAATTTGCGATTGGTTTAGCAGTAGGAGGCGCAGCTTGTACGGGAGTTGCGGTAGACTTGTGATGACTTCCGTTTGGATAATGAGTCGCCACTTTCTGATCCTGCCTACGGGCATGTTGTCCTATTTTTTCATACAAAACTGCCTTTTGAAAAGGCTTTGAAATATAATCATTCATCCCGATTTTCATGCATTCATCATCCATACCTGTGAACGCATTTGCGGTCAAAGCGATAATAGGCGTCTCACTCTGCGGCTTTGTCAATTGGCTGCGAATGTACCGGGTGGCCTCATATCCATCCATTTCCGGCATTTGCAAGTCCATCAAAATCAGGTCATAACTTCGTCTTTCCAAAAAACGGAGGCATTCTTTCCCATGAATAGCCAAATCCACATCTATTCCCCAATCACTTAGAACAGCTTTGGTTACCATTTGGTTGAGCGGATTATCCTCTACCAGAAGAATATTGAGGCCTCTGAGTTTATTTTTGTCGAATACTACCGATTCTTTGTAGGGAGCAATTTGCTCTTCTCCAACTTCAAATTTAAGTTCAAAGGCAAACAAAGATCCTTTTCCCACGGTACTCTCGACATATATTTTTCCCCCTTGCAGTTTGACCAACTGCTGGACGATAGTGAGTCCAAGCCCAGTTCCTCCCTGCTGGGAATTAATCTCATTTTCCACCTGCCGAAAACTTTCAAAAATACCGGAGAGGTTTTCTTTTGGAATCCCTATCCCGGTATCCTCCACATCAAAGCGTACGGTAATGAATTTTCCTTCCGTTCTGAGGGCCCGGGCCTTCACGTTGACAGATCCCTGATGCGTAAACTTGATCGCATTCCCAACGAGATTCAGCAATACCTGGGTAAGTCTTACCGGATCTCCGATCAGGTATTTGGGGATTCCTTTTTCGATATTGAATTGCAGCCCCAATCCTTTGGATTTCGCATTGGATTCGAGCATCTCCCGGAGATATTCAAATCGCTGTGCCAGATCAAAGGGGGTGCGGTTAAAATCAATTTTACCCGCTTCAATTTTGGATAAATCCAATATATCGTTTACTACTGCCAGGAGCGTATCCCCAGCAGTTTTGATGGCCGAAAGATGTTCTCTTTGCTGATCGGTGATTTCCGATTCGAGAAGCATTTTGGTTAACAGAAGAATCGGATTGAGTGGCGTTCGAATCTCATGGCTTGTCTTGGCAAGAAATTCCTGCTTGAGTTTCGCACGTTCTTCCGCCATGCGCGTCTGCTGCATCAATTCCTCCATCCGCATGCGATCCGTAATATCCTGCACGGTACCTGACAGCGTGGTTGGCCGATCATAGGCATTAAATTGTGCCCGCCCTTGTAAGACGACATAGGTTACCTGCTGATTTTGGAACAGGATTCTATGGTCTATCCGGAACGGCTTACCATTTTCGAATGCTTCCTTGAAAGCGATTACTACTTTTTCCTGGTCTTGAGGGTGAACCGCCTCAATGTAATCAGCCAGGGTCGAAATGCTATCTGCATCACGATCAAAAATCTCGCACACCATTGTCGAGCAGTGCAACTCATTCGTGGATAAATCCAGTCCCCAACTTCCTACGCGGGCCAGATGCTGGGCTTCTTCCAGCCTCCGCTTCATCTGGTGGCGCTCCAGGCCGTATTTAATTGCACGGCCTATTACCTGATGATTCAGGTAATTTTTGCTCAAAAAGTCTTGTGCGCCTAACTGGACCGCTTTCAGGCCAATTTCATCGTTTTCACCAAACCCCGTCAAGACCAGCACGGCTTGTAAGGGAAATTCTTTATGGAGTTGAATAAAGGTATCGATTCCCGCACTGTCCGGTAAATTGAGGTCCGATAAGACAATGTCAAATTTTTCCTTTCGCAAGTATGC
Organism: uncultured Bacteroidia bacterium; assembly: GCA_964352745.1. Lineage (GTDB taxonomy): Bacteria > Bacteroidota > Bacteroidia > J057 > J057 > CAYGTH01. The sequence goes on from CAYGTH010000236.1 coordinate 7,177, forward strand.
CAGCCCCTCACTCAGTCGCTCAGCATGAACAAACTTCCCCGTTTGCAGGCTCGACTCCTTGAGATACTCACGCAGTAAGCGTTCATCTCCAGGATTATCTTCGATCAGCAGGATATCTATTGGCTTAGCTTTCATTGTTTCCACTGTTCTCTCCACCATTACTTCAATCTAGGTAATTTGACAATGTTGAACCAAAAATCTTCTATACTTTTTATAACTTCTATAAATCTATCTATATCTACCGGCTTGGCGATATAGCAATTTGCATGCAACTGATAGCTGGTCAGGATATCCTGCTCAGCATCAGAAGTCGTGAGGACTACGACCGGAATCATACGCCACTGCGTATGTTGTTTTATTTCCCGCAATACTTCTTTCCCATCTTTTCGGGGAATATTCAAATCCAGGAAAATAATATCGGGTAGCTCCAGGCCTTCAAACTGATCTTCCCCAGCAAGATATTTCAGTGCATCTTCTCCATTAGATACGATACTTAAATTGTGATAAATCCCTTGTTCGCGCAGTGCCTCTTGCGTAAGTCGAACATCCCCCGGATTATCTTCCACCAACAATATATTCATCATCGCGTTTTTCAATTCCGTTCTTACTAACATAGATTTTTCTTAGCACCTGTCTTTACCATCTACATGAGTTAGAATGCCTTAAGCAAAGCTGACTAAAATGGTTGAGCCCCCAATGCACTTTCTTCCGACTGACAAATGGATATTTCTATAGCGGGAAAAGCACCATGTAAACTTTGGTTTTTTCTATCAATTAAAAAATCTTCTGAAATGACCAACCTTACATCATATTTTCCTAGCCTTCCTCCCTTACTAAAACCATATATCTTTCGATATTCTTTCCTCCCACCGACAGTTTATCGTCTAATTTTATCCGAAAATCGAATTTCCAAACAATTATTCCCGAATGTATTCTCTATCTCTGCAAATCCCAGGCCGTATCAATTCCCCTAATATCTTACCCCCCTATACCACGCGAAAAGAAGATTTCCGTTTGAGAGAAAGGAGATAGATTTTATTCAAAATGTGCGATAATGTATAAATTAACGATTGAGCCACTCTCGAAATCGCTTGGCTTTATCAATACTTACAATCGCCTCAATCTCTGTCGGGGGGTCCATTTCAACCTTGATTCGGCTCTTTGAGTAGGTAAACATATTTGAGATCCCGGAAAAACTGATGATAAACTGGCGATTAATCCGAAAAAAATCATCCGGATTGACCAGGGTTTCCAGGTTTCCCAAAGTATAATCTACAATGTGTCGGCGATTGTCTCGTGTAACCAGAAATACGTATTTCTGCCGTCCAAAAAAGTAGGCAACATCTGCTGCTTCAACAGATTTTATTTTATCACCTGCTGTAACAATAAATCGTTTTTGGTACTCCTCCTGCTTACCTTTGATGGCACGCATCAGCGCGCCCATATCCATTTCTCCGGGAGAGGGAATTCCTGATTTATACTTTGCCATACTGGCTGCGAGGTCTTCCTTCTCGATGGGTTTGAGGAGGTAATCCACGCTATTTACCTTAAACGCCTTAATCGCATACTGGTCATAAGCTGTGGAAAAAATAATTGGCGTTGTTACCTCTACCTGATCGAAGATTGAAAAACTGTTTCCATCCGCCAGGTGAATATCTAAAAATATAAGATCAGCCTGATTTTCTTGTAGCCAGGCTACCGAGCTTTGTACCGAATCCAGCATTTCGACAATAGTTGCCGTTGGCTCTACTTCTAAAATCAACCGCTTAAGGCGAGTGGCCGCTAATGGCTCATCTTCTACAATCAGAATATTTAGCATATACGTTTTAATCTCTTAAGGTCAGGCTCTCGGGCTAATGTCGTAATTTTTTATCAAAAAAACCCGGTCCCTCTGAGAGAAACCGGGTGACACGATTGGACAAAACCAGCTTAAAGGCGGCTATGATGCATGAACCTGATTGCGTACCTGCTTGTCAGCCAGGACTCAGGGTGTCTGCTATTTGGCAACGGTGTAGTACTGCTGATTAATCTTGTATAAATGTTGTTTGATGACAGATCCATCATTGGTATTGACATGGAGGAAGTACTTTCCCCCTTCAAATTCCTGATAGTTGATCACGATCTGTTCACCTGAAAACACTTCATATCCTTTCTTCCAGAATATCAACTTGCGGTCTTCATTATATACCTTTACTTCAATGAACCCTGTATGAAAAGCGGCGAATCGAACAGCTATTCGTTGGCTGATAAAATCTTCAACCAAATACACCTGCTCACGCGCATCTAATTCCGTTACGCGGGAACCCTGATCTCCATCAGCCAACAAGTACACTAAAGGAGATCGATTATCAGGCATTTTCTGGGGGGCAGTAATCGCGATCGTATCGATGCTTGTTCCTGTCGCAATTTCATTGAACTGTTTTTCATGTGAAGGGTTAGTAATAGAAGCGGGGCCAAGGTAAGTGCCCTGTCCTAAAACGGTTCCACCTAACATAACTCCTGCTACCAATGCGAAAAAAGCTGCTGCGAAGACCTTGTTATTTTTCATCACTCCATGGTTTATTTACAACGACATTCAATAAGCTGCCGTCCCTTATTCTTACGGAAGAAAGTAGGAGAAGGCCCTGTTATTTGAGGTTTTTGGGAATGAAAGTGAAGAATTCACGAATGAATCCCCAAAGTAAGAACCTGAATAACAGCTATCCCCCTCCGAGCCTCCAGGCGACCTGATTAGGCAGGAAACAAAACCTGCCGTATAGATTTTCCGTTCATGTCTTAGGATACTTAGAAATGCCCAATAAAAGGCTTGCGCTTTATACATGGCATCACTAACTTGTAAATTCAGGATGCCCTACTTCAACATAGTTTCCAACCCATTTCCCCAGTCATTTTATTTATATCTACCTTGAATCTCAATTACATAAGCAGCAGTGTTTGGGTAGCAGCTGGCATGGTTCATGTAATACCTTTATAGAATAATTCACTCTTATGAAGTTTAAAATATTAGTTTCCAGTTGCATACTGATTGCCCTGCTTACTTTTAGTTCTCACCGACTAAGCAATGAAGCAGATAAAAATGAGGTGCTGATAAAACTTATGATGCAAGGGTTGAATAGTAGCCATTACCAACCCCAAAAGGTAAATGACGCTTTCTCTCAGCAAGTATTTGATTTGTATCTCAAAAAACTGGATTACAACAAACGATATTTCACGGCACGTGACGTCGAAAATTTACGCAAGTTCCAAACCCAACTGGACGACCAGGTGGATGCGGGTTCCTACGAATTTTTCGATATCTCCGTAGAGTTGTTTAATAAGCGTATCAAAGAAGCTTCTGAATATTACCAGGATATCCTCAGTCGTCCCTTTGATTATGAAAAGGACGAGAAGTTTGAGTCAGATCCCGACAAACAGAACTTTCCGGCCAATATTTCTGCTGTAAAAGAAAACTGGCGAATTCTCTTAAAATATCAAACCCTGTTTCAGCTGACGAATATGCTGGAGCGGCAGGAGAAAGCGCAGGAGAAAGGCGATTCCGAGGTAGAAATCAAAACCTTCGCAGAACTTGAAGAATCTGCTCGAAAAAAGGTAAAAGAGAATTATGAAGAGCGATTCAATCGCCTGCTCAAGACACGCACAAGCGACCTCCGCTCGCTCTACATCAATTCTATTGCTAATGTATATGACCCCCATACCGGTTATTTTCCCCCAAAAGACAAAGAGAGATTTGATATCGAAATGTCAGGTCGCTTTGAAGGGATCGGCGCACGCCTCCTGGAAAAGAATGGATATATTGAAGTAACGGAGATCATCCCCGGAAGTCCTTCTTACCGACAGGGAGAACTTAAAGTAGGAGAT
>CAYGTH010000237.1:0-11025 GCA_964352745.1 uncultured Bacteroidia bacterium
GTGCAAAACCCGCTCCGGTACTCATGCCTTTACCGCCAATACCCGTGGCGATATGAAGGTGCTCGGAGATGTCTTGAGTGAATATATTATCGGTCGGATGACTGAGGTAATAGCCGTTCCAGCTGTGTTGAATTCGCCAGGTATCGAGGTCAATCATGCGCTTGCCATATTCCAGAATCGCATCATTGATCTCAGCGAGGAGATCAAAGCTAACGGTATCGCGATCCTTGAGCGAAAAGTATTCATGTGAATCCCCAATGATAATCGACCCATCATCGGCTTGCTTGAACAAGAGATGAATGCCCCATTTTTCATAGATTTCATCAAAGGGAGAGGCCATAAAAGAATCATAAGAAGGACAAGCAGCAAATGCCGGATAGCGACGCAGCGTAAGGCCCGAAAGAATATTATGCGGTAACCGGACCCGGATCTGTGGATCAGTCAGCAGCATCTGAAGCTTACTGATTTTCAGGGGGCTTTCCCGAAACACATCCGTTAAGAGCATTCGGTATTCGACCCCATTACAAATCACTCCTTTTTGGGCTGTATATACCTGGCCGCTTGCATCCGTAAATGTGCAATGATCGGTATGGGACTCAGCTTTTACGATACAGGTATTGGGGCGATATTCCAGTAATTGACTTGCCTGAATATGTCGCAGGAGAATGTGAATAAAACGTCGGGGATCGATACTCATATCATCCGCGAGCAGGAGGCCGCTTCTGACATAATCAGCTTTGGCAAAAGGATAGGCTTCCCGTACAGATTGTTGGTCGAGGTACTCTGCCGATTTGCCAAGACTATCGCCCAGGTCTGCAAATTCCCGGATCAATTGATCTTCCTGCTCAGTTTCGACCAAATAGAGACTGCCACATTTGCGGAGGCTGAGATCTTCCTGAATTTCTTGTTCCAATTGTCGATAGATAGCCCCGGTAGCGCGCGCATACTGGTCCCAATCTCCACCCGTAGCGATGGTGGTAGTAGCGACCATTCCAAAATTACGAACAGTTGCTTCATTCGGAGCGGGATTTCGCTCCACCAATAAGACCTTTGCTCCTGATTTGGCAGCAAAATAGGCATGGAAAGTACCGACTACGCCAGCACCCACAACAATCAAATCATATGTAGCAGCATTCATAAGGAAAAATAAGCCTTTGAGTAGAGGTGCTCAAAATTTCCCAAAACTAAGAGAATAATATGAATTATGGATGAAGGGAATGTAAAATACACCTCCATCTCACTTTCCTTCCAAAAAAGTTTGGAAATGTACCTTATACCGATCCGAAATGGGAATATAAACCTCCCCAAATACAATCCGGTTACGCTCGATGATTGTGATCTTATTCAGATTCACCAAATAGGATCGATGGACTTGCATAAACTGGTCGGAGGGTAGCTTTTCTACTAATGAACGCAGACTCATAAGCGCCATAATACGCGTTCCGTTTTCAAGATAAATCTGCACATAATCCTTTACATTTTGAATGTAGCGGATGTCCTGGTGGTTGATCTTGTGAAGTTTGTAATCCGCTTTGACAAATAGATAATCACGGCTAAGTCCTGAATTGGAAGGCTGATATACCAGATCGAAATAAGCCCTGGCTTTTTGGGCCGCTTGTAAAAATTCTTCGTAGCTGATGGGTTTGACCAGATAATCCAATGCGGCAACCTGATAACTCTCCAAGGCATATTCCTGATAGGCAGTTGTGAAAATAACGCGTGTATTGGGAGGAAGGAGCCTGGCGAGTTCGATGCCATTCAGGTCCGGCATATTGATGTCCAGAAAAATGAGGTCTGCTGATTCCTGAACAGCTTGATGAAGGGCTTTGATGGGGTTGTGGAAACTACCCTGTAAGTCAAAAAATGGCGTTTGTTCGATATAATCAGCGATCATATCGAGAGCAGGTTTTTCATCATCTATAGCCAGACATTTAATTTGCATAGGTCGGAACACTGAGATTTACAGAAAAGGTTTCAGATTCTTTCTGGATTTGAAATGAATAATCCTCCTGCTTATACAAGATATCCAGCCTGCGTTTCATATTGCTCAGCCCGACTCCCCCGGGTTCCTTGGAATGCGGGCGAATATGAATGGGATTACGCGTGGAGAAATGCAAGGTGTCCATTTGGGTAGTCATCGAAAAATGAAGGCTACAGGCCTGCTGGTTACTGATTCCATGTTTGAAGGCATTTTCTACGAGTGGAATGAGCAACATGGGAGGAATTTTGGATTGGCCCTGGTCAATTTGATGCTCGAATTGAAGATTCACATGCGACGGAAGCCTCATTTTCATGAGTTCAATGTAGTCTTCGAGAAAATCAATTTCTGATTGTAGGGTAGTCAGAGGCTTTTCCGTTTCATAGAGCAGATAGCGCATGAGTTTGGATAATTTATGCAAAGCATCTTGCGCGGCCTTGGGATCTTTTCCGGTCAGGGCATAAATGGTATTGAGGGTATTAAAAAAGAAATGCGGACTGATCTGATTTTTAAGGAAGGCCAGTTCCGCATTGAGCTTAGATTCCCGGATGACATCTCCGAGTTTTTCATGCATATGAGAATGTTGGAGCGCCCGCAGGGTAGTCCCGATCGCTACGACCAGCACACCCGAAACAATGGGCATAAACATTTCTGGATTAGGCAACGATTTGATCTGTACATAACCGAATTCCTCGCGCAGCAGGTTCTTCACATCAAATGCTTCCCACACAAGCTGCCTGAATAAGTACATGGTAGTCAATAGGGAAACAACCGAAAGAATATATAGGAAAGTTTTGCGGACCAATAAGAGTTTGGGTGCCAGGAACAGGTAGTTGGTATAAAAAATAATAGCCATCGTCGCCTGCGTGAGGAAGAGCAGAATCGTGAAACGAGGGTTATGCAGGTTGTTGACTTGCATGAACAGAAAAGGCATCAGAAAGAGAATTCCCCATATTAAGAGATGAACCAAATAAACCAGACGATGCTGAGACGGGGAATATGTCGGGGGAGAGGCCACTGAAATGGATTTACGCATAATTCAGGTACAAGTTATATCGAAATTCCGTCCCCTCCGTCATGGGATCACGACGGAAAGGGTATCGGAACTATAGGCGATAAAGTAGCCCAATACGTCTCCAGACCAGTTGGAAACGGGATTGCCAGGAGCGGCGCTGCCCCCTCTGGGACCTGAATTGGCCCCGATGATATTGGCGAGACTCGTGTAATAATCATAGCCGGCCTCATCCAGGGAGCGCAATTCCATCAGCAGGTGATCTCCCGGGAGAAAGGTTTTCCCAAACAAGGGCAATTCCAGGTCATTCCCATCTGTAACCCGATCATCCACGACCTGGAAGTCATCAGCTTCACGTTGGGGTTCCCCATTCAGGTCATACAATACCCGGTAGTAATTTTCAATGCCTTCCGGATCTGTAAATTCAGAGAATACCAGATACCCTTCATCAAAAAAGGGGGTCGCTTCCTGAAATTCATAACTGATAGAATCCAACTGGATAGCGGGGTTGAGATAGGACTGTGCTACGTACTGCCTTTCATCTATTGTTACCTCAAGCTGATAGGTATTTTCAGCGATTGCGGTCAATTCCAACGCGTACAAACCGGGCCCTGTCTGAGGAATTTCCATCGTTGCCGCTCCCACCTGGGTAAGTTGAACTTGTGCCCCATCCAGGGTTTTGGGAGCGCTATTGCTGAAATAACTGGTGGTTTCGGTAACCTTGACTTGAAAAGTCTGAGGGCCTTCAATCAGAATCGCTTCAATCGCAATTTTGGGCTCAGCTTCATTGAGGTCTACCTCAATTACCGTCTCACAGGCAAACAGAAACAGGACCAGTGATATGGCTGCTATGCGGAAAATAAAAGATAAGAACCACATGGAGTTAAAATTTAAAGTTATATGAAACGGAAGGGACCCATCTGAACAAAGACAATTTTACCGCTTCAGTGGTAGCGGGGTCGGTTTCACTCTGTTGGAAATCGATAGAAAAAGCATTCTCGCGTCCGTAGGCATTGTACAAGGAGAAGTTCCAGCTGGATTCAAACTTTTCTGTCTTTTTGCGAATCCAGGTCAGTCCCAGGTCGAGGCGGTGGTAGTCCGGAATCCGATAGCCATTGCGCTCAGTATAGTAGGGGACAACAAAATTTTCCACTTCATAGCGCCCTGAAGGGAAGGTCACGGCATCCCCGGTATAATATACCCAATTACCAGACAGGGTTACTTTGGGACTTACTTCATACATCACCACGATCGCGATATCATGAATCCTGTCTTGCCGGGCCGGGAACGCTTCTCCATTGTTGATTCCATCAAATTGACGCATGGTTCGGGAGAGCGTATATCCCAGCCAACCGGTTAGGCGGCCTTGTCGTTTTCGGAGAAAAAATTCAACCCCGTAGGCATAGCCCCGGCCAAATAAGAGTTCGGCTTCGATAGTATTGTTGACAAATAGATCAGCCCCATCCCGGTAGTCGATCATATTTTGCAGGTCTTTATAATAGGTCTCGACTGAGAACTCATACATATTTCGGTGGAAATTGTGAAAATAGCCGACGGAAATCTGATCTGCGATCTGGGGCTTGATATTGTTCGTACTGGGTACCCAAACATCCGTAGGCGTAGAGGTCGTCGAATTGCTCAGGAGATGGAGATACTGATAGTTGCGGTTATAGGAGAGCTTGATGGATTTATCTTCATTTAGCTGGTAACGGGCGGCAAACCTGGGTTCCAGGCCTCCATAGGTCTTGATTGATTCCCAATCATCATAGGTCTCTTCCGTCAGGATATTTCCCTTGTCATCGAAGGTATAGGCAGTACCCGCTCCCAAATAATTGAAAAAGGAATATCGCAGGCCGTAATTCATGCTAAACCGCTGGCTGATTTCATGATCTACCTGGAGATAAACCGCTCCTTCTAGTGAAAAGCGCGTCTCTGCATCTTCAGAATTAAAGCTGCTGTTTTCACCGGCATTCAGATTGCCGGGTTCCATGCGATGGTGAATCAGGTTGCCACCAAATTTGAAAGTGAGCGCATTGTTATGGAAAAGGGTAAAATCCTGCTTCAAATTCCAGTCCTGAATGACAGACTCCAGCCCAAAAGCCTCATCATCGGTTCCGAAACCAAATTCATAGCTATAGCGACTAAAAATCAAGGAAGTATTAGAGAATAATTTATCAGAATAGAGATGATTCCAACGAAGGGTACCAGTCGCGTTGCCCCAATCAAATCCGAATTCATCCCCAAAACCGAAATTGTCCCGCCCAAAATAGCCGGAGAGAAATATGCGGTCCTTATCGCTGATTTTATAATTGGCTTTGGCATTCAGGTCATAGAAATACAGGCTGGAACTGTTGAGCGATTCATCGGAAGATAGCTTCAAAAATGCGTCGATATAGGTACGCCGTCCCGACACAATGAAGGAACCTTTTTCTTTTACAATAGGACCTTCGACGGCCAGGCGGGAGGAAATAAGTCCGATTCCGCCTGACGCGCCAAAGTCCCGGTTGTTCCCTTCCTTCATGCGAATATCCATTACGGAGGATGCACGACCTCCGTATTCAGCGGACATACCGCCTTTGTAAAGGGTAACATCCTTGATCGCATCTGAATTGAAAACAGAAAAGAAACCCAATAAATGAGATGCATTGTACACCGGGGCTTCATCCAGCAGAATCAGGTTCTGGTCCAGTCCTCCGCCCCGAACATAAAAACCGGAATTTCCTTCGCCTGCAGACTTTACCCCGGGGCTCAATTGAAACGCTTTCAGGATGTCCTTTTCCCCAAATAGAACCGGAATAGCTTCGAGGTCCTTGGGGTTCAGGCGCGTAACGCCCATTTCTGTCTGGGTAACATTTTCATCTTCTTTTTGAGCCGTAATTTCTACGGCCTCCATGGTCTGACCCACCGGCTTTAATTCCGCATTGATCTTACGACTTTCGCTGAGGGTGACCACTTGTTCGATCGCTTCATATCCAATATACTTGTACCGGAGGGTGTAGGTCCCCTCCGGCAAAGTAATTGAATAGAAACCGTATTCGTTGGAAAGCGAGCCGGTTCCCGGCAATTCAAGCACTAAGACAGTGGCCCCGATCAGGTCCTCACCCGACTCGCTATCCATGACTGAACCACTAATGGTATATTTTTGTGCCAATAGACTCGCTGGCAAGGCATAGAGTAAAAAAAGAAAAATCCTGATTTGCATAAACACACGTTAGAAGGTGGTTGATGGGAATGCGCTTAAATACAATCAGCGCAAAAAGTAAAAGAGTAGTGGTTTTAGCAGGGTAAGTAGAATTGGGAAATGAAGTAAGAATTTTCTGACTGGCAGGGATTCAATGCCTTTTGTCTGGCAAAAAAATACCCGGTCCCCGATTCTGAAGAGCTATAAACAGGTACCATTCAGGTAGAGGGAAATACAGGTTGGAAATGGTACGCTTCAGATACGAAAAGCCGGGATTTATCATGAAAACTTGCACTTCGATTATATCCTCAAGGTCTGATTTTTGGCTGAGTTTGAGAAAATAGATATACGTTGAGCGGTAATTTCTCGACGTTTAGGCCAAATTGGCTGATAATTGGTTTTTTCCTTAAAAATCAACTGATAAGCCCGGTTGGATGCGCCTGGGAGCCGAATAAATATCCGGATTTTTGACGCTCGCCTGATACGGATCTGTATAGGCTTGGGTATTGATCGTTAATTGACTTTTTGCTTTACATACCAGAGGTCTGAGAGAATCCAGCTGAGGGAAATACGATGGGTATTTTCTACAATCAACCCCCGCTCAGTCGATCCCCTGCGCTGGTACTCATAAGCAAGGTTGACAGAGTTGATACCTCTGATCGGGATGCTCATTCCAGCTGAAAATCCAAAATCATGGATCGGCAGGCCATTGAGTTGGAGATAGGATTGGGAAACATATCCCCCCAGGCGGAAGGTTGGCTGCGGTTTATAGCCATCTCCGGGCGGGCTGTATTCCCCACCCATCGAAAACCGTGTGCAATTGTTGAGAGACTGATCGCTGTCCCATAAGGTCGCTTCTGCCCACCGCTGATGATAGAGATCAGCGCCGATTCGATACCGCTGGAATTTGCCAAAAGAAAGCCCCCCGCCATATGCAGCCGGCAGCACAATTTCTTCCAACACATCCAGGTCTGCACTAACCAGTCCCAGTGGGCCGGCAGTACCCGTTTCAAATACAAACCGAGAGTAAATGCCCTGCATCTGAGAGGCAGGATCAAATACCAATCCCATGGTCAGGTCTTTTTCCGCCTTGTGCCAAAGGACATATTGCAGGCCAAAGTCCAGATTGAGACCTGCCAGGAAATTATCGCTTTCCTCACGGATGGTCGTCGTAAAGCCATCAATGAGGTCAATCTGCTCTGTTTTGCCTACCTCTCCCCAGAGAAAAGTTGCAGTCCCCCCTAAAGAAAGTCGATTGTTGATGCGGACAGCATTACTGAAAAACAGTTGGCTAAGCCCGCCTCTGCCTTCATAGCGGGCAATATAGGAATCACTTCGCCCCTCGATGGTCTGCTGTGTGGTAATGTCATATCCGATATTACTAAAGGGCTTAAACCCGAAACTGATGCGCCAATCGGGTGTTGCAGAAGTGGAAATCAGGAAATGACTGATGTTGAAGTCTTGAGTAACTTGCGCTTCTTCCAAATTACGGGCTGTAGTCGTTTGATAAAACATTCCCATATCCATCAGTACCCGTTGCGTGCCGAGATAGCTGTTGGCAGCGGGATTGGTAAAATTGACATACTCGTGGGATCGCATACCTAGCCCGGTGCCTCCCATCGCCATACTGGGCCCGGTCCCTAGCGGTGCCAGTTCTCCCAGTCCATACAGCGAGTAAAGAGAACTGGTATTATTTTGCCCCATGATCTGCCCGAATCCGATCAGCAATACAAGCAAACAGGAGAGATGAGAGACGAATTTATTCACTTTCATTAATGGCATAATAGAGTTCCAGTCGAAGGGTATAGGCAGCGTTTTGGGCACCGCCAAACCGTAGGTTTTGTACACTGTGGTAAAAAGCAGCATGAGGAAGGCTCAGCGACAGCGCATGTTCCGTATCAGATTCGCGAAAAACCCGCTTGGCGTAATTGGTTATGGAAAACCGATAGCTGGTTTCAGATTTGTAGAGATAATCGGTGATCAGGAAAGGGTAATTCGTCCCGCTGGATGCATCATTTCGTAAGAGAGATCCCATCCGGTTGATACGATCCGTTTCGATCAGAGTGAGGCTGTCGGGTAAGGGAGTTCTGCGACTATAGGTTTCGGGGAGTGGTTCCAGGATAAGTTCCGCTTTTAGAATCGAACCTTCTCCCAATAAATGAAGGGCATCCAGGCTGGGAAATTCAATCCTGGGCATAATGCCTAATCCTCCATGGAGAAATATTTGATTGTAGGTGGATTTTTCTGGTAGGGCTTCCCGCTGGTTTTGTAGCGGCGCTAATAAGGTCTTACTGCGATTAGCAGTAATCTGGTTAAACCGATAATCAGGATCTCTCAGATCAAAATCGTAGGTCTTTTCGACGGTAAACACATCTTCTTCCCGATAATAGAGACGGAGTACGGAGGAGGAAACGGAATCGGAGAATGTTAGGTCGCTGGGAAATCGCTTAAACCCGGCAATCGCTGCATCAATCGTCGTATCAGGCCGTAAGACCAGGCCCGGGAATTGATCGTAAAACAGATCGATATCTGTGAAGGGGTCCGCTCGGGTAGCCATTTGATCCAGCCAGTGCATGCCCAGCGCATCGTCGAGCCGAATTCGGAGCTCATCACTCGCCCTTGGAGTAGGAAAAACCACCCCGACCCCTATGGGATCGGGATGAAAGGGAAAGCTACTGATATTATGTAATAAGCCATCTTCGTCTAATTCAATTTCTGAAAGCAGCGGATGTACAGAGATTGGAAAAGCCTGATTGGTATCTCCTTCCAGGTAGTCATTGTAAGTGAGAATGAGTACCAGCGAATCAAAGAAATATTCCTTCTCTGTATCGAGCGGTCCTTGATGACTCATCCGGAAATAATGACTCGCAGATACCTCGCCAAATACCGAATCTGTGTAATGCCCTACCAGAATTTGGTCTGCATTGGAAGTGGGAATCGAATCCAGGATCAGGGTACTGGCCTGTAGTGAGAAGGTATCAATGAAGATGACACGTGAGTTGTCATCAATGAAATTATTGCCCAGTGGGAAGGTTTCTCCATCGGGAGAGCATGCACTCGCCCATATCACCAGGCAGAGCATGCATATTCCATTGGCACTAAGGCCTGATAGGTATTTCATAAGGGGGAGTGTCAGGACAAATCAATGGTTTGGGGTAAGGGAGTCGCCTGTACAACAAGTGAGGCGGGGGAATATGTGTGGGGGAGAGCTTAGTCATCTTTGTCATTTTCTACGAATGGCTCAAATAGCCATACATCATCAAAAGCCGAAGAGCCTCCGCTTGATCCGGTTAGTAAATAGCCATTATCAAAAAAAGAAAAACCTATGGCGCCGGATCGGGCTGATCCTTCAAAATCCGTTTTCTCTTCCCAGGTATCTGAGTTCGGCTCATATTCCCACAGATCAATTCGGTTGCCGGGATTTATACCCAGCGCCAGAAATCCCCGACCCTCGGCCGTAAAAGTGCTTGCATTGGAACGGGTGAGGTTAAAATTGTCAATGTCATCATCGTCGTCGTCATTGATGAGATCCGTTTTCTGGGTCCAGACTCCCGTGTCGGGATCAAATTCCCAAAAATCATCTACATATCTGCCATTGTTCTTCCCGCCCCCCACATAGGCTCTGTCATTCAGGACAAAGGCGAAGGCTTCTACACGCTTGGATCCGCCTACGCTCACTGTTTGCGTCCATTCGTCAGCTACAGGATCATATTGCCACATGTCTTTCAGGTTATTGCCGTCATATCCGGTTCCGACATAGCCTTTGCCTCCAACAGCAAATGCAACTGCATTGTATCGGGGAGAGCCCCCAAAGGGAGTGATGGAATCCCAGGTATCTGACTCCGGATCATATCGCCAAAAATCCCCCAGTTCGTTGGTGCCATCATATCCAGTACCGACGTAGCCATATTCTCCAATGCTAAAGGCTACTGCGGAATTGCGGAGCTTGCCGGGAAAACTGGCGCGTTGTATCCAGAAATCCCGGAGCGGATCGTATTCCCATAAATCTCCCAGACGATCAAATCCATCATAACCGGTCGTTACATAGCCGCGGTCTCCTATCTGAAAGGAAGCAGCTTCTGTACGGGGGATTCCTTCAAAATCTGATATGTGAATCCAATTACCGATCGGGTCGGGATCATCATCTGTTTCACAGGAAAACAGAAGGAGCATCGCTACAATTGCGGTCCATTTGAAAAAGGGTAGGCGGCTGGAAATAGTATTCATAGATTCGCTTTGTTTCCTAAAACAACGGGCCTTGGCAGCCTCACGGAAAAAGAAATCTAAGTAGCCGGGGATTGTCTCGAAGTAGAAAGGATTTTACTCGACGTTTGGGAATTCTGTTTTGGGATGAGAAGGGAGGAAGAGACACGCATGCTCAATGAACCGACACACTTGCGCACTGCTGCTTGATTCTTGTGGGAATACCAACAACATTGATTCCATAACGCTAGTAAGAAGGTTAGATGGATAATTGAGCGTATTGAGACGGTATCCTATTGAGTATCAAATGGAGGGTGTCTTTCGTCTGATGTCTGCCCTCTGACTTAACCCATTTGCATGATGAAAAAGATTACCCTGATTGTATTGCTGCTGATCATGGGCAGCCTGATGCCCGCCTGCCAGGAAGCCGTTGATCCTGTGTACTACGAGTACCTCGGCTTGTGGGAGTCGAGTGCCTGGCGAATTGAAATCTATCAAAACGGCTCGGGCCTCTTTGATTCCAATAAATGGCCTTTTCAACGCCACATTGAAGGAAGGGTGCGAATCAATGACCGGAAAATCCGGATTATCGGGGAGAATGATCGAAAAGTCCTGACCATAGATACGCCGCCGACGGTGGAGGTCGATCCG
>CAYGTH010000238.1:0-10992 GCA_964352745.1 uncultured Bacteroidia bacterium
AACACAAACTCTTGCTATTACTCATTCACCATACGCCCAAGCAACTCGGCAGACCTCTGACCATTGACTCAATCGCCGGGAGCAGAATCCTTGCCCAGGAAGCCGACTTCGCTTTGGGGATTTCCAAAACGCCAGGCGGTCAGCGCTACCTCAAAGAGATCTTCTTTCGTTATGCCCAGGAGGCGGAACAGGTGCAGCTCTTGCAGTTTTCGGAGGATCTTTGGTTGGAGCCAACGAGCTTGGCCTCCGAAGCAGAATTACTTCGCGATCCGGGCGAAGGAGAAGAAAAAGACCTGGAGACGGATCTGCTGGCATTCGCTGCCGGACATGAAAGCGTTAGCACGCAGCAGTTGCTGCAGGCCTTTGTCCACACCGGCGAACTGAGCAAGGCCAGCCTCCACCGCCTGCTCCGCCGCTGGATCCGGGAAGGCAAGCTGGAGAAGGTGGGGCATGGGTGGTATCGCCCGATTGCCAAAGTCTCACAAGAGGTCTCAAAGTCTCAGCAACAAGACCGACCCTGAGACATCGTGAGACTTTGAGACTTTGGGGGAAGCGACATTCCGAACAACCCTAAGTTCCTTTGGTAAAAAATTGAAAATCAATTGTTTATAGCTAATTTGACTAATCCAAAATAGCCGATCACCCCGTCCCATTTCACACAAAAACAGGCGAAAGTCTCAAAGTCTCAACCTGCGGGAGACGGGGGGATGGCTGAGACTTTGCGCATGTATGATCAAAGTCTCACGGTGCAAGGCCTGTCCCCCGAAACGTGAGACTTTGAGACTTTGGGGGCAAAAGGGACTTTGTTGCGAGAGGTAAGTATTTGTAAATCAGTCACTTGTATGTTGTGGAGGGGAAAGTGTCAAAGTCTCACGGAAAGTATCAGGGGCATACACAGTGCCATCGTGAGACTTTGAGCAGAAGAAGCTTCCGGGAAATGCCTCACAAAGGCAGCATCCACAAAAAAACACGCTATATTCTGCAAGGCTACTTCCATTCTTTTCATTTTACGCGAAATCGCTTACCTTTATAGCATGGTTGATTCCCGGAAAAGTGATATATAGGCTTCGTATGAGAACCTATTATGCATTGTGTCCGTGAAGAACCTGAAAGGCCGGGAAATCCAGATGAACGCTCTGATCAAAAGTGCGATTGCGAAGCGCTATTATCTGAGCCTGAACCGAGAGTATGATACCGAGGGCGCGCGAAAGCAATTCAATCAAGATACGATCGACCTGGATCGGCTGATACAGGTCATTGGGGAAGCATTCGAGGAAGAAATTGAGCACCTTATGCAGTTGCGTGATGAGCAAACATGATTCCACATACAGTCCGGGTTGGCACACAGTTCACCCTGCATCAATTGCCATGCAGGAACAGCAAGTGCCTGTGCCAAAAGGGCACTTACTCGAACAGGTAGATATCATATACCCGGAAGGCAAGGCACCCAAGACAGGCCCAACCCTTCACCGCAGGTTTCAATGGCAAGGACCAAGCTTGCGATGTGTGGAGGAGCTACCTATTCAACTCCCAACAGATCACCAGGCGATTTACTGGATATACGAATCCCCCACTGCAGACTTCCCGGAAGTGAAAGATATGCAAAGCCTCATCTCATGGGCGCAGCAAGTACTCCTGGGCCTTGCCCCTTACCAACCCCTGGCTGAAGCTGCCCGGGATCAATTAGCGCAACTGGAGCAAACAGCAAGTCTTTCTGGCCCCCTGTTTTGGGAATATTCCGCTGGAAATGAATCACGTAGCCTGTACCTCTCCCGCCATTCCCTTCCCAATTGCCAGGAGGTCCTGGGCCTGACGCTGGCAGTCTATTAGTCAGTTATTTTACAGATCAGTATCCGTCGCCCATATGAAAGAGAACCAAAGATTCCCCACCCAGACGTGGTGCGCTTGCTGTCTTTGAACCCTTCCCGCACAACCCCGTTTTCCCGTATCAAGTTCGGGACAGGCTCCTTCAAAAGGAAACAACCCATTGGTGAGTGACCTTCGATTGACGGAAATGTAATCCAGGGATTCCCACCCTGGCGGGTCGGCCCTGCAGAAGCCATCGGGAGACGGGGCGGCCCGTGCGGCTGGTATTGGCTTATGCGATTTTTGCGCCGCTTTATGAAAAAAGCGGCAAAGACTATTGAGAAGAACCAAGCAAAGCCAATAGGTAAAAAAGAAATTAAGGATCAATCGCAGATCTCACCCAGGCGAGCTGGCGATGCAGAATCCAGAGTGGACTTACCAGAAGCTCTTTCCAATCATTTGGAATCCATACGCGAAATCGCGTAATTACTCCCCGCACTCCACCTCGGATAAGAGCTTCTCCGCGAGTAAGTCTCGTCAAGCATGGGATTCCGGACAGTCTTCAGACTCGTCCCGGAACCCCTGGATTCATATTGCGATGAAAGGACCAATTATCAAAATCCTCATTGGGGTGGGATGCCTGTTGTTTCACGTCTCTGTCTGGGGACAATCGTTCATTGTCGATCCGGCTTCGATCCACATCGAAGAGACCGCTTCCAATTGGCAAACCGCTATCCTGACCGGTCTGGTACTCTCTGGAAATTATGGTTTTGCCTATTACCGGATTGACTTCCCTCCGATTGAAGCAGGTCTGCCGAAACAAATAGGAACAGGCGAAGAGGCAGACTGGATCCATTCCCGACGGGCACAACGTATCATCGGCTGGGCCGCTGACCGCGCCGCCTACCACTGCGCCCAGCGATTTATCGCCAACCGCAGCTATTATGTCAACCGGGCGCGGGTATTAGCTGACTTCAAACAAGCAATGGAACTGATGCTCAAGACCAAAGCAAGCGGTGCCCGTGTTCGATACGAAGGACCCAATACCCCGCGGATCGACCGGAGTGAAATCCGCTTTCTTTCTGTGTCCTTTGGTGCATATTTAGCGCATTTGGGGGTGGGGGAGTGAGGGGCTTGTGAAAGAATTTTCAGCCCAACACCTATTCTTTGGTTGAAGAGTTTTTGGTTCCTCTCTCAAGAGTCATAAATCCTGAATGAATCCTCCGCTTACGTTTTTGTGTACGTATTTTCAAATCTTGCCTTCAATGGATACATAATTGTTTCGTTGAAGCATGGATCGTGGGTTTTGTGTGCTTTCTGATCCAACTAAGCCAGCTGACCGATAAAGCCTGTATTCCTATTAACTACCAGTATGACCTTTCGGCCAGACTGTATAAAGTGTTGGAGCGGAAAAATGCAGCAGTTAATATCTGGCTGTACCAGGAAAAATATCGGATAACCCACAAATAATTTAAGCCATGGCTTGGGTATGCATAACCAAAACAGATGCATCTGAAACATCCTAAGGAAGGAATTGGTACAAGAATATCATGGTTAACTTATTTGGCACTACTGGCAGGAGGTTCTCCAGGTTCTAGACAATGCAGTTTGAAGATCGAAAGTTGCTAGCTTTGGCACGAAAGCTCACACGCCTGCAATACAAATCTTTGTGGCTTTGTCTAAACGATCAGTGCTACGTCAAAAGAAGTTTAATAGAAGGAACAGTTATTGGGTCAAATCGATCATTGGGTGAGATTTCTTCAGTCAGACTATAACTTTCACGAAGTTCAAGTAAAAGTAGTTCTAATAACGCAAATTCTTTTTTAGTTAGGTTAATTTCCTTTACCTTTCTTGACTCGATACGTTTCAGTATCCAATGAAATATCACCTAACATAAAGACAGTTTGTTCACCCGACTTTGGTCTTAGTTGAACTTTAATACGTGCCAATAGTTCCTCAAAATGAAAAGGCTTCTTGATCTAATCATTTGCTCCTGACTGTAAACCAAAGACAGTTTCATCAATTGTATCTTTAGCAGTAAGGAATATTATTGGGGTTTCCTGAAACTCCTTTCTAAATTCCCGGCAAACTTCAATTCCGCTTAAACCTGGAAGCATCCAATCTAATAGTATGAGGTTATATTCTCCAGAAAGCGCCAATTGAAGTCCTTTAATGAATGCTGTCTTAAGATTCTCTTAAGGATTTTATGATATCGTATCCTCTCCCCCGTTGGTGCACCCAGATAGAAGTAGAGTTTTCTTTGGAAAGTTATTCCTTCTACTGTGGTCTAAATTTATCGAGGTATTATAGCCAAGTCCACCTGTATCCAAACTAATGAGCATGGGCGACCAAATCCAGCCACCTGCTCTCAAAGATTCTGTATTCATTTCCGAGCGAATCATAATCTGGGAATCCGGTTATATCTTCATAGAACAGCGAGGCAGTCATATTCAATGTGGTGCTGTTAAAAGTCATATTCAGTTGTTCGCGTTCTTGATAATTCCAATCAAATTCGACCTCACACGTTCCTGACCGCCACCACAAGGATTGATCGCAGAGATTATGTACCTGATAAAAGTCGCAAATCGCGGGCCAGTCCAATCGATATTCGGCAGTATCAATATGCTCCCAGATAAATGTATCGAATCGGGTATAAATAGTATCCAGGATCACCACATCGTTATGTTTTACTACTTCGTGAATGGTGGAAGTTCCATTATAAGTATCCGCAAGGATACCAGATTCCAAACAGGTTTGCTCACAGGAGTTGACATTGGAACAAGCTTTAGGCGCTGGCTCCGGATCGTTATCTTTACAGGCATTGATCAGGAACAGCAGACAAAAAAGGGTGCAGAGGAATGTGTAGTTTTTCATGGGAGAAAAAATGTAGGGGAAAATTGCATGTTACTTACCTGATGTTACGCACAAGAAACCGAATATTTCAGTGCTTGAAGTTCTTTGAAAGCTTCTTTTAGGGAAGCGGTGTATAGTTTAGTTTTCAGGGCAAAATGGTTGAGCCGGGTTTTGATCTTCAAGGCCTCGAATTGTACCAGCGCACAGAAGGCTGCAAAAATGTGATTGGCTTGGGTTGTGGGCACTTTAGTTGGCGAGCTCTGTAAAGATGCATTGTTTTTGATGGACTTGTGGCTGGGTTCAATCCGCCAGCGCTCTGGGTAGAGCGAGATGATTTGCTGGTAGGTCATCCCCTCTCTGTTCGTAACCAGAAAGAGCTCCCCTGTGCTTTGATCTTTGTTGACATAGATTTCTTTGCACACATAAAGGGGAAATGGCAATCGGTCGAGCCATATCTGTCGAACTTCTCCTGGCTGGAGCGAAAGGTCTGATAACTTCACAAAGTCTTTTCGGCGGGCCTGGCCTTTGCTCAGTGCCACTTTTCGGTTGGGTTTAAGGCCAAAGAGAAACTCTTTCTTGAGTTTCTGAGCGATGTAGCGTAGGTTTTTGACATTGGCATACCAACTATCTGCCATCACCCACTCGAAGGGAATATGGTGCATGAAGTGGGCCTGATGCAACAAATCCCGAAAGCGCTCATTCTTATCCCTGGGGCTATATCTTTCTGGCTCTCCGGTTTCAGGATTGGGCCTGAACTCAGATTTGCGAACCAGATCAAAGCCCACCGGAAAGTTCACCTCCTGACCTTCGTATTGAACACTATACTGAAGATGAACAATATTGATCCCCTTAACTGCCTTCCCATGAAGGTGGCTATAGTGATAGCTAATCAACTCATTCTCTTTAGAATGGGGCTTCTCGCAAATAAAATCATCTGCGATCAGGATTCCTCCCGCTTGTTCCACCTTCCGAACCAGCGGTTTAATCCGCTTCCAGTACTGCCCAGCAGTGAACAAATCATAAGACTCACTCAACATCCGGGTAACCTGATCATGGCTAAAAGCCGAATCCAGCAAGCGGGATAGACCTGTGGCACTCACTTGGCCGGTGCTAACCATCAGGTAATCAATATAAACTTCCAGTAGATCCTTTGAGTTCATAACAACTTTAGTTTCTCATAAGGAATTTACTACTTTTTATCCGTAACATTTGTTACCAAGTATCAGACGCCGGTGAAGCGGGCATATACGTATCGGTTGGGCAATAGCAATTCCGAAGAGGGTGATAATCCTTAATTTCAGACTCTCATTCGACATTCCTCAAAATTTTGTTACTTTCTTATCACAGGAAAGCCCAAGTGTCTCCCATTCATGTCAAATATTCCAGTCGTCCTCCTCGCCTTCGCTAACGACGCCGACGCCCCGCTCCGGGAACTCGCAAAGGAACAGGATGAACTAATGGCTGCTCTGGATCAACCCCGTCGGGATGGAAAATGCCGCATCGAAACTCTTGCCGCAGCCACGCCTGCTAAGATCATCGAAATATTTCAGCGATATGCGGGGCAAATTTGCGTATTCCATTATGGCGGACATGCCAGTGAGGAAGCCCTCTTTCTGCGCAAGGACTATCCCGGGCAGGGCAGGACCGAGGCAACACACCTGGCCGAATTCCTGGCCGTGCAGCAAAATCTCGAACTGGTCTTTATCAATGGCTGCTTGAGCGAGGGGCAAGTAGAAGCTTACCACTCAGCTAGTGTCAAAGCGGTCATCGCAACCGATCGTGTGATTGGCGACGAAGCGGCTCGGGAATTCGCAAAACGCTGTTATCTGGGACTTGCTGGCGGTGCTACGATCAGCGAAGCCTTTCAGGCAGCGGAAGCCGCTTACAAGACCCAGCACGGTGAGGTTCCCCGCGGAAGCCTGATTCTCCCGAAAGCGGAGGATGCGACAGGCGTTCCCTGGCAACTCTTCCCGGCAGGCCCTCATAGCTGGCGACTCCCTTTGCTTGCCCAACGGCTGACCCGCATTCCGACCATTGACCTGGAAAAGGAATTTCTGGGCCGGGAAGCCGATCTGGCAAGGTTGAAAGAAACCCTGGAAAATAGTTATCGGGTTGTGCTCATGAATGGCCTGGGTGGCATCGGCAAAACGGTACTTGCCACGGCCTATGTGCAGCAGTACGGTAAGCACTATGATCACATTGCCTGGATCAACCGGGGGGAAGACTTGATAGAGACAGTTGCCCTCAATGAAAGCCTGGCAGATACCCTGGGAATACCCTTTCAGGAAAAGGAAGAATTAGAAACCCGTTTTCGACGCATCATGCGAGCCCTGGATCAATTGCCGGGGCAAAACCTGCTCGTGATCGACAATGCACAGGAGCAAGTGGCGGAAAAAGCGATTTATGAACAGCTGCCGGGTTTGCCCAATTGGCGGGTATTGCTGACCTCGCGATTGTCGCTCGGCGGTTTCGAGGAGGTGAGTATCGGGATCCTGGAGCCGGAATCGGCGGTAGCGCTGTTCAGGACCTGGTATCGGGAAGCAGTTTCGGAAGCGGATCTGACTGAGCTGCTGGAAGAGATCGGATACCACACGTTGACGATTGAGTTGCTGGCAAAACTGCTGGACAAACTCAACGGAATTTTGTCGGTTGCTGACCTGACGGCGACCTTGCGGGAGCGCCAGCTCGACGATCCGGACTTGCAAGAAAAGATATGGACCCAACATAGCAAAGAAGAACGCGGAATTTATCTGCACTTGATGAAGGCTTTTGAATTGAGTAATCTGACCGAAAAGGAGATATGGATGCTGAAGCAGTTTGTGGTGCTACCAGCAGAGGGGTATTCGGTTCAAGTGCTGGCGGAATTAACACAACAAAAGTCACTTGAAGTCAATGGAATATTGAATGAACTTATTTCCAAAGGGTGGCTGACAAGGCGCAAGGATAAAACAATCGAAATTCATCCTTTGGTTCGAACAGTTGCTAGTTATAAGGTTCGCGTAGGAATTGAGGAAGCTAATACGCTTATCGTTTCCTTATGCCAAAAGACCCATATGCGGGAGTTTGAAGATCCGATGGTAATGTTTGATCCATGGCTTCGATATGGCGCTTCGGTTGAAGAATATTTTTCGGACGCTGAAGAAGGGAGCTTGGAATTGGCGAGCCTTCAAAATAACCTGGCTAGATTACACCAATACATAAGTGCCTATCATATTGCGAAATCATTATTTCAAAGGTCGATTAAGACAAAGGAAGTTCTTGTTCCTAACTCAGAAGAACTAGCTTTTGCGTACAGCAATTTGGCTGTAGTAAATCGAATATTAGCGGAGTCCGACGAGGCTTATAGAAACCATAAACTCGCAATTGCAATTAGGGAAGATATTTCTTCTGATCCTTCATGTGATAATGACCTTGCACAATCCTACCATAATTTTTCAGTGTTTTGCATTGGATTGGACGATATAGATCAGGCGGAAAAATTCCAGGATAAAGCAATTAACATTCGATATCGGATTTACCCGACAGATCATCCCTATATGGCCAGCTCGTATCTTCAGAACGCAAATATTTTGCATTCAAAGGGTGAATATGATGATGCAATCAAGTATTATACATCAGCAATAATACTTTGGGAACAAGATAAAAATCCGAATCCTGTTCACTTGGGTACGGCTTATAATAATCTGGGAAAACTACATGAGGGCATTTTGGATTATCGAAGTGCACTCGAGTGGTTTACGATAGCACGCAAGATAAGAATGAATATTGGCTCGAATTCATACGGAGTGGGAGAATCATATCATAACATTGGACAATGCTTAATGCACTTACAAAAATACCACGATGCTTTGAATCTTTTTGAGAGAGCTCGGTTGATTCTGGAACCCGTATTATCTGATTTTCATCCTATTTTTAAAAAAATGTATAACAACCTCGCTATTACCTACCGCGCCCTCAAACAACCCAAAAAAGCTGCGATCTTCGAGGCAAAGGCAGATGCGACCGGGAAACAATGATTCCCCCTTGCCCCTTTCCCGACTTTTTGGCATATTACTCCCCAATCACCTGCCCTTACACTGTCTGGACATTCTTTTGTTAACCCTGATCGCCTGCATGCCGAAAAACGGATGATGCATAAGGCCGTGATTAGGACGGAAAAAGCCTGATGAATAACGGGGCCGGGTACCTAATCTATACAAACGACTACTAAGCACTTACCCTGTATATGGCCAAAAAAACTACTGTAAAGCCGCAAAAATCCACAGAGGAAACCCTTTGGGATACAGCGAATAAGCTCCGCGGCAAAGTCGAATCCTCCGAATACAAGCACGTCGTGCTCAGCCTGATCTTCCTCAAATTTGTGAGTGACAAATTCGAAGCGCGGAAGCGGGAACTCATTGCTGAAGGCAAAGAGAAGTACCTGGAGATGAAGGAGTTTTACAACATGAAAAACGTCTTCTTCCTGGCGCCGGAATCCCGCTGGTCCTTCATCATGGACCATGCGAAGCAAGACGACATTGCCCTGAAGATAGACTCCGCCCTGCATACCATCGAGAAGAACAACCCGACACTCAGAGGGGCTTTGCCTGATAACTACTTCTCGCGGCTGGGCCTGGACAGCAGCAAACTTGCGGCCCTGCTCGATACCATCAACAACATCGATACGGTGGCCGACAAGGAAGAGGATGTGGTCGGACGGGTGTATGAATATTTTTTGGGGAAATTTGCAGCGGCGGAAGGCAAAGGGGGAGGTGAATTCTATACGCCCAAGTGTATCGTAAACCTCATAGCCGAAATGATGGAACCCTACAAAGGCAAGATTTACGATCCCTGTTGTGGTTCCGGGGGCATGTTTGTGCAGTCGATCAAGTTTGTGGAGAGCCACCACGGCAATACCAAAGACATTTCTATTTACGGACAGGAATACACCGCCACGACCTACAAACTGGCCAAGATGAACCTCGCCATCCGGGGCATTTCTGGGAATCTGGGGGAAGTACCTGCCGATACATTCTTCAAGGATCAACACCCGGACCTGAAGGCTGATTTCATTATGGCCAACCCGCCCTTTAACCTAAGGCAGTGGCGGGCCGACAATGAACTCATCGACGATCCCCGCTGGGCGGGTTATATCGTGCCACCAACTGGCAATGCCAACTACGCCTGGATCATGCACATGCTCTCCAAGCTCTCCGAAAACGGTACGGCAGGTTTTGTCCTGGCCAATGGCTCCATGTCTTCCCAGAGCAGCGGGGAGGGCGAACTGCGCAAACAATTTATCGAAAACGACCTCGTGGATTGCATGATCGCCTTGCCGGGACAGCTGTTTTATACCACCCAGATTCCGGTATGCCTCTGGTTTATGTGTAAAAGCAAGGAAGTCGATCCCATACATGGCTACCGGGATCGGCAGGGGGAAACCCTCTTCATCGACGCCAGACAGATGGGCACCATGACAGACCGGACCCACAAAGAGCTTACGGAAGCAGATATTGCCGAAATCGCCCGCACCTACCACGCCTGGCGGGGAGAGGAAAAGGATGGCGAGTACGAAGACATCGCGGGTTATTGCAAAGCTGCCTCGCTGGAAGAAATTGCCAAAAACGACTACGTACTTACCCCCGGACGGTATGTGGGCATGCCAGAGGAAGAGGATGATGGTATTCCTTTTGAAGAAAAAATGGAGGATTTGAGTAATACTCTTTATCAACAAATGAGTGAAGCGAATAATCTAAATGAGATTATACGGAACAATTTGAAAGAATTGGGATATGCAGAATGAATGGAAGACTTATAAATTTAGGGACTTGCTATTTGAGTCTGTAAGAAATGGGATCTACAAAAAAAAGGAATTCCATGGTCGTGGTGCTCGAATTGTTAATATGGGGGAGTTATTCGCTTATCCCAGGTTATGGGACGTAGAAATGAAACGAGTTGAGCTCACGAGCAACGAAGAATCAAAGGTCCTATTAAAAAAGAATGACCTACTTTTTGCAAGACGATCATTGACTGCGGAAGGCGCTGGTAAATGCTCAATCGTAAAAGAAATACGAGAGCCAACTACTTTTGAATCCTCAATAATTCGTGCCCGCCCAAATTCTAAACTTGTTGATTCAGATTTTCTTTATTATTTCTTTTTATCTCCAAGAGGTAAATATTTAATCGGTTCAATATTAAGACAAGTAGCTGTTGCAGGAATAACGGGGACTGACCTAATGGATTTGGAATTACCTCTTCCCCCTCTCCCCACCCAACGCGCCATCGCCCACATTCTCGGTACGCTCGACGACAAAATCGAACTCAACCGCCGCATGAACGAAACCCTGGAGCAGA
>CAYGTH010000239.1:0-10977 GCA_964352745.1 uncultured Bacteroidia bacterium
AGGCGTTGATGCAGGAATTGATTTGACGATCTGCCGCAGGGATGCTGCATTCCTGGCAGCTACTGGAGCAAATACCTATGTTTGGTCTCCTGCGACGGGTCTTTCTGATCCTACCGCTGCTGATCCTATATCCAGTCCGGATAATACAACTACTTACCTCGTTACCGGAACGGATGTGAATGGCTGTGTCAATACAGATGAGGTTGTCGTCAATGTTTTGCAACTGCCGACGGCTACTGGCGATCCTTTTGTGGCAATTTGCCTGGGCCAAACGACACAACTCTCCGTAACAGGAGGGCAAGAATATAGTTGGAGTACAGGTGCGGGCGGAAACTCGATTAGCGTTTCGCCGGGTAATACCACGGAATTTTGGGTCATCCCATTTGAAAACAGCTGTCCGGGAGATACCTTTTTCTATCAGGTAGAAGTTGAACGCAATTTGCCTCGCGCCAATTTCAATCCTACTGTAACGGAAGGTTTTGCGCCCCTGGATGTCTTATTTGAAAATATCAGTGAGAATTCGACAACTTTTTTCTGGGAATTTGGCGATGGAGAATCTTCGGATGAAATTGATCCCCTTCATACCTATGGCCTCCCAGGGCAATACACCGTAACGCTGGTTGCAGATAATGACATCGGCTGCCCGGATGAATTTGTATTTAGTTTTATCGATGCCCTTGACTTCCAGATATTCTTCCCAAATGCCTTTAGTCCGAATGATGATGGCCACAATGACGAATTCATCATCTCAGCCAGTGGAGTAGAAACGATGACCGTACAGATATTCAACCGATTTGGAGAAATGATCTATGAATCCAACGATCCGAACTTCCGCTGGGATGGCCGCAACAGAAACGGTGCCAGTGTACAGGAAGGGGTGTATGTGTATCGTATGGTTGCCATTTCCTACAAAGGCGAGAAAGTGGAAAGAGGAGGATCGATTACCTTGATTCGGTAGAAAACGTAAGGTGCCTCGAATTTTATATCGTTTTAACAAGTATTGAGGCTGTCATTCCAGACGAATTTCATTGCGTAGCTTTGAAATTTGATCTGGAATCTCCCATTACTATGCCCTGATCTTGATGCTTTAGTAGGAGGTTCCACGTTCTGCTGGAGAAAGGACCTGAAGTCCAATACATATCGTATTTTTGGAAGGTATTTACAGCATTTTTTCTCCAAACGCTTAACCGACCCCCAGATGCAATCTCTTACCCTCTATTTGATAGCGTGTTTATTTGCAGGCAGCCTCCTTGTTGCATGCTCTTCTAATTCAGGAAAATCAACAGAAGCAGAACCCGAACAAGCGAAACCTTCGAAAATTGAACTCCTCGTGGGTACCTATACCGGCAAGGGAAGTGAAGGGATATATCGTTTTGATTTTGATCCGACTACCGGGATGCTGAGCGAGCAAAAACTGGTTGCCAAAACAGTCAGTCCTTCTTATCTGACCATGAGTAAAGATCGGCAATATGTGTTTGTGGTAAATGAAAGTGAAAAAGGACACGTCTCATCCTTCAGGTGGAATGCAGATCGAAGTGAACTGGAAGCCGTAAGTCAGCAATCGAGCCAGGGAGATTATCCCTGTTATGTAGAACTGAATCCAGCCGAAAATCGATTGGCTATTGGGAACTATATCACGGGGAATACCCTGGTATTTCCAGTTGATAAAGCAGGTGCGATTGGAGAGACCCCTACGGTATATCAGCATAAAGGGAGCGGCCCCGTCAGCCCGAATCAAGGCTCCGCGCATGCGCATTGCGTGAAGTTTGATGCAAATGGTAAGTTTTTATATGCGGTTGACCTGGGAGCAGATCAACTCATTAGCTACCCCATTGACGAACATAACAAAGTCGGTCCTGCAACTGGGCAGTTTGCTGCTGACCCGGGAGATGGACCCCGGCATTTGA
Source organism: uncultured Bacteroidia bacterium (assembly GCA_964352745.1). Taxonomy (GTDB): domain Bacteria; phylum Bacteroidota; class Bacteroidia; order J057; family J057; genus CAYGTH01. The sequence goes on from CAYGTH010000239.1 coordinate 1,908, forward strand.
TTTTTCATCCAACTCAGGATATGGCATTTGTCGTAAATGAACTTTCTTCTTCGGTTGTCTCGCTTCGGCTCGACTCTGAAAATGGAACTTTTACGCCGCTGGATAGAGCCAGCACCCTACCCGGAGATTTTACCGGAAAAAGCTACTGCGCAGATATCCATCTCTCTGCTAATGGAAAATTTCTCTATGCCTCAAACCGAGGGCATAACAGTATTGCCACTTTCACGGTTTCAGAGACGGGTGATCTAAACCTCGTCGGTGTCGAATCTGTAAAAGGGGATTGGCCGCGTAATTTCACTTTATCTCCAGATAATAAGTACCTGTTGGTCGCTAATCAGAAGTCGAACAACATTACCGTATTTGAGGTAAGCCCGGAGACGGGCCTGCTGACCTTTACCGGACACGAAGTCAGTATTTCCCAACCGGTGGTGATGAAGTTTTAGGAATCGGGAGCTTGTTGGGGACTAAATTATTTCCACATACAACCATTCCTTACACTTTGGTATCTTTGCAGCAGCACAACTGAAATGGGAGTGCATGGCAAAGAGAAGATGTATATGAGAATAGTGTTATATGGAATCATTCTGTTCCTTTTACCTGTCCTTTCCCTGGCGCAGGGGGTCGAGCCCATTGCAGGGCCGGAGGAAGGGGAGCCAGACTCTACCCGAAAGGTCAAAATTCTTCATAGCGACTTTTTGAGCTACCTTAAAGAGGAGGGAGAAGGGATTCAGAAATTGATTGGAGATGTGCAGCTACAGCAGGATTCGACCTATTTTTATTGCGATAGTGCCTATTTCTACGAGAATTCAAATCGGCTGGAAGCCTTTGATAATGTGCAGGTCGATATGCCGGACAGTGTTACCATGATCTGTGATCGACTGGATTATGACGCTACAGAGCGGATTGCGGAGGCCTATGACAATGTGGAATTGACCGATCAGAAATCGATTCTCTATACCGATCACCTCACCTTTTACCGAAACGAAAACTACGGCGTGTACCCGGATAGCGGTCGGCTCGTGGACGATGATAATGTGCTGACAAGCCTAACCGGGTATTATTATCCGGATATTGATATGGCTTATTTCAAAAGAAACGTGAAGTTGGTCAGTCCGGACTATACCCTGGAGACAGACACATTGGGGTACAATACAGAAACAGGAGTTGCGACTTTCCTGGCGCCTACGGTGATTACCAATTCAGACGGGATCATTTACACTTCTAATGGAAACTATGATACGGAGGCGAAAAAAGTCAATCTGTTTGACCGATCGACCGTCAAGGATACTACTTACTCTCTGGCAGGGGATACGCTCTATTACAATGACGAGAAAAACCTGGGGATTGCCTTGGGAAATGTGTTGATCCGTCAGGAAGATTCAACGCTGGAGATACGGGGGCAGTACGGGGAGTTTAAACGCGATCGGGATGAAAGTATGGTTACAGATGATCCGGTTGCTATCCAGTTTTTGGATGATGACACCCTGTACGTATTTGCCGATACCCTGTTTACCTTTGTGGATACGACTATTGTGGGTCCGGATACGCTTGCTAAGCGGATTTTCAGGGCCTATAAAGACGTGCGGTTTTTCATGAATGACATACAGGGCCGTGCGGATTCAATGGTCTATTTATATGATGATTCCCTAATGTATTTGTACCAGAAACCCGTACTGTGGTCTGATGTCAATCAACTCACGGGGGATACGATTGTAATCCAAATGCGAAATAGTCAGGCAGATTCGATGTGGGTCGGACGTAATGGATTCCTGGTTTCAGAAGAAGATACGATTGGATTCAATCAAATCAAGGGCAAGGAATTGCAGGCAAAATTTCGCGATAACCAACTGGTGCGTTTACATGTAATCGGCAATAGTGAAAGTATTTACTTCACCAAAAACGAGGAAGATGATTATGAAGGGATGAACAAATCGCTTTCTCAGGAAATGATCATTTATCTCAAGGACAATGAAGCAAAGAAGATTGTCTTTATCGCGAGTCCTACGGGTGAGTTTTTTCCGTTACATGAAGTGATCTTCAAGGAGAATAAATTGGAGGGTATGCCTTGGCGAATTTCCGAAAAACCTCCGAAACCTAAATTGGAATTCGAAGTTGCGCCCCCCGCAGTTCCCCAAACCCCGGATGAACTCCCGGACCCTGCTGAGCGTGGCCGAATAGAAGAAGTCTTGAAGGTGGAATCGGTGTTGCCGACAGGAGAGGAGTAAGAGGCTCTCTTATTTCTTCGCGTTCCAGCCCCTGATTGCATCCTCAGTGTTCTAAAGTGCTAAGGGGTGAAAAATACTGCACTTAGCCAAGTCAACTCTTCTCTGTGCCTCGGTGTCTCTGTGTTCAATCCCCGAATGCCCCAGCCGCAGGCTCAATTGCGCGTTTATGTCCCTCTTTTTCTCAAAATGAAAACGATATTCTCAATATGAGAAATATTGGAAGGGGGGAAATGCATTAAGTGATTGATTGTTAGGAAAATAGGGAAATGGCAACAGCTTTGCAAATAGAGAGTAGAACACAAGCACAAACAAACGCACAGCGTCCAAATTCAGACAATAATCATTGTTTTTCCATAGATGTGTAAGTAGTAAATCCTTATCAAACACCGTATGAGAAAGGATAGAAGGGAGCGAAAGCTCCCTTTTTTCTTGGCCATATCCCGACCTCCCGAAATCCCAACTCTCCCCGACTCTCCTCTTATTCCACTGCCTGAAACCGTTTTCGAACTTCCTGATTGCTAAAAGCATTGAAGTGCCACCATTCGCTGAGAATGCCATGGAAACCTGCCCGAAGCATTGCTGCCCGGAGGACACGTCGGTTATCTAATTGGGTTTGGGTGAGGTCGCCGCTTTTGACATATTCGACCTCGTACCGGGGCTGAGCCAATCGGCCAAAGAAGTCATATTCGGTGCCCATATCTACCAGGCCTGTGTCCCGATGAATGAGGCCCAGGTCAATTGCTGCTCCATAATTGTGCATGGAACCCGAAGTAGGGGGAGCGACATAATTCTGCTTATCTGTCCCTTTCACCAATTCCCACATCTTGAATTGGACAGAGCGGGGGCGGACACAGTCAAATACCAGTAAATCGACATCCGGATGATTTTCGTGCACATATTCCTGAGCTGTTGTCAGCATCTCTGCTACCACCGGCTGCAAATAACAGGAGGCATAGTCCCCATACAAATCTTCAGACATAAAATTGTCTAAAGTCGAGTATTTGATGTCAGTTTGAATGTCTGCTGAAACTACTTCAATATTTACGAGACCTTGTTCAAGGATGGTGAACTCCAGTGCTGAGGTATCGCGCAGGGCAGGATCTGGCGCTTCTGCAATCGTAAGAATGGAATCAATGGGAAGGTCTGAGGCCGAATCGTCAAAGAGGGTATCTTCAATTTCCAGATCATTGAGAGAAGTTGTTTCCTTACCCGCTGGGGAATTACATGCAGCTAAGAGGATCAGAAATGCAGCAAGGCGAATATTCATTATAGCAGTTTAAGGCTACAAATGTAATACCTGCATTTGAATTTCAAACAAGAACTTTGTTACTGATATGTGGGTACGTAGTTCTAATAACCTAGTGCTTTAGGAATGAAGTAATGATCTATTTTCTATCCGCTTGTACTTTTGGAAGGTGCCAAAAGCACCCTCGCAGCCTAAGGCCTCCCGCATTCCGACCCCCGCATCGAGGTGCGGGGCAGACTCCCGGCCACGAGGCTGCTGGGCCTGCCCGCCTTGGCGTGATCTTCTTCCTTCTTCCCTCTCTTCCCGACTCCTACCTCCCGACCCCTCTTTCTTACTCCAACATCGCCGCCCGTTCCGTTTTATAGCCTTCATACTGGGTGACCATTTCCTGCAATTTATCCGGCATGGTTCCGGCGAGGTCATCCATTTCGGTAGGGTCTTGCTTCAGGTTGTAGAGTTCCCAGTCGGCATTATTTTCCCGAACGATCTTCCAATCCTTCCGGCGATACATCCGAAAACGATCTTTAAACCCTGAAATATAGTATTCCGACTCCGGGCGTTGATTCCCCTCAAAAACAGGGAGGAGGGACTGACCATCGAGGGGGAGACTGGACTTCCCTTTGGAGGTTACCGGATAATCTGTACCAGCTAATTCGAGAAAAGTAGGGAAGAGATCAACCACATGGGCAGGCTGCGAAGTGATCTCATTCGGCGGAATAACACGGGGCCAGTGCGCGATAAAATGGGTATTGGAACCCCCTTCATGGCCATTTTGCTTGAATAGCCGGAAAGGCGTATTTCCCACATGACCCCAGGGGGGGGAAAGACACCGGTAGCCTTCTGTGGGCCCGGGCGGGATGTCAAAATCCACATTGCTGTCAAAGGGGCAGGAGCCATTATCGGTAAAAAAGAGAATGAGGGTATTTTCCATTTTGCCGGAAGCTTCCAATGCATCCAGTACCCGTCCTATATTCTGGTCCATGCGATCAATGATAGCCGCAAATACTGCCATCTCCAGGTCTCGTTTTTCTTGTTCGACTTCACTCAGGGAATCCCAGGGAACATATTCATTCCAATGGGCCCGAATCTCTTCAAAGCCGGGCTTACTGGATTTTCGGAATATGTTGGTGTTGCCATCAGGAGGGGAGAGTCGGGTTTCCGGATCAAGAATCCCCATTGCTTTCATTCGCTCAAATCGCTCCTGCCGAATTTTATCCCAACCTTTGCGGTATTTCCCCTGGTACTTTGCAATGTCTTCCGGCCGTGCCTGAAGGGGATAATGTGCCGCGTGATAGGGGAGGAGCATGAAAAAAGGTTGTTCCCTGCCCATCACTTCATCGAGCCACTTGAGGGCATAATCGGTGATGAAGTCGGTTTTATATTTGGGCAATTGTTCAGCCTCGATTTCCCGGGCACTGATCTCTTTTCCATTCAGGTAAAAGGGCCGCTCGAAAGTATCGGAAGGGGGGACAAAATACTCGGTTGTAGCCCAAAAGGTAAAAGAATTTTCAAAGGTATTGGCAAAATATGCGGATTTTGGTACCCATTTCGCAAAATGTTCTTTCCCACTCATAATGGCAGAATAGCCCGCTTCTCGGAGTAAGGGTACAAAAGAAATTGCTCGCTCATTCCCTTCATACAGCCCCGTGATCAGCGACGAACGAGTAGTTTCACATTTGGACATGTTGTAAAACTGAGTAAAGCGAATTCCATTCTGAGCAAGGCGGTCCAGATTAGGCGTTTCGATCTCCGCCCCATAGCAACCCAGATCGGAGAAGCCAATGTCATCCGCCATGATCAGGACAATATTGGGGCGCGGATCTGCTGGAGCCGGAGCCGTACATGCCCAGAAATTCAGGAGCAGGACGGCTAGAAAACCAATATGGGTAGAAAATCGAACGAGCGTACGGGTCATAATGGGCTGATTAGATCGGAATCTAGTAAATTTTCAGATAGTCCGCTACAATCTTCAACATACTATCTGCGAGAAATTGGACACCCTTCGAAAATTTATGTACTTTCTCTCCGGATAACATATCGCTATGGCCATGTGCACTTTTTCCATTTTCCGAATTGTAATTATTCCCTGTATTTGCCTCGCTTTGGCGATTCTTGGGGCTCCTCCTACCTATGCGCAAGGATGGAAAGCAGGCGTGGCAAAACGTATCATCACACCGGAGAATGAAGTTTGGATGGCGGGTTATGCTTCACGGAATCACGGTGCTGAAGGGAAATTACACGAACTTTGGATCAAAGCACTGGCGTTAGAAGATTCTTTTGGAAACAAGGCATTGCTGATAACTACTGATCTCCTGGGCCTGCCACGAAATGTTTCAGCAACAGTAGCTCAGGAATTAATGGAAAAGTTGAATCTTTCCCGCGACCAGATTATGTTGAGTAGTTCTCATACACATTCCGGACCGGTCTTACGGGATGCGCTCTATCCCGTATATGAGTTGAATGAACAGCAATTGACTGACATAGAAAACTATTCTCAATGGCTGGAAGAAGCCATGGTTCAGTTGGGCGTTGATGCATTTTCGGAATTACAATCGGCAAGTTTATCTAGTGGACAGGGACATGTACGTTTTGGTGTCAACCGACGAAATAATGTAGAATCAACGCTGAGTCAATCAACAGCACTTTCCGGCCCCATTGATCACAGTGTGCCGGTAGTCGTAGTACGCGGAGCTGATCAACAGAATTTGGCATTCGTATTTGGGTATGCCTGTCATGCTACGGTATTGAGCTTTTATCAGTGGTCAGGAGATTATCCGGGTTTTGCCCAGCTTTCAGTGGAGGCTGCTTATCCGGGTGCGATGGCTATGTTTTTTGCGGGTGCCGGAGGGGATATTAATCCCTTGCCCAGGAGATCAGTAGGGCTGGCCCGGCAGTATGGTCAGGAATTGGCAAGCGCTGTAGGCCGGGTTGTGGAGGAAGAATTGCAGCCTTTGACACCGGCATTACACACCCGCTATACAGAAATCGAATTACCGTATGATTCCCTGATCAGCAGAGCCGAATTGCAGGAGGTCCTAAAGACTGGCGCGAAATATGAAAAAGCCTGGGCAGAGAATCTCCTGTTGCAATTGGATCAGGATGTTGAAATCTCCCGGGCATATCCTCACTATCCCGTTCAAACCTGGCAACTGGGACACCAGCGATTGATTGCATTGGGAGGAGAACTGGTGGTGGATTATGCCATTCGCCTGAAAAGACTGCTCGGCCAGGATGTATTTGTTATGGGCTATGCTAATGATGTGATGAACTATATTCCTTCCCTCCGGATTTTGAGAGAAGGGGGCTACGAAGGCTTTACTTCTTCCAGGGTGTATGGGTTGCCGGCTCCCTGGGCGCCTGCTATCGAAGAAATGATTATCCGATCGGCTTATGAACAGGTGCAATCTCTCCCAGCTAAATAATACGAATAAACAATCGACCAACATGCTTCGCTTTCATTCTTTTCTGATCCTGATGATGGTACTGCTGGCAGCCTGTACGCCTTCAAATTCCCCCATTTACCAAGCAGCTATGTCTCCTGAAGAGACAGTAGAAAGCTTTCAGCTCATCCCTGGTTTTCGAGCAGAGATATTCGCTGCAGAACCCTATATAGCTGATCCGGTGGAAATGGTCATGGACGAGCATGGCCAGGTTTATGTAGTGGAAATGCCTGATTATCCAAACAAGCCCAGTCCAGATAAAGCCCGTAGCCGGGTCCGGTTGTTGGAAGACAGTGATGGGGATGGCCGGATTGATCGATCTACGATATTTGCTGAAGGCCTCATGGAGGCAAGCAGTGCCTTGCCCTGGAGAGGCGGTCTGATTGTGTGTGCTGCGCCTGACATCCTTTACCTCAAAGATACCGATGGAGATCAGGTCGCAGATCAGCGCGAGGTGTTATTTACCGGATTTTTTGATCAAAATCCAGAAATACAAATTACCAATCTCCGATATGGACTTGATAACTGGATTTATGCGGGCAATTATGGGCAGGCGGGAAGCATCTCCAGTCCCATGCATCCGGAATTGCCGGCCATAGAAATGCGCGGAGCTGATTTTCGATTCCGACTGGAGCCATTTCAGTTTGAGGCAACGACCGGCCCCACCCAATTTGGTCATGACCAGGACGACTGGGGGCATCGCCTTGTTACCCAAAATTCCCTGCATGCCCGTCATCTGGTAATCTCCCGTCATTATCTGCTCCAGAACCCGCTGTTGGCAAGACAGCAGGCCCTCCGGCCCACCTACGAAGATGGAACCCGTATGTATCAACTTACCCCCGCGCCTTATTGGCGGGCAACCCGGACTGCACGCCGGCAAAAAAAATATGATGAGCAGGGAATGGATAAAATTGAGCATGAAGCCAATCATTTCACAGGCTGTACAGGCACTACCTTTTATCTGGCTGATGCTTTTCCCGCCTCCTTTTATGGCTCTGTATTTACCGGCGATGTAGCGGGCAACCTGGTACATCGCGACCTGTTTACGCCGCTGAATGACAGCCCCAGCTTTTCCACAAAACGAGGAGTAACGGAACAAGACCGGGAGTTCCTGGCTTCTACAGATTCCTGGTTCCGCCCCGCTAATTTCTTTGTAGGGCCGGATGGGTATTTGTACATCGTCGATATGTATCGACAACATATAGAAACCCCCCTATCTATCCCTGAAGACCTGAAGGCTGATATGGATTTTTATAACGGGGAGGATAAAGGGAGGATTTACCGAATTGTACCTGATGAGGCTACTACCTCCCGCTCTGAGCAAATTGATTTGCTGAAATGGGAATCAGCAGATCTGTTGAAACTATTAGCACATCCCAATCGGTGGTATCGGCTTCAGGCACAGCGCCTGATTGTTGAGAATCAGGAAAAAAGTCTCGCCCCTCAACTTCGTGAGATGGTCCGGAATCATCCCGTGCCACAAGCCCGCGTTCATGCGTTGTATGCCCTGGAAGGAATAGGAGAGCTTGATATGGAAATCATTGTGCTGGCATTGGCTGATTCTCACTCCGGTGTTCGGGAAAATGCGATCAAGCTGGGAGAGGGGATAGAAGGGGCGATGAAACTTTTCCCAGCTCTCTCATCAGATTCCTCCCCGCATGTAGCCTTGCAAGCGATCCTCAGTATTGGCGCTTCCCACCATTACCTGAACAAATCTCGTTTATTGGCAAAAGCCGCCGTTGAGAAAATAGAAGACCCTTGGTTTCATATGGCGATTTTAGCAGGCTTATCTGATTCTCAGGAAGGACTTTCCCTCTTGAAGGAATTAGAAAATCGCGGAGACTTCTTTAGCACTCCATCAGAATCGAAGCAATCGTTTTTGCAATCAATTTCCTCCCTCATCGGGACCGGCCAACAATCGGAAATTCGGGAATTGCTCACCTGGTTGAAAGGCTCGCCGGAGCCTGGAACCTGGCAAGTATCTGTAGCACAGGGACTGGCAAAAGGATTTTCCATACAAGGGGAAGAATTGGTCCTCAATCAGGAAACTTCTCAGCAAATCCAAAAGCTATTGAACGAAATTCCCCAAACAGATCCTGTGCAGGAGTCGATAAAGGCATTTTTATCCAACTCACCACGATCCAGTATATAGGTTAACA
>CAYGTH010000240.1:0-2778 GCA_964352745.1 uncultured Bacteroidia bacterium
CTACTACGGGGGCTGCGAATTTGTGGACGAAGCCGAAGACCTGGCCCGCGAGCGGATCAAGGAATTATTTGGGGCTGAATGGGCAAACGTGCAGCCCCATTCAGGTGCGCAGGCCAATATGGCCGTAATGCTTGCCATGCTCCAGCCGGGAGATACCATTATGGGCTTTGACCTCGCACATGGGGGGCACCTGAGCCATGGTTCTCCGGTTAATTTTTCCGGAAAGTTTTTCCGCCCGGTATTTTATGGGGTAAATAAAGAGACAGGGCGGATTGATCTCGACCAGGTTCGGGACGTTGCCCGCAAAGAAAAGCCCAAACTCATCATCACAGGTGCGAGTGCCTATTCCCGCGATTGGGATTATGCCTTCTTCCGGGAAATTGCGGATGAGATTGGTGCGATATTAATGGCCGATATTGCGCATCCTGCCGGACTGATTGCGGCAGGCTTGCTCAATGATCCCATGGCACATTGTGATATTGTTACTTCTACGACGCATAAAACTCTGCGCGGTACCCGCGGTGGAATTATTATGGTCGGGAAAAATGGCCCCAATCCCATGGGAATCACCACCCGGAAAGGAACGGTTCGTTCACTGGGATCTTTGCTGGATAGCGCAGTATTTCCCGGCACACAGGGAGGTCCTTTGATGCATATTATTGCAGCAAAAGCAGTCGCATTTGGCGAAGCCCTCAGGCCCGAATTCAAAACCTACGGAGAGCAGGTTATCAAAAATGCCCAGGCATTGGCCAAGGCTATGCTCAATCATGGATACGGAATCATTTCCGAAGGAACAGATAATCACTTGATGTTGATCGACCTGCGTAATAAAGGAATTACGGGTAAGATTGCCGAAAATTCTTTGATTCGTGCAGATATCACCATCAACAAAAATATGGTGCCCTTTGATCCGGAAAGCCCGATGGTAACCAGCGGAATGCGTCTGGGTACTTCTGCGCTTACGACCCGTGGCCTTCGTGCAAACGACATGGAAATTGTAGCGGGATTCATTGACCGGGTATTGACCCATCCGAATGATGAAACTGTGATCAGTCAGGTAAGAGGTGAAGTAAACGAATACATGAAAAACTTCCCCATGTTTACCTGGTAACAGGATATGCCGGGGGAAACCAATAGAGTTTACCCCGGTTCTTTTACGCCCAAACACAAGCCCGATGAACCTGTATTTCCGTTATCTCGGAGTGATTCTGAGTCTCCTCGTTTTTTGTGGGCAGTCTATCGCCCAGCGAATCATTAATGAAAAAATATTCCCGGTAGATGGCTACAGCGTATTTGAGGAAGGCTATCCTGCAAAAGTTGCAGAAGGTAAAAATGGTTCTTTTGTCTTCCTCGAATATTGGGCGGAAGGCGTAGAAGGCCATCGAAACGCCAACTATTATTTGCAGAATTACGGAATCCATAACTTCTCCGAAACCTGGTTCAAGCCCGTTACGAATGAAGGCTTTGAAGGGATGCAAATCTCTGATTTGAAGCGGATGGACAATGGATATGCCGTATTGGGCTATCAGTATATCAGTGAGCTTCGGCAGGCACATGCCGTGGTCCGGTTTTTTGGGCTGGATGGCACGCCGGTTGGCGATGGCCCGATTCAAATCTCCAACTACGAAAAGCGTCCCAAGCAGTTTGATGATCGCTTTGTGATGAGCGATAAAAATAAATTACTGATGTGGGTGGGAAATTCGGTCAAGCAATTGTTTTTGTCTGTTCGTCGGGATAATGGAAAACTTCTTTGGGAGAAGGAAATGGAAATGCCTGTAGAATCCGGGAAATACCGGGTTACAGATGCCTTATTGGATGATGAAGGAAACCCCACCTTCTTACTGAGCCCCAGCAAGCCTACTTATACCTTACGTGATAGCCTCACACCTCCGCTGATTTTTCGATATTTTCATGAGAAAGATTCCGTTGAGATGGATACCGTTCGCATAAATGCGCTTGCCTATCTGGCCAATGTGCAGATGGGGCGTATAGGACGCAACGGAATTGTAGTTACCGGAGCTTTGGTGGGAAACGCAACTACTGGAATCAGTAATGGCGGTAAAATAGATAAAGTACCTCAGGTATGGACACATGTATTTGTCAACCGCTATAAGCCGGAGGAGAACGGATTGACCCTTAGCGTGAGTAAGGTATCTGAAATTCCCGCAAAGATCACAGGGCATTATCAGGAGAAAGGGGCTAACTTCAGCCTCGCTAAACTCGTATTGCATCAGGGGAGTATTGCCTTGTTGTATGAAGAGCATTGGGCAAGCAAGGATCGGGTATATTTTTATGATGTTGCCTGCCTTGGATTTAATGGAGATACAGGGGAACAAACCTGGTCTCGGATCATCAAGAAAAAGCAACGGGGCGGAGAAAACGCAGGTGCTTTTCTGGGTTACGTGTCGGGAATAGCAAGAGATCGATTACGAATCGTATATTTGACGGAAAGAGGGGCCCCCGGCAAAATTATGTGTGCATCTATTGATATGAAATCTGGGGAACGAAAGGATAAAATGTTAGCTTCGAATGAAGAAGCGCGGTTTTTATTTTTTCCCAATCGCTCAGGGATGGTAAGCGGCGGCGAAATGGTCTTGATTGGAATGGGAAATCCCGATCAAAATGATTTTAAACTCATTACAATTGGGTTTTAGCGCAAGAGGCTTCTCTTGTTCGTAAATCGATCATCACCCCTGCTATTGTCTGTAATCTCTTGTCTGTCGTCTGTCATCTGTCATCTGTCATCTGTCATCTGTCATCTGTCATCTGTCATCTGTC
>CAYGTH010000240.1:2878-10961 GCA_964352745.1 uncultured Bacteroidia bacterium
TCTGTCATCTGTCATCTGTCATCTGTCATCTGTCATCTGTCATCTGTCATCTGTCGTCTGTTATCTATCGTCTATTATCCTGGTTAAAAGAATATTGCTTTGAGTATCATTTCAAAATTCAAACAGTTCCGGTCTAAGGCCGGGAATAATGGTCAGGAAAACCCTGAAGCGGAGAAAGAAATGTCTTTCCTCGACCATTTGGAAGAATTGCGTTGGCACCTGATTCGCAGTTTTATTGCCTTGGCTGTACTGGCGGTTGGCGTGTTTGTGTATCGGGAGACCCTGTTGGATATTTATTTGAAATACCCTATGCAGGAGGATTTTCCATTGAATAAGCTACTGTGCCGATTGGGGGTTTTTGTCTGTGGAGACATTAATGTGGATATGCAGGCAATTAACCCTTATGAATTATTTCTAAAGGCGATTACCTTTTCCCTCACAGGTGCATTTATTATCGGATTTCCCTATATCGCCTGGGAGATATGGCGCTTCATCAAACCGGGCTTGCACCCCAGGGAGCAAAAGCGACTGAGAGGTAACGTGTTCATTATCAGCATGCTCTTCTTCACCGGCATTTCATTTGCTTATTTTGTGATTCTCCCTTTTTCCATTCGATTTCTGGCAACCTTTCCGCTGATGGAAGGGATTAAGGTTCAATGGCGAATTGGCAATACCATTTCTTTTGTTTCGCAGGTACTCCTTGCCGGGGGAATCATGTTCCAGATGCCCATTGTGGTATTTTACCTCGCAAAACTGGGCTTGATTACGCCCGAACTCATGAAGAGGTATCGACGTCATTCCATTGTGATTTTGCTGGTCTTATCCGCAATTATCACCCCTCCTGACGTCATGAGTCAGATATTGATATTCATCCCGCTTTCGATCCTATATGAAATCAGTGTCAAGATTTGTGCAGTCGTAACCCGTAACCGAGAGAAAGAACTCGCAAGCTAATCCCACAACTGTAAACGTTGTAATCATAAGTACGATGAAAGTAGGAATAGCAGCTGATCATGCGGGTTATGAATTGAAGGAGACAATCAAGGCCTATCTGCAAACAGAAGGAATTGAGTTGGTTGACTTTGGAACCTTTTCTCCCGAATCCACCGATTACGCTGACTATGCCCATCCTTTAGCGGTAGCTGTAGAAAAAGGGGAAGTAGATCGGGGAATCTCTTTTTGTGGAAGTGGGCAGGGCGTATGTATGACGGTAAATAAACATCCGGGTATTCGCGCAGCTTTGGTGTGGAATGAAACGATAACCGAACTTACCCGTCAGCACAATGACGCCAATATCATTTGCTTCCCTGCTCGGTTTATTGAAGCAGAAGCAGCGAAAAAAATGGTAGATGTTTTTTTCAACACCGAGTTTGAAGGCGGGCGGCACCAGCGGAGAATTGAAAAAATCCCCCTTCCCGGGTAATCCTCATGACAGACCTCCAATCCTTACTCACGGAAATACGGGTTTGTACCTATTGTGCTGAGAATTTGCCGTTGGGGCCGCGCCCGATATTGAGTGCAGGCAAGGAGGCAAGGATTCTGCTGGTAGGTCAGGCTCCGGGTACGCGGGTACATGCGACGGGTATTCCCTGGAATGATCCGAGTGGCATTCGTCTACGTGAATGGCTGGATATGGAAGATGAGATTTTTTATGACGAAAATCGCCTCGCAATTGTACCTATGGGCTTTTGTTATCCTGGCAAAGGTGAAAGAGGTGACCTTCCCCCACGCCCGGAATGTGCCGAACTCTGGCAGGAAAAACTGCGCGCTGCCCTGCCTAATATTCGGCTGATCCTTACGATCGGCCAATATGCAATCAAGTATTACCTCGGTAAGAAACGTAAGAAAACCCTTACTGAGACTGTAAAGCATTGGTACGAATATGAAGACCTGGGCGTGATTCCGCTTGTGCATCCTTCTCCGCGCAACATCATGTGGAGAAGGAAAAACCCTTGGTTCGAATCAGAAATTATCCCTCAGATTCGCCAGAAAGTATGGGCTGCTCTGGAGGAATAATTGCTACCCTTCAGTCGTAAATTCTGCCACCATTCTCTCAAAATCTGATGCTTGCTCCACCCAGAATGTCTGAATCCCCAGGCTTTGGGCTGCTTCGATATTTTGGATCGAGTCATCCACAAACAAAGTCTCCGAAGCTTTCCACCCCATCTGCTCCAAAGCAGTGAGGTAAATGTCGTCATTCGGCTTGCGCATGCCCATTTCGTAGGAGAGGAAAAGATGCTGCAACTGAGAGAATACCCCTTGTGATTCTTTTGCAAAATGCGCGAAATGAACTGCATTCGTATTGCTCAGGAGGGCAAGGTCATATTGTTTTGCCAATTGGCCTACAAGTGCTTCCCGGCCATCATAGATTCCTACCAGGAGGTAGTTCCAGGTGTCAATGATTTCCTGAATACTTCCTGTCAGGCCATAAGCCTCCTTGAGTTGACTGGCAAAATCTGTTCCTTCAATTTTCCCTATTTCCAATAGGGTAAAGGCTTCATGCTGACTTTTTTTGTCATACAAAATACCAGCTCCCGAAGGGCTCATTTCAGCCATGCGGGCTTGCATGCGGTCAAAATTGATATTGAATAATACGCCGCCAAAGTCCAGTAGTATATGCCGGACACTCGTGTGATTCATGGAGAGTGAATGAAGGGTGAATATGTCTTACAATGATACGGACAATCATCGGCAGATGTCAAGTATCGTTGCCCGGATTATCCTGTTTGGGAGGTTGGATTTTGAGCCTATCTGTCGGGCTTTGGGAAAGGATGATATGATGGCGAAAGGGTTTAGGAAGAAAATAACTTACCTGACGATGATTTTGTGTATTTCTTTTTTTGCGGGAAACTCATCATCGGAAGTAACGAGCAGATTGACAAAATAGGCACCGGGCGTCAGACCATGGAGTGGGATAACCTGTTCTTCAAATCGGGTAACAGTACCGATTTTAGTGAGAGTTCGCTCAGGTACAGATTGCCGGCCTTGCAGGTCAAAAAGGGAAAATTGTACCCTGCGGGCATTGGGATCCGCCCCCCAATCAAATTGAATGCGCAAATTGTCTGTAACAGGATTGGGAGCTACGGTTATCAGGCTTTGAACTGGAGGCGTGATGGTCTTAAAGGAAGAAATTAGCGTCCATCGGGTAGTATCTCCATTACTCAAATGAACGCGTGTGATCCAATAGTAGGGGATTTCTACCTGCAGATTAAATTCAATGGCAAAAGTATCCGTTACAATTCGGTTTCGGGTATCACCAGCGCAGCCTATAAAGCAAAACTCGTTATCGGTCACGACATATTCGTAGGCGACTGCATCGGGAAATGGCTCCCAGGCAATCACAAATGAGTTGGTAACCGGGCCGGGTTCTCCATCACTTTTATGCGGAGGGGTCGTATGCGTTTGCGCCGACAATTCTGTGATCCCCACGATAAGAAATAGGATTAGCCAAACAGAAATAACAGGGAACAAGGAGGTACGTGCATGAGTCATAGTATGCATAGGCTTACGTAAAGCAAAACAAATATAATCACTCGGGGCAATCAAGCATGTCGCAGATGTGACAGTATATTTCTTACAACGAGTAAGCATGGCAGACCGTTGCGGATAATTCCGGGGTATTCAGGCTGAAGCTTACCGATGGAGGAGAAAGGATCGAATAGTGACAAAAAAAACTGCAAAAGGGTACAACGCATTTGCCGACCCTTTTACAGCACAATCATGAAAACACAACACATCTATTCTTGACCTGTTAGCAGGCAGTTGATTCAATCAATACTTAAAGCTACATAAGTCAGATAAGTTGGGATGTCGGCTTGCCGTCATTTCCTCAAAAACAGCTATAGAATATGGTTAGGGGGCATTTTTTAAAGAAAAAGAATCAAAATGAATGGTTAAACATTGATATGGGTATGTGGAGGGGGAATTTATATAATTCCGTGAAGCGGTCCTCCTTGGGCTGCCAACTGATCTACTCGCTTGCTAATAGCCGGATCTTCTACCAACGGCGGTGCATGATGAGGTTTGATTCGGGCATCAATTACCAGTGGCCCCCGGCAGCCCCAATGCTTGTGATCGGTAAAGCTGTCAATTCCATAAAGATCATGCGATGGGTTTGATCGGGTAAAAGTAACCCAGAGGAAGTTGTTCAACTTCCGCGAAACAAACTCACTGTCATCGCATAAGACAATCATCGGAATGTGTTCCCATGCCTGTATATCTGTAAAAAAGTCAGCAAACTCTGTGGCCTGCGTTTCTCCGGATACTGCATCAGTGTAGGTAGGTGCGGAAATCGCCAATACGCCCGGCATGGCAAAACGGGGATCGCTATAGCCATCAGGTAAGCGCAGGTTTTCCGGCAACTCCGTTCCCAGTGTCCGCTTGGGCTCGCCCGCTGCTGCAATGACGACCTTGGAGCCCGAATTGAGGCCAGTCCCGGAATAATCGAGCGTGTCCATCGTGGTACGGGTCTGGAAATGTAAATCTCTTTCCCAGTTTACCCGCTCCAGCACATGTTGAAAGTAGGCGGGTAAATCATGAATATCGAGGCGAGGCGCATCCTCTTTGGCGATGATCATCAGGTATTTTGCCAGAGAAGCCTGATTGAAACCGAGAATGGCATTCGCAATGGTCAAAATCTCTTGGGGAATTCGTTCGCCGTAAGGGACATATCGCTCGCTTCCTACAGAAAGTAACAATGGGTGAACGCCGGCAGCATCTACCGCATGCATTGCATGCAGCCCGGAAATCGAAACCGGCACCATAGGAGACGTTACTTCATGAATTAGTCCTCCAAAACTCGTGTCTTCCTGCGGAGGTCTTCCCACGACAGTAAGGGGCCAGATGGCACCCTTACGATGATAAACAGCCTCTACTTCCATGACCGGAAACTCGTGTTTTAGGCTGTAATATCCCAGATGATCTCCAAATGGTCCCTCGGGAAGCGTCGCGCTGGGATCTATCGTGCCTACAATGCAAAAATCTGCCTGAGAAGAAAGGAAGTGTCCGTTTTTTCGGGTATAAGTGAAATTTCGGCCGGCAAACATCCCAGCAAACATCAATTCTGAAAGCCCTTCCGGTAGCGGCATTACCGCTCCAAAGGTATGGGCAGGTGGTCCTCCGACGAAGATGCTGACTTTGAGTTTCTCGCCCCGTGCGACGGCATGAGAATGGTGAATGCCAATTCCCCGGTGGATTTGATAATGCAGGCCAATTTGCTGATTCGGCGTATAATCATTCCCTCCCAATTGAATCCGATACATCCCGAGATTGGACTTCATGACTCCCGGTGAATCAGGATCTTCTGAATAAACTTGCGGCAAGGTGATATAAGGACCACCGTCCATTGGCCAGGAAGTGAGTTGGGGCAATTGATCCAGCGTAGTCTGACCATGTAGAATAGGCGCCTTAAACCAGCTTTTCATCGGCAGTGCCCGGATCGCTGTAAGAGGCGCGCCTAAAAATTTATGAGGAGCTTGGAGGAAATTAGTCGGATCAGCTTTGAGCTTAACGACCTGCTGCACTTGTCGGAGCGTACTCCTGAAAATAAAGCGGCACCGATCCATCGTCCCAAATAAATTGGTAACAGCCGGGAAAGGGCTGCCTTTTACCCGTTCAAAGAATATTGCCGGAGCTTCCGCTTCATAGGCACGACGCTGAATCTCCGCCATTTCCAGATAGGGGTCTATCTCTTCCTGAATACGCACGAGGTGTCCGTTTCGCTCCAGATCATTTACACACTGTCTCAGGCTTTTGTATCTCATAGCAGGATATATCTATCGCACTATCAACTTGGGAGGAGGCCATTGGGTTTTGGAAATGGCAAAATTCCTGTAGAATTCCTGCGAAATTGCATTTTTATGATGGTTTTTCATTCTGTTTGTTGCTTTTTCTGCTGCTTGCTGACTTGTACGGTTGGGGCCCACTCGCATTTTTATTATTTTCCGTTCTCGAAATAAACGAGGCGAGAGGGAATTGCCCTGTGTTAACTCGCTTCCACTACACCAATCGATCCTGAGTATGAAATCCTTGCACTTTCCTATTTTCCTGATGCTCGCCTGGCTGGCTTTTCCAGTATCTGCACAAACCTCATATAAGTATCATTTTAAGCAGATCAACTCCAAAGAAGGGGAGTTTGATGGGAAACTCAAACGTGGGGATGAATTTGGCGCAGGGATCGCACTAATTGGGGATGTGGATGGAGACAACATTCCGGATTTGGCGGTAGGTGCCCGGCTTGATGATGATGGGGGCACAGACAATGGCGCTGTATGGATTCTGTTTATGAACAAGGATGCTACGGTCCGGAAGGAACAAAAAATCAGCTTTAAAGAAGGGCGTTTCATGGGAAAATTGTCCCCAGGAGGTCAGTTCGGTTCCGCCATTATTGGAATGGGCGACCTCGATGGAGATACCATTCCCGATATGGTCGTATCAGAGCCGATGGCCAGTGTAGGCGGCCTGCGCAATGGGCGCGTGTGGTTGATTTTTCTCAATCGGGATGGAACTGTAAAATCGCAATCAGCTATTAGTAATATAGAAGGAGGGTTTGGAGGAAGGCTCGGAGCTGATTATCAATTTGGAAGAAGCCTCGCCTATCTGGGAGATATTAATGGCGATACTTTGCCCGATATTGCAGTCGGTACACCCATGCAGGATCGGGTAGGGCCGGGAGAACTCTGGATTTTATTCCTGGATAAAGATGGGACCGTCAAATCTGAACAAAAAATTGGAAATGGAGCGGGTGGGTTTACGGGGAACCTGGCGATGTCCGATTTTTTTGGAATATCTGTAGAGGTGCTCGGCGATCAGAATAGAGATGGAGTGGTGGATATTGTCGTGGGCGCTATGGGCGACAATGATCAGGGAACAGAAAATGGAGCCTTGTATGTCTTGTTTCTCAACCGCGATGGGACCGTAAAAAAACAACAGAAGATCAGTGAGATTTATGGTGGATTTGGGGGGCGATTGGATAATGGAGACAGGATGGGTGTATCAGTAGCCGCAATTGGAGACATTAATGCAGATGGCGGGCAGGATATCGCTGTGGGAAGTTACCGGGATGATGGAGGCGGGACCAATAAGGGAGCAGTTTGGATCATGATGCTCGATCAGGATGGACGGGTAGTCGATCATCATAAAATCTGCGAGGGGTGCCCGAATTTTAAAGGAGAATTTAGTGCGAAATACGAATGGGCCCTCGATATAGAGCATATCGGGAGATTGCATAGCGAAGGAGTCGATTATTTGGCAGTAAGCGGAAACCACGACAATGAAGGGGGAGTTGCAAAAGGAGGCCTTTGGCTTTTATTTCGTGCCCGAGAGCGTGAAAACTGGGCACAAGGGAAACCCCGGGCCAATCCCGGTGGGACTTTTTATCAATTTGAATCGGACAATAAAGAATATGTAGCCTATCATGAAGCAAAACTGGATTCCCTAAGCCAGTCGCTCGATGATGCTTCCTATAATCTGTCTGGATATGCCGAAAATAACCTCATCTTTCTCCTCGATGTATCGGCCTCCATGCGGCATTCCGAAAAGCTTCCCCTCCTTCAGCAGGCATTTGTTCGCCTGCTCGACTACATGCGCCCCGAAGACCGAATTTCAATCATTACTTATTCCGGAAATCCTGCCATTGAACTCGACGGTGTTTCGGCAACCTATAGAGATTCGATCGTGAATACCATCAAGAATCTCCAGTCTTCTGGAAGTACAGAGACCTTTAAGGCGCTCAAAGTCGCATACGGACTGGCCAGAAGAAACTTTGTAAGTGAAGGGAATAATCGGATCATTTTGGCGACCGACGGAGGTTTTGAAATTCCCGAACTCCATGAGTTAACAGATGAATATGGCAGTGGTGAGATTCCTTTGAGTGTTTTTTATTTTGGGAAACTGCCCGAATATAAAATCATCAACCTGCATGTATTGGCGCGTCGGGGCTATGGCAACTGCGCATTTATTTCCCGGGAATCGGCCATTGCAGCCTTGTTAAGAGAAGTTAAAGCCGTTAGGAAGTAGGGAGAGTTACTTCCAATCTTATGCCTCTGGTTCCCGCCTCTCCTTATTTTATATATTTGCCTTATGA
>CAYGTH010000241.1:0-10811 GCA_964352745.1 uncultured Bacteroidia bacterium
GTACAGAAAGGTGATACAGCTATCCGAACAAATGGAAGCCGTACTGGCGCTGAAATTTGCTTCTGGTTCTTCAACCACTTCAAAGCTGATTGTCGCGCTATCACTTTCGCATCCGTCTCGCGTTACAACCAACGAAACTGTTTTCATGCCGGGATCAATATAAGCAACCGAAGGAGGACTGGCAGCCGTACTGGTACCGGGATTCGCTCCGCTTCCAAAGTTCCATTCGTAGGTGTCTACATTTGCATCTCCTGTCGAAACAAAGTTAAAGGTGTTTCCTGTCAGACATTGGTCCGGAACAAAGGCAATTCCCGCATTGGGTTTCGAGAATACGGTTACAGGCTGACACGCCAGTGGAGACAGGCAGCCATTTTCCTGGACTTGTAAACAGATCGTCCGGGTTCCCCCTGTAGGCCAAACTAGTTTGTAAGGACCGGGGCCACTCCCGCTCGCTATAATCGCGCCATCAAAATCCCAGATAAAAGCGGCCGTAAACGGCGCGCTCCCCTGATACACTACCTGAGCGGTATCTCCTGAACAAACCGAGACTGGCGCGCTAAAGGTGTTCGTAGGAATTTCATAGACTTGTACCTGAATGGTCGTAACGGGTGATACGCAGCCACTTTCTATAACTGTCAGTGAAATTTCTTTCAATCCTGGTGTGGCCCATGTTACGGGAAAGCTTCCTGCTCCCCCCGTTCCTACTCCCCCATCGAGGTCATACATATAGGTAGCTCCCGGGCCTGCAGTTCCGGTATAGGTAAGCACACTTGCCTCCCCTACACACACGGGGCTGGTTGCGGAAAATGCAGAAGCAGGGATTGGCCTGACTAAAACAGATTGACTGACCACATCTGAAAAACAGCCCTGTGTTTCTACCTGGAGGGTTACGGTTTGCGTTCCAGCAATCGGCCAAACTACCTGATAGGGCCCTGCGCCAGCCCCGGAAAGAATCTGCGTTCCAGGCGGAAAGTTCCAGGTATAGCTGGAATTAGGGGGCGCGCCTCCCAAATAAAGAATATTGGCGATTTCGTTTTCACATACCGATTGAGGCATCGTGAAGGTCGCACTAGGTGGTGCGACTACAGTAACTGCAACCTCATCCGTATCCACACATCCATTTATACTTACCCCAGTCGCCGTAAACGGATAAATCTGTGGCGGTGCCGAAGGGGGAATTATCAGTGAGAAATCAGGGTTTGCAACGCCCAGGCTATCCAATCCTACATTTGGGCCCCAGGTGTAGGTAACTCCGGGAATGGCTGGACCTCCTAATTCAACCGGTTCACCTGAACAGGTTATTTGATCCGGGCCTGCATCAATTACAAATGGGTCTTCAATCGTCAGGGTAACCGTATCCGTAAAGGCATTTGCGCAGAGGGTATCAAAAATCACCAACTGAATGGTTTCCGGCCCTTCCAACAAACCATCTGAAATAGGTGATACAATCAAATTAATAGAATCCTGCCCGGCTGGGATCGTAATCGAATTGGGAATGGGATTGTAATCGACTCCATTGGTTGCTGTTCCGAAAATATTGAAATCTATTGTCAGGTTAACCGAAGTATCTCCATTGTTAAAGAAAGTAAAATATCCATCCACACATTCCTCCACTGCTACCGGAGAAAGGGGGTTGAAGGTATTTCCTACAGTTGCAGAAGGCGGCGGGTTACCGATACAGGAGATACCTCCCGCTTCGAGGAATACAGCAGAATCGTAGATATCATCTCCGTCATCAGCGACAACGAGTTTGACCGTATAAGTATCACAAGGCTGCACATAGGTTTTAGCTTCCAGGACCGTCGTAAAGCCGTCATAAGCGATATCTATACCGGTCTGATTATCGACATAGTACTGATTATTGGTAACCGCATTCACATTATTAATACTTACCGGCGTAGTTGTGCCAGGCAGTACCGCCACATTTACATTCGTCCCCACTCCCGGACCCGAAATAAAAAAGGCAAAGTAATCATTAAATGCGCTGGAGTTGGGTGGGGCAAATTCGGGGTACTCCTCAGAACCAAATACATAGCGAATAGAAATCGTATCACAAAAAGGGACAAATTGGATGGTAATTGCGCATGCATCTTCTGTTCCTAATACCCCCGGTTGCTGATCGAGATTTGGATCACCGGGTAGATTCTGTCCGGTACTGGCAAAGAAGGCTCCGTTATTTGAGGCATCATCCACTCCGCCACTTGACAAAATCGTTCCATTTGCAAGGCCGAGATTGGTAGCAGCACCGTTAAATTCCCCCATTTGAGGCAAAATCGTATCGCAATCGATATCGATATCCAGGACATTGATCCCTGTTCCAATCAGACTAGAAACATATTGCTGGTAGGGAGAGCCAGTATTGACAATCAACTGGGCCTGAGTGTGTGAGCATATGCCAATAAAAAGCATCATACACATCAGGACTTTTCGAGAAGCCAGGGGTAGCATTGGAATCATAAGCAAGGATTATGTTAGGTAGCGGGAATCTGAAAGTGCGTAAATAATGGGTTACACAAGACAATCGATATACAGATATTAGGAAAAAGAGCGTATTGTGATACCAATTAGTACCCTAACTCAAATCCATATACCTCAAAATTTATTCAACTATATACCTGTTTTATTTTTATCAACTCATTACAGAGGAAGACAGATTACAGACGCCAGACAAAAGACATGAATCTTTTCTCATCATCCATCATCCGCCCACCATCTTGAATCGATATCCCCAGCCCGACAATTCTGTTTTAACCCGATCCCGAAAATCTCCCTGAAGGAGAATTTCCCCATTTTTAACGGTTCCGCCACATCCACACTTATCTTTTAAGCGTTTCCCCAACTCCTTCAAGTCTTCATCTGCTCCTTCAAAATCCCAGATAATGGTAGCACGTTTGTTGCCTTTCAGTCGATCCAGACGAATACGCAGCACCTGTTTCTCTGGAGCCAGGGTTTCAATCTCCTCCTGCTCATCGTCAAAGCCATAGTTAGGATCAGTCGAATAGACGATTCCCTTATTTCGCTTATTCTTTTTACTCATCGGGTCACTTTGGAGGTAAATGTACACTTTTCGTACTAGAAACCCGCTTTGAGCCGAATAGATTGTAACAGACAGTTTTGCAGAAAAGGGATAAGCGTATTGGATTCCGGGTCAAAGAGACGATCCCGATATCGGTTTACCGGAATAATACCCCGCACACTATTGGTTAAAAAGACTTCATCCGCTTGTAACAGGGATTTAGGCGTAAGTCGCTTTTCTTTAATTGGGATTTTCAATTCCTCGCATAAGCGGATCACCTGCTTACGCATCACTCCATCCAAACAAGCAGAAGTCAGCGGCGGAGTTATGATCTTTTTTTGCCTAACCAGGAATACATTGTATGCTGATGCTTCGGAGATACAGCCATCGCAATACAAAAATGCTTCATCAAATCCCTTTTCTTCTGCGTGAATCGCAGCCAGAATATAGGGGAGGCTATTTGCGGTTTTAAATCGGGAGATTCCAGTAAAAGCCAGGGGAATATCCACAAAATCGGTCAGGCTCAGGCTCACATCGGAGTCATAAAAATCAGACTTCAGAGAAAAACCCTCTACGACATAGAATGGCTCTCGGGAAACGGGTTGATAGGCGCCAGCTCCTGATCGATATACCTGAAGACGAACTCTTCCATGTTCCGTAATCTTATTGAGAAGAATGATTCGATTGATTTCAGCCCTCATTTTATCCCGCCATTGGCCTGCGTCAAATTGGTACCGCAAATACTGCATTCCCCCAATCAATCGATCCATATGATCCTCCACAAACAAAGCCTTTCCCCGATACACCCGAATCGTCTCAAAGAGACCATCTCCATATTTAAAGGAGCGGTTCAATAAGGTAATCTCGGGAGCACCCGGCTCATATATATGGCTATTTAATACAATCATATGAAGGAGAGAAGAAAGATTTTAGATATTAGAGAAAAGACAATTTACTTAACTCTTTGAGCCTTCCCATGCTTTTACTTTTTTGCGGCCTTTCAATCCTCGCCATGCCAGAGGAATCCACCCCAATATGGGGATAAAATAGGCCAGAATGATCGGATTCCGCCAAACTATTTTCCAGAAAGTAAACCATCCCCTCGTAATTCGGGTGGGTAATTCTTTGTCTTTGTAATAGCGGCGATCATATTCGGAAAACAAAGCCGGCCAGCCTGGTGGAATCCAATACGGCAATTCCCGCCAATTCCTGGCGAGGTTCCGAAACAGGCTTTTCCAATCATAAGGCCGCTTTCCATATTCCTTCACTCCTGTATTCAATTCTTCCTGCATGCCCGCTTGTACCTGATCTCGAATCTCCCGAATTTCCTCCTGGCTCAATTCTTCCAACTTTCTCCCCTGAGTCATCTCATAGGGTTTATACCGTTTACCAAACAAATAGGTAAGACGAGAAGGCCAGGCATAATAAAACATCCAGGGCTGAACCAAAATTAATAAGGTGAGCACACTCACAGGCAGAAAAGGGATGCCGATCTTTTGAAATAGTTTATCGATAGGCCTGATACTATAACTGTAAGGGTTAATGTATTCTCCATTAACACACAAGCAACTGACTATGTCTGTTTGATACTTAATCGACATGCGGATCATCGAAGTAGAAAAGGTCTGCAGTTGGTATTTTCGGTTAAACCCTTTCCCAATTCCAGGCACCCCTTCCGGATAAATAAGGATATGAGAATCCGGATAGTGCATCATCGTCTCGAAGTTAATACCGGTCGCGTCTACTGCACCCACTCGCTTCCAAATATCCTTGAGTAAAAAGGGATTCATGAGGGTTGAGGCAGAAAGCATAGGCGCAGCCAGCGGCCGCAAGGCTTTCTGCATATCGTATCCGCTGCGATTCATCAGGCCTGCTGCGAAGACGATCCCATCCCAGGGGAAGGCCATTCCAGAGTGATTCATTGCAAAGATCAGGGGATGATCGGAATCGCTCCTGTCTGGCATTTTATCAAAGCCAATATAAATCGGGCGAAAATACAAATCCAGAAATCGCATCACCTCATGCGTCAGGCTTCGCGCAAAAGGCAAATCGAAATGCTCATCAAATATTTTCTTATTTTTCTCAATGGCATCTGCCAATTCATCCGGGCTCATGTCCCGATAATTCCTGGAGGGGGCGGTAGTCCTGGGCTCTTCCATATTTGCAAGATAAGATTTCCCTCCAATTTTCCTTCTGAAAAGCGATTGACTCTCAATCTCTCAGTCCTTTTTAGCTAATCCGGGAAGAAGTTCTTGCTGAACCCATCGGAATTGAGGCTCGATTCGCAATGCTTTTTGAAAGGCAGTCCGCGCCTTTTCCGGCTGATCGTTGGTATCATAAGCAATTCCCAGCCAGGCAATCGCATACAAATACATCCAGCTATTTTTAAGTGTAGCGGGCCGGGCTTCAAAGTTAGCGATGGCCTTTTGATAACATTCAATTGATTTTTCTACGCTACCTCCGAATATGTAGGGTGCATGGTATTTGGCATTCCCTTTTTCTATCCATGCCGCTGGACATTGATCATCTGTTTCTATTGCCTTATCAATATACTTCACGCTTTTGGGGCCATAGAGCATGGTCGCAGCCGGGCTAAGATTTACCCGCATGCCATACAAGCCTCCCATGAGTGCCTGTGCCTCGGACCATTCGGGTCGTTTTTTCAGCATATCCCCTACCCGATCCTGCAATGCCTTCACCTCCTCCAAAATCTCAGATTCCTCTTCTGCGAGCCGGCTACCAATCAGTCCATATTCGCCAAGAGCCAGTTCGTATTGAGCAGTAGCATCTTCCGGATGAACTGCACAATAAGTACGCAGTTGGTCCAATCCCCTTTCCCAGATTATTGTATTTCCGGAAGTATAGCCTGCATAAATCAATTTTCGGGCATTTTGAACTTCAGGAACCTGGCCGGACATAGTGGTAACTATCAAGGATAAAAACAGGATGCAACCGATTTGCCGCATAAGGATTGATATTAATTGGATATAACTACAAAAATAACGAATAGTTTTCCCCAATAGCCTGAGTTGATAAACATAAACGCAGCTTTTTTAAAACTCAATTAAATGGGAATAGTTCAAACAGGTCTTACACGTGTAAACAATTACGATGGATATACAAATTTATATTCAACATGATTTATATTTTTCACAAATATTAATTTTACCAAAATCGATTTATATATACCTCATGAAGCTATATCCTGCATTCATGCTTTGCATATTAATGGCTATAAGCCCAATGCTTAGGGCTCAAAAAATGCGCCCCGGCATAATGGACACCCTCATTGGTATCCCACAAGATATGAATACAATGGTCCGTCGCTCTCCAGAATTCAATTACAATTCCAGCCAACGGGCCAATGGAGGCGGTGCAACCATCAATGTTACCTACACAGGTTTTACGGCAAGCGCGCAAGCAGCCTTTCAATATGCGGTAGATATATGGGCAGCCCAATTGACTTCAGCCGTACCTATAGAGGTTGAGGCTTCTTTTAGCGCATTGGGAGGGGGGGTTTTGGGATCGGCTGGTGCCACTTATGTATATACGGATTTCACCAATGCGCCCGTAGCCAATACATATTACCCTTCCGCTCTGGCTAATAGCCTTGCAGGCTGCGATCTTTCAATTTCAAGCTCAGACATTACCGCCTCCTTTAGCAGCTCTGCTAGTTGGTATTACGGAACAGATGGGGCAACCCCTTCCGGGCAATACGACTTTGTAACGGTTGTCCTCCATGAATTAGGACACGGGCTGGGGTTTAGTGGTTCAGCATCTGAAAGCGGGGGAGCTGGTTCCCTGGGACTTGGTGGAAGTAGTTACCCAAAGGCATACGATCGGTTTGTCGTAAATGGATCCAGCGCAGCCATCACCTCCTTTGCTAATCCATCTGCTGCACTCGGCACACAGTTAACAAGTGATAACTTATTTTCATCTGCCCCAACAGCCGCGACAGCCAACGGTTCTGCAAACGTGAAACTGTATTTACCCGGAACCTGGGATTCGGGTTCCAGCTTTTCACATTGGGATGATGCTACGTTTCCAGCCGGAAATGCACATTCACTCATGACACATGCGATTGGCACAGCGGAAGCAATTCACGACCCCGGCGACATTACCCGTGGCCTATTTGAAGACATGGGCTGGAAACTAACGAATACCGCTGAAGCAATCATGGAAGTCCGCACCGTCTGGTTTTCGGATCTGTCCGCCCTTTCCTTTACTGACGGGTCCATTCTCGCCAGTTCATGGGCCTGGGATTTTGACAATAATGGCTCCACAGATGCTACAAGTCAAAACGCTACCTACACTTACCCATCAGCGGGCACCTACACAGCAAAACTTACCATCAATGGGAATCCCGCTCTTACGACCACCAAGACCATTGTAGTTGGTACATCTCCGACGCTACCCTACACAGAGGATTTTGAATTGGATGACGGTAATTATTATGCCTATTCGATAGCAGGGTGCTACGAAGGCTGGGAGCGCGGGGCCAGTTCTTCTGGCAATTTCAACGGTGGAAACGCAACAATTGGAGGTTCCTACAGCTGGAATACAATCCTTACCGGCAATCATGGATTTAACAGCCGATATGCATTAGAGCTTCCCCCCATTAACCTCGCTTCGCCTACCCATGACTACATACTAGAATTTGATTACCGGGCAGTATGTGGGACAGATGCCGGATTCAATATAGAATACTCTACCGATGGCGGCAGCTCCTGGACGGTCATGGGCTCAGTAGGAGATGCCAATGCAACGAATTGGTACACAGACGCTTCTCTTGCAGGCTTGGATGGTGAACCCGGATTTCGCCAATCTGCTTTTACGGTCTTTCGCCCCACGTATATGCTTAACTTTTTGTTTGGAAACAGCGATGTCAGGATTCGATTCAAATTCGGTGCTCAGAGCAGTGCAAACGACGGCGTCCAAATCGACAATATCGAAATAGACGGGGTGGTACTCGATGCGAATCCCATCAGTTTGCAAGCGCGACAAGAGGCCAATCATATCGCCCTGGACTGGAAACTGGAAGCTTCGGAATCTTCTGAGTGGTTTGATATTGAGCGCACCACTCCACATTCCACTGAATGGGAATCCATTGGGCAGATAGGGGAAATTACAGGAACCAACCAATTTCAATTTCTGGACAAACACCCCCAACGTGGAAAAAATGCCTACAGAATCGGGCACATGAAATCCGGAGGAGCCTATGAATATTCTTCCATTGTGGAAATTAATCTGGAAGTTCAGGAAAAATTGCGTTTGTACCCCAATCCCGCTCGCGAAACGCTCATAGTCGAGGCAGACATAACAGGTTCGGCAACGATTCGTCTCCACCTGTATGACCTTTCCGGTAAAGTCTGCCTTAGCCATAAATGGGATTCCGAGGGATCTATGATAGAGGCGATTTCGCTGGAGGGTCTATCTCCCGGCCTGTATGTGTATGAATTGACAAGCGGTGGAATCCGTCACTTTGACAAACTCTTAATAGAATAAGTAAGTAGATCGATTTTAGTATAAAGATGCAAGATTCTTCCTATTTGAAAATCGGTAGCACTCCGTCTTAATACTCACTACTTAAATCTATCTTACTATCCAAGAATCTCTATTTAAAAAACTGCTCTACCTTATGAATCGCTGACATCAGGGTAAATACCACCACATGATCTCCATCCTGGATCTGTAGGTCGCCAGAAGCCGTATAGCTTTCGGAACCTCTGATCACCCCGGCGATTACCGCATCTCGTGGGAAATCCAGCTTCCGAATGGGCGCTTTGGTGATTCTACAGCCAGACTGTACCGAATATTCCAGAATCTCAGATTCTACGCCATGAAGGCTGGTAAGGGCTTCCACTTGTCCTTCACGAACAAAGCGGAAAATATTATTGACGGCAATTAGTTTTTTATTGATCAGCGTATCGATACCGATATTTTGGGACAGGCTGATATAATCGATATTCTCCACCAGAGCAATTGTACGTTTTACCCCATGGTTGCGGGCAACGAGGGAAGAAATGATATTGGTCTCAGAATTACCCGTTACGGCCAGGAAAGCATCCATTTCCGAGATTCCTTCTTCTTCCAGAAGTTCCACATTATTCCCATCTCCATGCAAGACCAACGATTCAGAGAGTTCATCTGCGAGGGAATAGCATTTATCCCGATCTGCATCAATCAACTTAATGTTGTATTCAGACTGGGCCATCAAGGCGAATAATCTTCCAATGAGACTCCCGCCCAGAATCATGATATTCTTGATCTTTACCGGAGATTTACCCGTCAGATGAATGATGTCATCAATTCGGTCCGGATGGCTGATAAAATACACATGATCGTAGGGCCGAAATCGTGTATCTCCACGAGGAATAATCGTCTTGTTGCCCCGATGAATCGCAACAACTGTAAATGGTAAACCCGGCATTGAGACTACCAATTCTTTGAGGCTTTTTTCCAAAATAGGTGCTACGCCTTCCAGAATAATCCCTGTCAATGTGAGCTGCCCATCTCCAAATTCGAAGGAATCCGTAACAACAGAGCGCTGCATGAGGCGGTAAATCTCTTTTGCTGCCAGATCTTCTGGAAAAACCATCGCATCTATCCCCAACTCTTGTAAATCGAGTTTTTCATTTTCCTGCTGAAACTCAGGATTACTGATCCGCGCAATGGTTCGCTTTGCCCCGAGATGCTTCCCGATTATCGCCGTAGTAATGTTGGTTTCTTCGGAAGAAGTTGCTGCTATCAATAAATCGGCTCCATTCACCCCAGCTTCCTCAAGTAATTTGATAGAAATAGAATTGCCTCGAATCGTTCCCACATCTATATGGGACTCTGCATGGCTCAATCGCTCTGCAAGCATATCAATCAAGATAATGTCATGCTCTTCATCCGCCAGCATTTTTGCTAACTGAAACCCCACTTCTCCAGCTCCGGCAATGATAATTTTCATATAGTCTCGTGTTAAGCGTACAAAGGTACAGAATCACCTCAAATTATTGAATTAATCTATCCCTTTGATAGGGCGTGAAGAACACTTCCCAGGTTTGGATTCAATATCCCGGATGGAGTCACTTGCGGGAAACCCGATCAGTTTAGATGCGCGCATGACAATTCGCTAACATATCTTACATTTCATACCCACAAAATCTCACCTTAGCAGGTAAAAAAATGGGGGGATCAAGCATATTTTCCGTCAACATACTTCAAACAGTTAACGCATTCCAAATAACAGATCATCCCAGTTACCAAACCGTTCAGCATTTGGATCAAGTCAGTTCCCACTTTCCGACATGAGCTTAATCAACTGATAATGAAGCGCTTTACACCGAAAAAATCTTCCTAAATATTAACATCCAGCTTATTCAAAAAGACAATTTTTAGTACAAATTAATCGTATGTTTGGTATATGGATTTGAATAGTCGCAATCTACTTGCTAAAATTCAAGCTTTGCCGCCGACCCTGCAACAGGAAGTAATCAACTTCGTAAATTTCCTGGAGCAATCATCGGAACCTCCTGTTTCCATTAATGAGGAGACATTTTTTGATGTCGAATTCCAAGAAAAAGAAAGCCTCGTATTGCATGTAGAAAACATGCGTATTGAGCGATAAGGAAGCAGTTATGCATCCTGAACTTCTGAGGCATTTTTCTTCAAAGCCATAACAACCGAAAGACTCTTTACAGTCCTTCGGTTGTTTTAGTAAGGTACCTGGGAAGCAGATTTCACAAAATAAGAAGGGGTGTAGGCCAAAAATCCACAAAGAGAAACCACTCAGGCACTTAGGACACTA
>CAYGTH010000242.1:0-10805 GCA_964352745.1 uncultured Bacteroidia bacterium
GGGCTATGATGGCGGTGTGTACCTCATGGGCTGGACTGGCGGCTATGTCTTGCTGGCTCTCCTGCTTGCGCCCTATCTCCGAAAATTCGGAGAGTTTACGGTGCCGGATTTTATCGGTGCCCGCTACCACGGAAAGGACCCCAATGCGCCGATCAACTGGGCGCGCCTCGTGGCAGTTCTTTGTGCCTTATTTGTCTCCTTTACCTATGTAGTGGGTCAGATGAAAGGGGTGGGTATTGCCTTCTCCACTTTCCTGGAAGTAAAATTTGAAGTAGGGATTCTGATCGGAATCGGCATTGTATTTTTCTATGCAGTACTCGGGGGCATGAAAGGCATTACCTATACGCAGGTTGCACAATATTGCGTACTGATTTTTGCCTATATGGTTCCGGCCATTTTTATCTCCATCCAGATTACCGGCAATGCAATTCCGCAGCTGGGATTTTTGGGCGACTTTAAAGGAGAAGGCATTTCCCTACTTGAAAAGCTCAATCAACTCAATACAGATCTGGGCTTTGTGGAATATACCTCCGGCACCAAATCTACGGTTGACATCTTTTTCATTACGGCAGCCTTGATGCTGGGAACAGCGGGTTTACCCCACGTGATTGTTCGCTTTTTTACAGTTCCCAAAGTCAGCGATGCCCGTAAATCAGCGGGGTATGCGCTCGTATTCATCGCACTGCTCTATACGACTGCCCCCGCCATTGCAGCATTTACCCGTAGCAATATGATTGACTCTGTAATGGGACCAGAATTGACCGGTGTGCCCGTAGAAAGTGCTCCTGACTGGATAGGCAATTGGCTGGAAGTTGATCTCATCGAATACGAAGACAAAAACGGCGATGGAAAAATCCAGTATTACAATGACCAGAACCCCGAATATGCTGCTATTGCTGCCGAAAAAGGATGGAAAGGCAATGAATTTAAACCTGACAAGGACATCATGGTATTGGCCCTTCCAGAGATCGCTAAACTCCCCAATTGGGTGATTGCCCTCGTGGTAGCAGGCGGGCTCGCTGCGGCGCTTTCTACCGCCGCGGGATTGCTACTGGTGATCTCGACTTCCATTTCGCATGACCTGCTCAAAAAGACTTTCATGCCCAATATCTCCGACAAACAGGAACTCATGTATGCGCGAATCGCTGCGGGAGTTGCGGTCGTCGGGGCAGGGCTCGCAGGGATGAATCCCCCTGGCTTTGTGGCGCAGGTTGTGGCTTTTGCCTTTGGCCTGGCAGCTTCCTCCTTCTTCCCGGCAATTTTGTTGGGCATATTTGATAAACGTACTAATCGACAGGGTGCAGTAGCAGGTATGGTAATCGGCATTGTATTCACCGCCAGTTACATCATCTATTTCAAGCTCGCAAACCCGGAACTCAACCTCCCCGAAAACTGGTGGTTTGGAATTTCTCCCGAAGGGATCGGGACCTTAGGCATGTTGATCAATCTGGCAATTACCTTAGGCGTCTCAAGGTTAACCCCTCCACCACCCAAGGACATTCAACAGTTAGTGGAAGATATTCGGATTCCAAGAGGCTCAAAGGATAATTCGGAAAACGCACATTGAGGGAAAGACAAAGAATAACTTACCGATTTTAATCGTTCATTCCGGACGGATGGCGTTGCGCAGCTTCGCCCTCCGATCCGGAATCTCCCTTCTCAACATCGAGCCTCAGATATATTGATAGTAGATTCCGGGTTAAATTTCAAAGCTGCGCAATGAAATTTCCACGGAATGACGAACTTTGTTCTTAAGATGAAAACGGAGAAATTATTCTTTTTCAATCTCTAAGAGAGAAGAAGAAAGAAAAAAGAGGTCCATCGTGTTGTTTTCGACTTACTTATTCCCATCATGATTCTATAAACAAATTCCCCCTGCCTGACAGTGTTCAGGCAGGGAGAATTTGCATCTGGCTATTTCCGTCGCATTTATTGGGAATAAACTATTCACAAATAACTACCTATACAGTTAAATAACTACTCAAATAGTTGCATAACTTCCGTAATAGTTTTACCTTAATTTATATCCTCGCTTAGCAGACAAAATCACTCATCCAGATACTGCCCATTTATCTAATACCAGAAAAATGAAAAAGCTAATTCCATTCTTATCGGTCCTCTTTATCCTCTCAAGTTTTGGCCTACAGGATGGCTCGGATTTTACCTTAACAGGAACTACACATGGATTACCTGATGGAACCATGTTACTATTGAGGTATCAGGAAGTCGTCATTGATTCAGCTGTGGTTGAAGATAACGGCTTTAGGTTTCAGACTTCTTTAGATCAATATCCAGCGCAAGTTGTTTTGCATAAAAAAGATTTTTCAGAATACCGGTTTCTATGGATAGAAAACAGGCCTATGACTTTCGATGCAAGCTCAACGGACTTCCGACATGCAATTGTAACTGGCTCTGAAACGGAAAATTTGTCCCAGGAATTAATGGGGAGAATAGACACTGTTTCCCGAAGAGACAAAATGAAGCTGAAAAAAGAATTTATAGCAGAACATCACAACAGCATCGTCAGTGCGTATATACTGGCTGTTCATTCGACTAGCTGGGGGAAGGAAACAAGCCAGGAGCTTTATGGCAATTTCTCCCCGGAAATACAAGAAACGGAATATGGACAGCGAATTGCGAACTATATCCGCTTGAACAAAAACCCCAGGATAGGAGATCCATTTGTTGACTTTGAAATGGAAACTGCTGAAGGAAATACGGCAAAGCTATCTGACTTTAAGGGAAAAGTAGTGCTGTTGGAGTTTTGGGCTTCAGGCTGCGGCCCCTGCAGAATGGAAAACCCCAACCTTGTCAAAACCTTTCAAACCTACCATCCCCAAGGATTTGAAATTTTTGCAGTTTCTCAAGACACGAAAAAAGAGTACTGGCTCCAGGCGATTGAAAAAGATGGATTACCCTGGCTTCAGGCTTCCGATTTGAAGGGACAGGGAAACCAGGCAGCTTTGATCTATGGAATAAGAGGAATCCCTGATAATTTCCTAATTGACAGAAAAGGAATCATTATCGGTCGAAACCTTAGGGGAGAAGCCCTCAATAAAAAGCTGAACGAATTACCATCATTGAATTAATAAATGTCCTGTCATACCAGCCATCTATTTATATGCGAAAACTCACGTCGAAAGAAGAAGAAGTTATGCAGGTATTGTGGAGCCTGAAACAGGCTTTTGTAAAAGAAATTATCGAACAACTTCCCAAGCCCAAGCCACATTATAATACCATCTCAACGCTCATTCGGCGATTGGAATCATTGGGTTTTATAGGACATGAGCGGTTTGGGAATACGCACCGGTATTTTCCCTTGGTCAATAAGGAGGATTATAAAGAAAGGTCTCTAAAGCATTTGCTCAATCATTATTTTGATAATTCCTATCAAAACATGGTAAGCTTTTTCGCCCGGGAGAAAAAAATTTCGCCTGAAGAATTGGAGCGGATTCTCGAAGAGATTCAAGATACCGAACCATGATTACAGAAATTCTCATATACCTGCTAAAGAGTAGCCTTGTACTAGCAAGCGGATATTTGTTTTATCATCTGCTGTTGAGAAAACATACTCATTTCCAACTCAACCGTTGGGTACTGTTGCTCCAAATCGGGCTTGTCCTTTTATTGCCAGCCGTTCAGCTTCCGCAGGCATGGCATCCTTTTGCCCAGGAATTCTCAGTTGTGCCACTTCCGATCAAACCCACAAACCCACCAGCAAACCAGAAGGAATTATCCGAAGCAGATTCCCTCCCCCATATTACGTCAACTCCTTCTTCCGCATTCAATCCCTATTTCCTGTTGGTGGGCATGTATGGGATGGGGTTGCTATTTTTCAGTGCGCGGTTGCTGCTACAGTTTCTTTCGCTGATCAAACTGGAGCGCCAGGCAGTCCGATTCGAAGATCATCCTGAATACCGCTTAGTTTGGTGCAGAGACCCCATTGGCCCCTTTTCCTTTTTTAAGCAAATATTCCTATCAAAACAGGGACTCGATGCGGAAGCAGTATCACAAATCATCCGTCATGAAAAAATCCATATTCAACAAAAACACAGCTACGATATTCTCCTGACGGAAACGCTCATCGTCTTGCTCTGGTTCAATCCCTTTGCCTGGCTATACAAACGCGCAGTCGAAACCAACCTCGAATTCCTGACAGATCAAGTCATGCTGGAAGCAGGCGTGCTCAAGAAGAACTATATGTATCAATTACTCGCCATTAGCCTGCCCGAATGGAAAGGACGGCTAGGCACCAGGTACAACCAATCTTTACTGCAAAAACGAATTACCATGATGAATACAAAAAGATCATCCAAACGAGCTCGTTGGTCTTATCTAACCTGGCTGGTCGCGATGCCCCTGTTTTCGTTTTTCAATGCGCCGGTCATTCCTGATTTTGAAATAAACCAAGCACAGGATAAGCCTATTGATTTAGCTATTATCATTACGGAAGATGCTACTCCGGAGGAATTGGAACAGTTGAAACAGGAATTTGCAGAACTGAAACATAACCAGGAACTGACTATTGACAATTTGGAATATGATTTTGATAACAAAATCACCTCAATCGCTGCCGGATTCAGGTCCGGAGAGGATTATATTACAGGTACCGCGTATATCAAAAATCCTTTCAATTCCTTTGATTCCAATGTCCCCTTTATCCCTATGTTTATGAGTTTCAAGGGCCGAAAACTCTATTCTACCCGTGGATTACGAGAGGTGGCTCTGGAACAAATAATCAAAAATTATGACGAGATGACCATTCTGGCTGCAGGGCTGGAAACGAATAAAGCGGCATTGGAAGCCTATTATCCCCAACTGGAGTCATCACTACAAAGAATCAAGCGTGAGGCAATACTTAAGTTAGAAAAAAATGGATGGAAAAAGAAATCGGGAGTAGTGGCCATTCACACTGATATCGATGAATCTATCTGGAGCAAAATCGAATTATTTAATAACCAATTTGATGCACAGGAGAAATGGTTTATTGTCGATGGGGGAGAAAAACAGGATGAAATACCCCGTATTCCTTTAGACAAAATCCAGGAAATAAAAGTTGATCAGATCGTTGTGCAACACTATAAGCCCCATACCTTAAAGGTAATTAACCGGATCCCTAAAGAAGTGCTGGTATATATCCAAACAAAGTTCTGAATAAGAAGCGAATTATACATTTCCCCCTGTCTGCCAGGGTTCAGACGGGGGGAATTTGCATATGGAAACCATCGACTATTATTAGGCTATTCTCGTCGGACCTTCCGAACGAAAGTTCTATCTGGCAGGTTCAGGCGCACCAGGTACAAACCTGTGGGAAGGGGGCTTAAATCAAGCGTAAAAGCGCTTGCCGAAACTCCAGATATCCCCAGTTCCTTGTTCATCAACTGCTGACCATTAGAATTAAATACTGTAACCGGAAGGGGGCCGTCATGGGCAGATTCCAATACGATGTGTACAGAACCCGTTTCCGTTGGATTTGGGAAAAGGCGAATCGCATTCCTTCCTTCAAAGCGAATGCTCCGCACATCAGAGTCTTCTATATTTCCATCTAAATCAACTTGACGCAATTGATAGTACAGCTTTTCAGAATTGAGCAGGGCAGCATTCCAATCTGAAAACTGATACGTGTTCAGATCTTGTGAAGTCCCTGCTCCTGTTATTTCTCCTATTTTCTCCCAGGTATTTCCTTCTATACTCCGCATCACCTCAAACCGGTCATTATTGAGCTCTGAGCGGGTAGCCCAATCCAACATAACATGGAGATCTTTAGGCTTAGCTTCAAAATCAGCATATTCAACCGGAAGCGAAACATCCCCACTCAAGGCAATGTTGTCAATAAAGGAAGCATTCCCCGCTCCAACAGTATTGTAATCAGCACTGTATTTATGGCTCCCTTCGAATGCGAGGGTAAATACAGTCCCATCATAGGCAGACAAATCCATACTGATAGCTTGCCAGGCTTCGGCAGCACTAGATTGATACACACTTCCAATCTGGGTACCATTTACCAATACCCTGAAGTTTGTATAATTACTGTTCGCGAAATTTAATTGTCGAAGATCAAAATCCAGGTCAAGATTTGTTCGACCAGTAGCATCTACGCAAAGCGCTAGCAGCGTTTTGTAATAAGGATTCCATAAGGCTCCAAATGCTGTAGCCCCGGTTGGCGTTTGAAAGGTAGGACTCGCAAATGAATTGGGTCCTTCCAGTGCAAGCCCATTGGTCCCATCTTTTGCAGCTGCTGTAGCGACTACAGCCGTTTGTTTCATAGAACTGGTTTGAATAAAGTTTGCCAGTGGATTTCCAGTCTCAAAATCCTCTGTAAAGGGTATTCCGACTGTACCTACCCGAATCAATTGGGTCTTGGTTTCGGTATCAGTTCCTATCCCATCCCCTACAGTCAGCGAAACAGTATAGATTCCAGGATTACTATAGGTATAGGAAGGAAATGGGCTTGTCGAAGTTCCTGATCCATCCCCAAAATCCCAGGCCCAGCTAGTGGGAAAACCCTCCGACACATCGCAAAATTGGACAGTCAAGGTATTATTACAGGTCCCTTCTACATCCGTTTCAAATCCTGCATCCAGGCTAACCGCCGATCCACAGTTCAGATAGCTCCGGGAATTAGTTAAGGCAAATAATGCGCGATCCCGCTGGTCGTCGGTCATCGTAACCCTACAGGCTTTGGCGGAATAAGACATCAGATTTGTCACACTTGGAACATAGGCATCTCCATTAGAATCAGTCCCTGAACCGATGTATATACACCCGTCATCATCAACGAGTGAAGAGAGAGTCGGGTCGGCAGGCGTATCACACAGTAAATCTCCTGACGTAGCACAATTACTTCCATCAACCCGTTCACTTCCCGTACCTCCGCTTTGATGGGTGTGGTACAATGAGAAATAATGCCCTAATTCGTGCGCAAAGGTGCTTCCGTTTTGGGTGCAGCTGTTCGCCAGCATGACCAAATCCCGCCCTCCCGGAAAATATGCATAACCACAATATGACGAGCTTCCTGAGCCTACACTTTCCGCGCTATAAATATTGATTACATTCGTCACAGAATGGGCAGCATGTAATGCATTCTCATCAGAAGTGTCAAAATTATAATAGGTATCGCTGTCGATATAATTAATGGGGCCGCATTGATAAAAAAATATTTCTGCATCGACAAAAAACTCATTGGCACGCACAAGTGCGGCCTCATAATTAGCAGCGCTGATCCCTCCGGTACCAACTGAAGTTCGGACAATATGAAGTTGAACCGGAACCATATTAACAGACCCGACACTTCGGATGGCTCCATCGTCTCGATATTGTTGCCATTGTCGATCAAGCGATCGCAAGTAATGGATATCTCCTGCGAAAATGTCGGTTCCGCAAGTCATCGGCTGAGCCTTTAGTCCAGGAAAAAGAGTAGATGATAATAGGAAAACAAGCAAGGTAACAGGTATATGTTTCCTCATAATGAGCTTTGTGGAAAGCACTTTAAGCAGGGCAAAAGATCAAAAAAGTAGCCAAAGGCGATCCGTTAATGTTTTTTTTTCCTGTTTATCTAACATATGATGTAACCACTTAGCCCTACAAGGGCTATTGGCGGATTCCGATCCACCAATCCTATTCGCCAAAGCGAAGGCACCTTGACACAGCATCTGCTTAAACCGGAATTCCGGATACAATTCTGGATTTCTCATTATCTTCAAATTCTTATCAAGCTTTTTGATTTACTTCTATTCCTATTTCGATAACCTGATTCATCATGTCAAAATTCTCCCTCAACATCAACGGCAAAATCCGGGAAGTTGATGTTTCCCCGGATACGCCGCTATTATGGGTTCTCCGTGATACGCTGGGCCTTGTCGGCACGAAATTCGGATGTGGCATCGCACAATGTGGTGCTTGTACCATTCATTTTAATGGGAGTGCTGTCCGATCTTGTGTACTGCCGGTCTCAGCGGCAGCAGGTATTCCGATCACCACGATAGAAGGACTATCCGAAACCGGAGATCATCCCGTTCAGGAAGCCTGGCAGGAAACCGATGTTCCCCAGTGTGGCTATTGCCAGGCGGGGCAAATCATGACGGCGTCCGCTTTTTTGAAAGCTAACCCCTCTCCTACCGTCGAGGAAATAGATCAGGCAATGGCCGGCAATCTCTGTCGCTGTGGCACCTATATGCGTATCCGGAAAGCCGTTCAATTAGCAGCTAAAAAAGGAGGAAATAAATGAAATCAAATACATCACTCAATCGCCGAAATTTTCTGAAAATTTCTTCCGCAGCGGGCGGGGGCATTTTATTTGGATTCACGCTCTTTTCTACTGAAGCAGTTGCAAGTGAACTCGCTGTCGAATCAACGAAAGCCTGGAACGGATACTTAAAGATCTCTCATAAAGGAGTCGTAACCCTCATGGCCCCTAATCCCGAAATCGGGCAAGGCATCAAAACCTCAATGCCGATGATTGTGGCAGAGGAACTGGATGTAGAATGGGAAAAAGTAGTGATCGAACAAGCTCCGCTCGATACAGAAACCTACGAAAGACAGGTTGCCGGGGGCAGTGGTTCGATTCGAAAGGGTTGGGATGTACTCCGAACCGCTGGCGCTACCGCCCGGCACATGTTTATCATCGCAGCTTCCCGCAAATGGGAAGTCGAGCCTTCAACCTGCACGACAAGCAAGGGTTTTGTAATTCACAAGGCCAGTGGGCAGCGTCTGAATTATGGTGAACTCACAGGAGCAGTCTCCAAAATGGAGGCACCCGAAACGGTTACGTTCAAAGCCCCCAAAGACTACACCATCATCGGTACCCGTGTCCCCAATAGCGATAATGCAGCCATTGTAAGTGGCAAACCTTTATTCGGAATCGATACCCGCCGGGAAGGCATGCGCTATGCGATGGTCGTACGACCGCCGGCCTTTGGCAAAAAACTTACTTCCCTTAACGCAAGTGCAGCAGAGGCAATGCCCGGTATTCATGCAGTTGTTGAATTTGACAATAAAGTAGCTATTGTAGGTGCCAGCACCTGGGAAGTCAAAAAAGCGCGCGACCTCATCACCCTAACCTATGAAGACGCGGGAGATTTGGAAAATACGGAGGAGATCGATGCCGCCTTCTTGAAACTCATCGATCAGGTCCCCGAATCGCCCAAACGCAAAGATGGAGAAGTCGCAACGGCATTGGAACAAGCCGACAAGATCATCGAAAGCACCTATGAAGCACCCTTTTTGCCCCATGCGACGATGGAGCCGATGAATTTTTTCGCGGATGTGAAAGCAAACAGCGCGGAACTTTACGGCCCCACCCAAACTCCTGCACGTGCGCGGAAGACCATTTCGGATATGCTGAATATTCCTGAAGCTAATATCACCGTAGGCATGAGCCGTATGGGAGGGGGATTTGGACGCAGACTCCGAACTGATTTTGTAGAAGATGCAGCAATGGTTTCTCACCTCGTCAAATCACCCGTTCAGGTAATCTGGACCCGGGAAGATGACATGACGGCAGGGATTTATCGACCCGCTGGCCTGTACAATTACCGGGCAGGCATAGATGCGAAAGGGAACCTCACCGCGTGGCACCTCCGTTCCGCTGCTGTAAATTCAGGAAACGGTACCCGGCAGCATAATTTTCCTGCGGGATTGGTTCCCAATTTCCAGGTCGATTATAATCGATACGAATCTCATATCACAACCGGAGCCTGGCGTGCGCCCAACCACAATTTTGTGGCTTTTTCCGAAGAGAGTTTCATCGATGAAATTGCGCATGAATTGGACAAAGACCCTGTGCAATACCGGCTGGAATTACTCGAACAAGCCCGAACTGCTCCCGGTGGTGAACTCAAATATGACATCGATCGATATAAAGCCGTCATCGAGCAGGTTGCCATGAGAGCAGGCTGGGGTCGGCGGAAACCGAAAGGGGTTTTTCAGGGATTTGGCGCTCACTTCTCCTTTGGTTCCTATGTCGCACAGATCGCCGACATTTCTATTGAAAGCGGGCAAATTGTCGTGCACAAGGTAACCTGTGTCGTCGATTGTGGCATCGTCATCAATCCAGGTGGTGCCGAAACGCAGATCGAAGGCGGGATTATTGACGGATTGGGCCATGCACTATTTGGGAAACTTACCATCGGCAATGGGGCACCCAAAGAAAAAAATTTTGACAGCTACCGGATGATTCGACTCAATGAATCACCCAAAGCGATCGAGGTTCATTTTGTTCAAAGTTCTGCCGCTCCACAAGGATTAGGCGAACCGGGCTTGCCGCCTATTGCAGCCGCAATTGGCAATGCGATATTTGCTGCGACAGGTAAGCGTATTCGCAAACTACCTTTTAGCCTGGCAGATTTGGGATAAATGTGAGGACGGGGCACTGGGATTACAAATCCCAGTAAGCAAAAAAAAGATACGGCTTGGCGGGATTTGTAATCCCGCCACAGGAATCCCCTATCGTACAGAAAACCTATACACGGTAGTGGTAGCATACGTCTCTCCCGGATTCAGCACAACAGAAGGAAAGTCCGGCTGATTTGGCGAATCAGGATAATGCTGAGTCTCAAGGCAAAATGCATGACGGCGACCATAGGTCGCACCCCGGCTACTGATGGATCCATCCAGGAAATTCCCCGAATATACCTGCACCCCTGGCTCTGTAGTCAGGACTTCCATTACCCGACCGCTGGTAGGTTCATACACCGACGCAGCAAGGGAAAGTGTGCCCGCTTCACCATTCAATACATAATTGTGGTCAAAGCCCTGCCCTACGATAATTTGTTCTTCATCTGCTTCAATCCGGGCACCGATCGCCG
>CAYGTH010000243.1:0-10788 GCA_964352745.1 uncultured Bacteroidia bacterium
GTCTGATACCATGAAACAATATCGTTGCCTATTTCCACTTTTTGTCTTGAAATTATGACCTAAAAATAGATTCTGCGAAAAATCAGTGTAAAATTTCAGGTATTTGGCTCTTGATTTGGAGGGATATTTGCATTAAAACTATTTTCCCGGTGAAAAAGTTATTTGGGGGGAGAATTCACAGAACTCACTGGTAATCAGAAAAAAAATTTTGTGGTTCAACCTAATCTGCTAAATTTGCAGATCGTTTCCCAACCCGAATGTGACACCGTAATTGTTTCATAACTAATAAATTAGCTAACAGCGTGACAAAGGCAGAAGTGATCGTTGAGATTTCCCAAAAGACCGGCATCGATAAAGCCGATGTCTCTGCTTCTCTTGAAGGATTCTTTACCGTTATCAAAAACTCGCTCTCCAGAGGAGAAAATGTATATGTTCGGGGCTTCGGAAGCTTTGTGGTGAAACACCGCAAAGAGAAGGTCGGTCGTATCATCTCCAAAAACCAGTCTATAGTTATTCCTGCCCACTACGTCCCGAGTTTTAAACCCGCAAAAGTTTTTGTGGACAAAGTTAAAGGCTCTGACATTAAGGCCGTTTAGATTGATTGACACATTCCCTACGTGAGTAAAACTGATTCATATCCTAGCAAGCCTTCCGGAAAGATCATGCGCTTGTTAGTGTTGGGTACGGGCTTATTGGTATTCTTACTGTTATTGTTTGCAGATAAAACCAATCTGACAAACGATCCAGAAGCCATCATACAAGGCGGGACCGCTTCAGGTGCCGCTGTATCGGGAGCTTTGGGTGCAAAATTGCCGCCATTGGCCCCGGATGAAAAGCTGGATAAATGGATTTCAGATGCGTCTGGAAAAACAGGTGAAGAAAAAATAAGTATTTTAGACTCAATTGTTGTAAATTTGCAAGCCCGTAACCGATTTGCCTACGCGGCAGACTATGCGGACCAGCTTGTAAAGTTGGAAAGTTCTTTGGGCCGAAAGGCTGTTGCCGGAAAATTGAGTCAGCAGGCAACCCGTTTGGAATACGTTTCTAATGATACCGCATTGTTTCGGAAATACTCGAATCGTGCAATTGAATACCTCGAAACGGTAACGGCTGCTGAACCTGAGAATGAATCAGCATGGCTATACTTAGGCTTGGCTTATACAGAGTCAAGAAAACCTCAGAATGCTATGAAAGGAATTTTAACGATTCGCAAAGTCCTGGAGATCAATCCAAACAATGTGGATGCCAGTTATAATCTGGGTTTATTTTCCATGCAGACACAGCAATTTGATAAGGCTGAACAACGATTTAACCAGGTCTTAGCACTGGAACCGGATAATGAACCGGCACAGTATCAGCTAGCCTTGGTAAACGTTCAACTGGGAAAGGTGGATGTCGCCCGCCCTATGCTTGAAAACCTTATTCAGAATGCCAGCAATAACGAAGTGCGCTTGACAGCCCGGCAGCTCATGCAATCATTGCCTTGAAAAAAATAAAAATATTAGGTTATGCCTTGTGGTAAAAAAAGAAAACGACACAAAATTTCTACGCATAAGCGTAAGAAGCGTCTGAGAAAAAACAGACACAAGAAGAAGAAATAATTTTCTTCGACACACCTTTTATATGGCAAGTATCAGGGCTAAGACACCGCTAGCCCTGATATCCCCATATTTATAAGGCCTCCTGCGCACTCAGCATTACCAGCTTCGCTTCCATTTTGGGCACCCTCATTTTTGTAGAAATCATTTTCTGCAAACGGGTATGGTATACGCTTTAAATTCATCAAAGTGAATGAACTAGTTGTAAGCAAGAGTGAAGATGGCTTGAGAATAGGAATTCTGCGCGACAAAAAAGTTGTAGAATTACATCACGAGAAATTAACTGAAGCATTCTCCGTTGGAGATTTGTTTCTGGGAAAAGTTCGGAAAATTGTTCCGGGTTTAAATGCGGCTTTTGTCGATGTAGGACATCCTCGGGATGCCTTTCTCCACTATTTTGATTTGGGACCGCAAGTACGGTCACTGTTAAAATATACGAAGGCTGCTAAAGCTGCGAGAAACGGACAATCAGACAATCTCCAAAATATTCGTCCGCTTCCCGATATTGATAAAAATGGAAAAATGGCAGAAGTGCTCCGGCCTAATCAGGATGTCCTGGTTCAGGTTGTCAAAGAGCCGATTTCTACCAAAGGACCACGATTATCCAGTGAAATTTCCCTTCCCGGCCAGTACGTTGTATTGGTCCCTTTTTCAAAAGCTGTCTCCATTTCTAAAAAAGTACGAGGTGCTGACGAGCGCCGCCGCCTGAAAGTATTGGCGGAAAGTCTATGCCCCAAAAATTTTGGGATCATCGTCAGAACTGCTGCTACCGGTAAGGATGCAGCAACGCTTAGTAAAGACATCTTTGATATAATGGATAAGTGGCGCGAAATGACGCAAGCGCTTCCCAAGTCTAAGTCTCCTAAGAAAGTATTGAGTGAACATAACCGTGCCACCAGTATCCTTCGGGATATGCTGAGCATGGGCTTCGATGCGATCTATACGGATGATCAGGATGCCTACAAAGATATGGAAGCCTATTTGAAAGAAAGGCAGCCAGAGTACCTCAAAAGCCTAAAACTCCACAAAGGAAAAGTCTCTTTGTTTCAGACGATGGGGCTGGAAAAACAGATCAAAGCTTCTTTTGGAAAAGTTGCTTCGATGGCGAACGGGAGTTACCTGATCATCGAGCATACGGAGGCCATGCATGTTATTGATGTCAATAGTGGCAGTAAAAACCTACGCAATCAGACGCTGGAAGAAACAGCGCTGAAGGTTAATATGGAAGCTGCGACGGAAATCGCACGTCAGCTCCGGCTTCGCGATATGGGAGGAATCATTGTAATTGATTTCATTGACCTGAAAAAAGCGGAGAATCGTCGGATGCTCAATGATCATCTGCGAAAAGCGATGAAGGATGATCGGGCTAAGCACTCGATTTTGCCAATGAGTAAGTTTGGGCTGGTTCAAATAACCCGTCAGCGGGTG
Organism: uncultured Bacteroidia bacterium; assembly: GCA_964352745.1. Classification (GTDB taxonomy): domain Bacteria; phylum Bacteroidota; class Bacteroidia; order J057; family J057; genus CAYGTH01. The sequence continues at coordinate 3,027 of CAYGTH010000243.1, forward strand.
CGGCCAGAGCTCGATATTAATACATCAGAAGTATGCCCGAGTTGTAACGGCTCCGGTAAAATACAGGCTTCTATTCTCATTGCAGATGAGATTGCTACGAATGTAGAATTCTTGATCAAGCAAAATAAAGAACCCAAAATCAGCATTTCGGTTAACCCGTATGTCGCGGCTTATCTCAAGCAAGGCTTTTTCAAGAGCCCTCGCTTCCGTTGGTTTAAAGACTACTTTATTTGGGTTCGGATCTCAGAAGATACTTCTCTGCCCTTTACTACTGTTCGTTATTTCAATAGCGAAAACGAAGAGATTAAATTTTAATAAGCTACCAGAACCTGCTGTGGCGGGGTTTTGTGAAATGCTTTCGGTACCCTAAAAGCGGAGACATCTTTGAAAGATGTCTCCGCTTTTGCATGAAAAATGCTTGCTTTATTCTTCTTTTTTAGGCTGTTGGCGGATTCCGGTCTGCCTGATTCCGCTTACTTAATCCGGTATTCACCAGATCCGATTTTTCTGCCATCTGCATACAGGCTGATGTATTGACTTCCTTTTTGGAACTGTGTATCCTCTGGAGGCATAAAGTCCATGCAGACTTCTTGTTCCTGCTGAGCGTAATTGATAGTAGCCATTGCACTATAGGTGAGTTCTTGTCCTTGGAATAGGAATTTACCACTCTGGCCTCCGCTGAAGTTGGCGTTGACTGTTCCATCCGGATTCTCATAGACCATATAGATTTCTCTATCCCCTCGCTGAGCGATTCGGTTTTCCATGACGGTGAAGCAGAATCGCAACTGGTGCATTACGCCTCGCCGAAACTCGGTATCTTCTTTTTGCTTTCCGGATTTCCGAACGTTGAAGTATCGAAACCTGACCGTATTGAGTTGAGATGCGATTTGCACCGTTTGTTCCAATTCCTGGCTAGTTGCTTCGTAGGCTGCTGTTGTGGCTACGTTTTGATCCTCCAATTGAGTGATCTGTTCCTGCTGAAATACCGTTGTGGTACGAAGGGTATCCACTGTGGCTTCCAACTGAGTAATCAATTGGCGATCGCGGGTCAGGGTCGCCCGCATTTCTGCCAGTTGTTGTTCCAATTCTTCTATTTTCGCTTTTTCGCCCCTGCCTTCTCGTTTGGCGCGGGCCAGTTTACTGACGAGGGTTTCCAACTCTGCATATTTCTCCTCCAGGAGTTGGTCTTTTTCAGCGAGGTCGACATTTTTTGCCGTTATGGTTTCCTGTAACTCTTCGATTTTCACATCGAGATCAGCAATCTCAATATTCAATTCATCGATGGTTGCTACATTCGCTTCATTTGCCCGCTTTTCCTGAAAGTATTTGGTAGCGAAAAAACCGAGTCCCGAAAGGACGGCAATTCCCAGAATGACCAGAATAATCCGGCTGGTATTGCGGTTACTATCATAATTACTTGCCATGAAGAAAGGTATTATTAGAATCTGACAAAGTTAAAACTATTCTTTGATCGGGAATAAAACAATGCGATTTCTCAACTCGATCAAATGTTTTGTAATAAAGAAACAACGAAAGATTGGACATTTTCTGATGCGAGCCTCAATTTCCATTTAGAACGGTCTCTGGGTTCCACATAGTTTGAGATTCCCCGGAATGCAGAAAAAGGAATACCCATCGCCAGCATCGCATGGAAAAAAGCCGCACTTTCCATGCTTTCTACCTGAGGGTTCCATCTTGTACGGATATGGGAAATTTCGGGTTCAGTTCCACTCACCCGATTCATCGTAATGCCCCTGACCAGTTCTACGCCTGATGCTGATGGTGCGGGATTGGGAAAGAAGTTAAAGTAGGAACGGTCCTGGGTTTGGAGAATGGGGAATCCCATTTTTTCCATATCTATAAATCCTTCCGGACTATCTGCTCCCAGCTCCGCAAAAATATCACTTTGTACTTCTACAACGGCCCCTAATTCTACATCTCTGTCAAAGCTACCGGCGATCCCAAATTGAATTGCCTGGTCATATGGGTGGGTGGCGAGATGTTTTCCCAGCCAAAAGGAAGTATTACTCATCCCGACGCCTGTGTGCAGGAGCGTACAGGCATGCCTACCGGTAGCAAAAGGAATCCCGATTCCATTATGGGTTGAATCTGTAAGTTCAAAATGATGGCGCAGGGCTTTTGTCTCAAGTGAAGTAGCAGCAACCAGTAATATCTTCATAATGAGTACTTATTGCGGGAAGGTAGAAAATTTAGGGCATATGCTTATCTTTGCCACTTATCTTTCTATTCTAATTCGCCAACTATCATGCCTACTCTTTCCGCACGTGCAGCACTGCTTCCAGCCTCCCCTATCCGCAAACTGGTTCCCTTTGCTGAAGCCGCACGTAAGCGAGGCACTCATGTGTACCAGCTCAATATTGGGCAGCCTGATATTGAAACGCCCCCTGCCTTTTTTCAGGCTATACAGGATGCGAACCTGAAAGTGCTTGCCTATTCCCATTCGGCAGGGAATGAATCCCTCCGAAATGAAATTCTGGCGTATTACGCAAGACTCGGTCATCAACTAGAGCTGAATCAGGTACTCGTGACTACTGGCGCCTCAGAAGCTCTTAATTTTGTATTTGCCTCGATTCTGAACGCAGGGGAAGAGATAATTATTCCCGAACCCTTTTATGCGAATTATAATTCCTTCTCGCTGGCAAAAGATGCCCGGGTTGTTCCCATTACTACCCGAATAGAAGATAATTTTGCGCTGCCGCCGATAGCCGAATTTGAAAAACTGATCACGCCTAAAACCCGGGCGATTCTGATTTGTAATCCGGGAAATCCAACGGGAATCCTATATCCCCGGGAATCTCTGGAACAGCTACGTGAAATTGTGCTGAAGCACGACCTGTTCCTGATTGCTGATGAAGTGTACCGGGAGTTTGTATATGATGGCTTGGCTCATCATTCAACGCTGGGCCTCGCTGGTTTGGAGGAGCATGTAATTGTTGTGGATTCGATTTCTAAGCGGTTTTCGGCCTGCGGAGCGCGGATCGGTTGTATCCTCTCTCGCAATAATGAATTGATGGCATCGGCCCTTAAAATGGCGCAAGCCCGATTGTCTCCTCCTACATTTGGGCAGATTGGAGCCGAGGCCGTATATGGCTTGCCTGCTACATTTTATGAAACCATTGTGCAGGAATATGCTGCTCGTCGAGATGCCCTTAAGGCTGCATTGGCGGGAATGGAAGGCGTACTGTGTCCAGAAGTAAATGGCGCTTTTTACGCAATGGTTCGATTACCGGTTGATGATTCGGAGCGCTTTTGCCAGTGGATGTTGGAAGAGTTTACTTACAACGGAAGTACAGTCATGATGGCGCCTGCAGGGGGGTTTTATGCGACTCCAGGTATGGGAAAAAATGAAGTTCGGATCGCCTATGTCCTGAATCAGCATGACCTTGCCGTGGCTATGGAATGCCTGCAGGCAGGACTTGCAGCTTATCCGGGACGTACTGAATAATCATTTACTCACTTTGTTGGGAGAGAAAAGCATCCCACACAATCTGGTACGTATCAAGACTGGAAAGTGAATCCAGTAAGGAATGCCAGATAATTATTGTTCCAGAATGAATATACAAAGGATCCTGGGAGACCAGGAAAAAAAATGGGAATACCTCAGTATCGGGGGGATGTTTTTAGTGACCTTTGTATTAATGGGTTGTTGGATGGTATTCGAGGTCTATTCGGATATATATACCCACTATTTACATATTCTGGCGATAATCCGGTTTGAGCAATTACCAATCGCTAATTTCCTGTATTATATTACAGTAGCTGCGCTTGCACTGTTTCAGACAAATGGCCTCATACTGGGAGTCGTAATGGGGCTCGTACTATCGGCTTCGGTGACGGCTAAGTATTTTCTTACCCGTCGTTTTCTCATTCAGCAATGGGGCCCGCAGGCACATGCTCATATAGGGATCATAACCGGAATTGCTGTACTCCTGATGTTTGCGATGAGCCTGCCTGGGCCGGACACGATTCTCCTGGGGAAACAATCGCCCACGATATGGCATAACTCAACGCTCATTTTTGTCATGCCTTTTGCGCTGGCATTATTCTTTAGCTCGTATCAATATTTAGAATCCGGATCAAATCAATTGCTGATACAGATGACGGTATGGGTGGGACTGAATATAATAGCAAAACCCAGCTTTTTCTTCTGCTTTGTCTGTGTATTTCCCCTGATGTCTCTGCTCCGATTGGGCTGGACAAGGGAATGGCTCAAAAGTCTGATTCCCGTAATACTGGGGGGATTCCTGCTGGTCTTGCAATTTTATTTTATTTATGTTTTTGTATCAGAAAAATCTATAGCAGCTCCTTCCACGATTGAGATTCGACCGTTTTATGTGTGGCATCACTATGCAAATGGACATGTCGTCTGGTCGTGGATTGCTTCTGGAGCTTTCCCCCTGGCTTGTCTGATGGTATTTCCCCATTGGCTGAAGGACAAAATGATGCAGTATACGCTATTGTTGGCCGGAGTCGGATATCTGATTTTTATCTTACTGGTAGAGGCAGGACCGAGGGAGTTTGATGGAAATTTTGGATGGCAGGTGATCGTATGCAACTTTATTTGGTTTATGGTGAGTTGGGGGAATCTCCTTTCAGAAATACAAACGAGAAGTCGCCCACGACTAATTTTTACAGGCCTGGTTATTCTTTTTGGGTTGCATGTGCTGACGGGATTTGGGTATCTCTTTGCTGCATTTTTTACCCAAAATGCTTTTATCTAAACGTCCTCTCCCAACCGCTACCAGCAAATAGTTGTTGAGTAGCTACAGCATCTCTGATAATTCGCATTCCCCGATGGGTCGATGTGTCATATATTCCGGGGGTTTGGTCTTGTTTGTCGGATTTGATTGCACTAATTTTGAAGCAAATGAGCTTACGGGAATTAGTCAATTGGCAAAATAGGAAGCATTATTACCTGATAACTGTCGGTTTGTTCCTGTTCATATTCGCCTTATTCACTGCTTGGATGGCACGTTATATTAGTTCGGATATATACGTTCATTATCATCATATAAAGGCAATCACGCTGCTGGAAAAAGCTCCGCCTGCAAATTTTCTATACTACCTTACTGTAGTGGGATTGGCGCTGTTTCAGCCTGAACGTCTGATGATTGCCGGGGCAATTGCGCTAACGCTAACGGTGTCTGTAGTTGTCAAATTTAGGTTTGCGTATGATTTTTTGAATCCCAAAGAGAGGACGGAGAAATGGGGAAATGAGTTGCTGATAGCAGGTGTCGCAATAGCCCTGTTATTTGCTTTTAGTTTGCCGGGCCCGGAATCTTTCCTGCTGGGGAAACTGCCCCCTAACCTGTGGCATAATTCGACCTTGATTTTTCTGATGCCCTTTGCCTTAGCATTATTTTTCAGATCGTATCGATATGTCGAAACCGGGGATCAGCACCTGCTATTGGGAATAAGTGTGTGGGTAGTCTTGAATGTATTGGCAAAACCCAGTTTTTTTATGTGCTTTGCAGTCGTATTTCCCTTACTCATATTATTGCGCCATGGCTGGGGGGAAATTTGGCTCAGAAGCTTGATTCCCGTTATAGTAGGGGGAGTCTTGTTAGTATTGGAATATTACCTGATATATGTTTTTGTGCCGCAAACTGCTGGAGAGTCAGCTACGGCGATTGAAATACGGCCATTTTATGTATGGAATTATAAAGCGAAAGGACTTATTCTGTGGTCCTGGTTTGCTTCAGTTGCGTTTCCTGTGTGTTGCCTGTTGACCTTTCCCAACTGGCTAAAAAAACCAATGATGCAGTATGTACTCCTGTTAACGGGAGTAGGATACCTGATCTATATCCTGTTGGTTGAAGCGGGGGATCGGGAGTTTCATGGGAATTTCAATTGGCAATTGATGGTATGCCACTTCATCTGGTTCCTGATCAGCATAGGAGAGCTATTACAGGAAATCCGACAGAAGAGTCGCTCCCGGTTCGTTTTTATAGGGCTGATTGTTATTTTTAGTATGCATGTCCTTTCTGGAATTGCCTATCTCGTTACCGTTTTTCATGTAGGCACTGCTTATGTCTGAATTATTAGCACTTAACTTCCCTATGAAGCAAACCATTATCGACCTGATTCGGGCAAATAAAATTTCGTCAACTGAGGTTGCGGATGCCTTGGGTAAAAAAGGGCTGGTCTCTCATGCCAGGCCGCTTAATGCGGGCTTACATCGAGTAGGAGAAGTGGAATTTGTGTACGCTTTCCAGGAGAGTAACTGGGAGACGCATCAACAAATTCAGCACGTGGCAACTGATCGGATCATCTATGTGCATGGGATAGCATGCGGCGAGCGGGCTATTCTGGGGGATTTAGTCGCTAAGTATTTAATCTTGTACAAAAAGGCACAGGCAATCGTTGTAAGTGGACTTGTCCGGGATGCCCATCGTTTGATTAAGGAGAATCACCCCATCTGGTCTCATGGAGCTTCCCCTATCGGGTGCTTCAACCGAAAAAACGAGACCCAACCTGAGGAGCAGTTACTCAAGGAATTAACAGATACCTTTCAGGGGGGGATTATGGTCTGTGATGATACGGGAGTCGTATTGATTTCCCCAGAAGACATCACGCAGCAGTTATATGAGCGACTCAAGTTTATCGAACTGCAGGAAGATATCTGGTTTTTCTGCCTGGATGTGCATAAGATGACAACTTATGAAATCGTTTGTGAGAAAAAATACCTGAAAGAAAAGGGATTAATTGAAGGTAATCAATTAGAACAGCTTGCTGTTTTTTCAGATACCATTGATCGGCAGTAAAATGGACATTTCGGTAGTGATTCCAGTATATAATGAAGGGGAAGGGCTGTACGAACTGGATCGACGGCTGAAAGCTGTATTGGAATCGCTGGTCGCTACCTACGAAATTATCTATGTGGACGATGGGAGCGCAGACAATAGCTGGCAAGTGTTAAATGAGCTGCTTCGCAAGCACTCACATATTCGCCTGATTCGGTTTGTACGCAATTTTGGGCAGCATGCTGCGATTTGTGCGGGGTTTGCACATGCTAATGGAGAGTATATCGTACTGATGGATTGTGATTTGCAGGATGAACCGGAGGTGATTCCCCGGCTGTATGCCGCTATTCGCGAGAAAAAAGTGCATTTGGTACATGTAAAGCGAAAAAATCGAAAAACAGGATGGCTCAGGCAAAGAATTGCGCGCTTGTTTTATCGAATCCTGGCATGGGGAAGCGGATTGCGGTTTGATCCGGAAATCGGCAGTTTTAGAATAATATCGCGCTTTGCGCTTGAGGTGTTTAACGGATTGCCCGAACAGAAGAAATATATCGCAGGCATATTTGCCTGGATGAATTTATCAGAGGAGGTGATTAACGTAGAACATGCAGCGCGATATCAGGGGGATTCGACCTACTCTTTTCGCGCTTCCTTTTCGCTGGCTGAACAGGCGTTTTTTGCTTTTTCTATCGGAAAAATACAAAAACTGTTTTACCTGGGATTAGGCATTATTGTAATGGGGATTTGCATGTTAGCCGCTTGCCTGGTATTGGGAGAACGTGTATCGGGAAATGGGGTCGTGATCAGTGTAATCGTACTTATGGGGGGAACTATCCTTTCTTCGTTTGGACTATTGGGTGGTTTTCTGAATCAGGTCTTGCGGCAAGTTCAAAATCGGCCTACCTATATCATTGAGCAGCACATAAATCGAGAGTAGAAATCTATGGGTGTATCCCAAATTGTCGCAAAGGTCGTAACTTGATGATAAAAATAATTAT
>CAYGTH010000244.1:0-10787 GCA_964352745.1 uncultured Bacteroidia bacterium
CACTGTGCGCCGCGTGATGTTGTGCGGCGATCGTTTTTTCAAATCGTGGATGGAGGTATTTGAAACTGATTTTTACGGCTTCCGGGTCAATGCCACCCGTATCGCCTGCTTCGTCCTCCAGATCTCTTACCGAAACCGAATAGGGAATGGAGGTGTTGTCCCAGTAAAAAGAGCGGTTGCCCGCAAAGCTCAAGTCAATCTTCGGGGGTTCATTGCCCACCTGAATATCGATCATCGATTCGCTGCTTGCCCCTTCGCTGTCCGTAACAGCCAATTGAGGTTGGTAAGTTCCCGGTTCTGCAAAAGTATATTCCACTTCTGCCCCCGAAAGCGTCGTTCCATCTGCGAATGTCCAGGTGTACTTCAAATTGGGATCCTCATCATAATCATAGGAATCCGTAGCCGAAAAGGTAACGGTTAGCGGTGCTGCCCCGATTCTCTTCTCTGCTTTAATTTGAGCGACTGGCTTAAAATTACCCGGCGTATATTCAATCCGAAGCAATCGGGAATCTGTGTTTTTGGCAAACCATTTATTTCCGTATTCCAGGATATACAAGGCTCCATCCGGTCCAAAAATCATATCCATAGGACTGGAAAGTCTTAGGTCAGGCAAAAAACGCTCTATCGTCGCGAGTTCATCGTTCTCATCAAATGTGCAGGCAAATATCCAGTCCCGCATAAAGTCATATATCAGGAGCTTGCCATCATAATACGTGGGAAAGCGATTGGGCGTATTCGCGAATAAATCTTCGTAATAGACGGGCCCGGCCATTGCGTTTCGACTGCCCTTGCCCACGATCGGAAACTCTTTGGAATCCCCGTATGGATACCAGATCATTGCTTTTTGAGCGGGCGGCAGAATTTGGGCGCCGGTATTATTGGGGGAATTATTCAGGGGCTTTTCCGGATCAAACCAATCGCCGAGTTCGTTGGTCTCAAAGTCCCGTGCGCGATAGGGTTTATTATCTCCTATCAGAAGCGGCCAGCCAAAAAAACCGGGGGCTTTGGCCTGGTTGAATTCATCGTACCCGCGGGGACCGTGTGTGCTGTCCACTACCCCATCGGGTCCCACATCGCCCCAATAGACATAATGTTTTTTGGGATCTACGGATATGCGATAGGGATTCCGGCAGCCCATGACATAGATTTCAGGGCGCCCTTCGGAGCCATCTTTGGCAAATAAGTTGCCGTCCGGAATGGTGTAACTCCCTTCTTCAGTAGGTTGAATTCTGAGAATTTTCCCCCGCAGGTCCTGCGTATTCGCAGAAGATTTCCGCCCGTCCCAGGGATTTCTGCCTTCGCGTCCGTCAATGGGCGCATATTTTGTATCAAAAGGATTCGTATTATCTCCCGTGGACAAGTACATCAAGCCGTCCGAACCAAACTGTATGCCGCCGCCTGTGTGGCAACATTGTTCCCGCTGCACTTCTACTTCCAGCATGGTGATTTCAGTCTCAAAATCAATTTGTTCGTCTTTCATGACGACACGAGAAAGTCGGTTGACAGGTTTATCTCCTTTGACTGAATAATAGAGATAAATCCAGTTGTTTTGCTCGAAATTGGGATCAAGGCCAACGCCGAGGAGTCCATCTTCCGAAACTGTATGCACTTCCATGTTGGCAATCTCCCGGACTTGCTTTTTGGCGGAATCATAGATTTTGATGGCTCCTTTTCGCTCTACAAAAATCACGCTCCCATTTTCCATGACCTTCATTTGCAGGGGTTCATCCAGGTTTTCGGCCAGGACTTCAATCCCAAACCGTCTTTCATCGGGATAGGGCAACGTGTGCGCCAGCGAATAGTCAGGTTTCAGGTTTTTGCCTATGGCATATTCGATTCCGCCCATGAGGTGTTCCAGAAACAAGGGCTCGGAAAAGGTTTCCGCTGTATGCCCAAAATTGGTATAAAAGGATCGCCCTCCGTCAAATTCATGATACCAGGACATGGGGTGGAAGTCTCCGTTTTCGCCTCCTTCGTAGGTAGATTCGTCGATGGTGATCAGGGGATGAATGTCGGGATTGATCGATTTAAAATTGTAGAATTCGTCCTTTCGCTCCCAGGTTTTATCGAGCATCTTCGTACTGCTATGGGTCTGATCCACGACCTGCAACATCCCTGTATGGATGTTAGGATCGCTGGGATGGCTCTTGAACCATGCTCCTGCGAGTTTTCCATACCAGGGCCAGTGATATTCTGTATCAGCGGCGGCGTGAATGCCCACAAATCCCCCACCAGCCTGAATATAGCGCATAAATGCTGCCTGCTGTGCTGCATTCAGAACATCTTTCGTGGTATTCAAAAAGACAACGGCACTGTAATGCATGAGCGAATCCTCTGCAAAGAAATCCGCGTTTTCCGTTGTGTCAATCCGGATCCTATGGCTTTCCCCCAATTTGAAAAAAGCTTGTTGCCCCGCTTCGATGGAAGCATGCCGGTAGCCATCCGTCTTGGAAAAAACCAATAACCGTTTTTCGGGAAGCGGCTGGCGCTGTGAACAAGCACTCAACACCAAAGTGGACAGGAAGAGAATCGTAAATATTCGCATGTAGTAATTGCATTAGGAAAGGTGAAAATAGAAAAAGATTCGAGAAACCGGAAAAATGAATTTAGATAGCTTAACGTTTTAGCATGATAGTAAAACTATTATCAAAAACTACCGTACTATTATAATAAGTGTGCACACATCCACTTCAAACAACAAGCATATGAAAAAATACAGTTGGTTAATTTCGCTGGTTTTGCTGATTGGATTAAGTAGTTGTGCCTCTATTCGCCCCGGAGAAGTTGCGATGAAACAACGGTTTGGGAAACTCAACCCAAAGGTATATGAGGGCGGAATGGTGAGCTATAATCCATTTGTAACCCGGATGGTAAAACTTCCGACTCGCACGGTAAACCTGGAAGTAAAGCTCAGTCTCCCTTCTAAAGATGGACTGAATGTCCAATCTGAAATATCTATTCTGTATCGGATTGACCCCAAAAGTGCGCCTATGATCATCTCAGATATTGGGCTAAGCTATGAAGACGTGGTGATTTTGAGTGTGTTTCGTTCGACAGCCGCCGATGTATGTTCCCGGTTCTACGCAAAGGATATGTACACCGAGAGTCGTGCAAATATTGAATCTGAAATTCAGGATCAAATGGAAGGCATCCTGATAAAACGCGGATTCATCATAGAGTCCGTATTGATGAAGAGCATTCAATTACCCACTGGACTGTCTCGTGCTATAGAGGATAAACTAGAAGCTGAACAGCTGGCCCAACGGATGGAATTCGAATTACAACGCGAAGAGATGGAAGCCAAAAGAAAAATTATTGAGGCGGAAGGAATCCGGGATTCGCAGAAAATCATAGAATCAGGTTTATCCGACAAGATCATAGAATGGCAAAGTATAGAAGCCTTTCGGGAGTTATCCAATTCCCAAAATGCGAAACTGATTATTACAAACGGAAAAGCGCCCTTCCTGATCGAAACGCAGGGAGGTCAATAAGAACTAACACGTATCAAGTTCCCTCGTTCTTTTAAGACTTTTGCGATGCTGAAGCGGCCTGGGCAGACCATATCTTGCTCTCCCCTGTGTGAGTATGGTGCCCAGCCGCAATTTTTCACTCTCCAACTTCTATTCTATGAAAACATTGATTTGTTGGATAAGCGCGCTCTTCTTGCTGGGAATCCAGGTATCTGGTCAAACGGCTACCGACCATCTTAGACTGGGTAAGATGAAAATCAGCGAACAAGCCTATCATCAGGCATTACATCATTTTCACGCCCTTATCGAGATAGAACCGGCACATGCTGAGGCGTATTACTTACGTGGAAAAATCAAAAGCTTGCAAGGCGATTTTGTGGGAGGAGGCGCAGATATCAGTAGAGCTTTCCAACTTGATCCTCAGATAATCCAGGGCAGGAGATATCTGCAAAACGCTGAACCCGGATTACCTCCATATCCTCAGGAATAATCACTCCTCTTTACTTTTATCATCAAAATCCCCATTCCTAATGAATAAAATTGCTTGGATCCCCGTTTTTTGGCCCCTTGTTTTTGCTGTTATCTGTATAGGTGCATATTCTCCCGATGATCATGCTGACCCGACTGAGGAACTGATTGGCACCTGGCACCTTTCAGAAATGACTACTATGCCTGCAGAAGTGCTTTCTGCCTATTCCCTCACCCTGAAACCTGAAGGAAATCTGGTACTGGTCTGTCCTGAGGCTATTAATGCGGCCAAATGGTCATGGAAAGACGATTCGTTTCTATTTCACATTTCCGCTTCAGATCCAGTCCTTAACTCTTTGGGGAAGTCCTGGAAAGTAGTCAGACATGATACATCCACACTCGTGCTGGCAGACCCAAGCGGGCAGCAAACCCTATCTTTGGTTCGTCCTTAGCCCCCTTCAAATCCTTCCCCTGCCAGAAGAAAGAAAAAATCCAGATTCGAATTGGTAAAGCTTCCCTTTTCTCCATAATTATTTCATTTCTTAACTCTATTTGATATGAACAATTCTGTTGGCAAATCAACCTCAAAGCGACTGCTCAACTCTTGCGAGGAAATGCTGGTTCTTGCTGCCCGGGACCTGGCTGTTTTGACGAAAATCGGGATTCACGCATCAGATATCGTTGACCTGGCACATACATACGAGTCCTTACAAGAAATCTCCTCCGAGGAATCAGGTTCCAACTCAAACAAACAACAATACCTGCAGCTTAAGGAGCATCTGTTAAATGGGATTTATCGGATTTGTAAACGAGCGATCCAGGTAAAGGATCAGTCTCTGAGGCGATATCGCTACAAAGCTTTTATTACAGAAACCAAGAATTATTTACAGGGCTTTGCCGAAAGGGAAGCTCCTGCTTTTCGCCCAATAGCCAGTAAGTATCTACAATTAATTAGTTGATTTTATTGTTGATTTTTCATTAATTACATACAATCATTGAAAATCATACAAAATGGACGTGTTGCAAATTTTTCCCTAACCAATCTATACTCCTATGAAAGCCTTGTCCTGGATCCCTGTATTCTGGCCCCTCTTCTTCGCGATATTTATTATTGTCGCATCAGAATCCGCTCATGTAGAAGAAGTCTCAGCATCCCATATACAAGATACTGGTTCTACCCAGATTCAGGTTACAGATTTTGTTCCGGACACTACGGCCCAAACGCGCGATCACATAGCCGTTACTTCCTATAAAAGCGAAGAATAAGCCCGCTATTAGCGGCCCAAATTCCCACTCGCCCATCTCAATCCAGCCTCTGCCTTAAACAGTTTACTGCGGAGCATCAGTAGTTTTATTTGCGCATCCAGGAGCTTCATTTCCCTTGAGTTAATCAAAAATAAGGTACTCTCCCCCGCGCCGAACTTCGTTTCTTCTCCCCGAAGCAAGCGATCATAATTCGCTACTGCGTTCGTATACAGGCTCACTTGATCTTGTAAGACATCCAGTTCATTTGCGTAGGCTAGCATTTTGTTGACGATCGCTTGTTGTTTCTGCTCTTGCTTCAGGTCATTTTCCCGGAGTTTAATCCGCGTCAGCGCCAGATCGCCTCTTTCTTTCCGCAGAAAAATAGGAAAGCCCACCGTGACTCCCCATTTGTAATTTTGTCCCCATTGCCACTGTCCGATACCGACTTCTTCTCCATTGAAAGCCTGGGTAGGGCTCAGAAAATTATATTCCAGATCCACCTTCGGCTTGAGTTTTTCAGCTTTGAGCCTTCTTTCCACCTGCAATTCTGATCGCTTAAAATCAAATTTCCGGATTTCCGGATGCAAGTCAGTTTGCATCAAAGCCGAACGCAGGGAATCAGTCGTAACCGGATCAGGAAGCACCATCTGGGTCAGTAATACCGGTACGAGCTGGTCCGTGATTTCCAACGGTTCGCCCAGGTCATTCCAGAGGAAGTTGGATAATTCAAAAGCACTGGTTTGCCATTCAATCAGAGCTTCGTTTCGCAGCAGTTGTATATTCTGAAGTTGCGTGAGGGCTTCCGTCGTATCAATACCCGCATAGTCTCCAGCAAGAAAAGTCGCTTTTACCGCTTGAAAACGTCGATCTGCGGTAATAAGAGATTGATTGAGCACCTGAACTTTACCATATGCCGCAGACCATTGCCAGTATTGCTGCGCCGCATGCCAAAACAAATCATTCAGCATTCGGATCTGCTCTATTTCTGCCAATTGCGTAAAAATACGAGCCTGTTGAAGTGCCGCTCTTCGCTCATCAATAAAGAGTCCTTTGCCAAGCGTAACCGTTCCTCCCAAAATAGCTTGCCCTTGATTCGGCAGCGTTTGGCCGGGATTCAGAAAAGTTCCGTCGTTCCACGCATAGCCGGTTTTGAGCTCTACGGGAAGTCCGGTTGGAATTTTCAATCCCCCCTCAAACACTCTCCAGTAGTTTTTTGCATCAAACTCTTTGTCATCATAACTCCCATACAATTTAGGGTCAAACCCTCCCCTGGCCTTCCGCAATTGTGCTTTTGCCTGATCAGAGAGTAAATCGATTTGCTTAGCAATCGGGTGGTTGCTGCGAATGAGGAAGAGTAAATCCTCAAATTCTAAGGTTTTTTCAGTTTGTGGCAAAGCCATTAGCGGCAAGCCGATAAAAAGGGAAAAGAGGAATATTCGAAAGTTCATGTGAATGTGATTGGATCAAAGGAGGAGGCTGGTCTTAGAAGCCCGTTCCTTTTGTTTTACCATTTTTCTGCTTGGGCTTTGAATCTTTTTGTGAATTTTTGGGATCGGGCCCTTGGTAATATTCGGGCGGAAATCCATTCAACTGCCGCCAGATTTCATACCAGACAGGCACATCGTTTAACAGGGCAAATGCCTTGACACCAGAACCTACCCGAAGCGGCGCAGGCCAGGGATCCCGAGCGGGGTCTTCCACTTCAATCAACACCCGATACATGCCGTTATCGCTAATATTATTCTCAACGGCATACACCTTACCCCCAAAGGTGCCAAAAGAAGCACCCGGCCACCCTGTTCCAAAAATAATAGCTGGCCAACCGTCAAACTCCAACTGTACAGGTTCTCCTTTTTTCATGAGGGGTACATCCACAGGCCTCACATAAATTTCCGCAGCGAGATAGCTGTTGAGCGGAACGATACTCACCACCGATTCTCCCTCCTTGACAGTCTCACCGATACCAGGTTTAAGGGCTTTATTAATAAAACCATCTTGTGGAGCCAGGATATATCGAAAATTACTTCGATAGCTATAATTACTGTATTGGTTCTCCATTTTGCTCACCTGCGCCTCTGTATCATAGCGGGTGGAGAGCGCACTTTGCCGGTCAGACTCTGCCTTGGAAATCTTTTCCTGATACTCATTGGTAACATTGTTCAGGCTAATGCGGGCAGTGGCAAGGGCGACCCGGGACTGGGCCAGTTTGTTTTGCTGAGAAATGAGCTTGGCCTGAATTTGCTGGCGGTCTTTTTGCATTTTTTCCAGATCCGTTCTCGACTTAAGATCCTGGTCAAACAGCGTTTGCCAGCGTTTAAATTGGAGATCGGCAATTGAGTCGGATATCCGCGCAGCAATCAGGTCTGTGCTGTCTGCCCGAACTTTATATCGGGATTGTTCGACTTTATTTTCCAGTTCCTGCTTTTTGAGAAACAGGGTACTTCGAAGTGCTCCCATTTGCTGGCCCAGGGCTACTGCCTTCTGGCCATACGCCTGAATAGAGGATTCTTTGGCCTGAATTTGCTCGCGGGTACGGGGCAACAGATTGGGATCAAAATAGTCATCTTTAATTTCTGACAAATGGAGAATGGTATCTCCTTTCCAAACAGTATCCCCTTCCGTTACATACCATTCTTCAATCCTACCGGCAACGGTAGATTCGATTGTCTGGGGACGATCGCTGGGTTTGAGAGTCGTTAGGTACCCCAGCGCATTAATATTCTGGGTCCAGGGCAGAAACAAAATAATCACCAAAACACCTGCAAAACTTGCCAGCCATAAAGACAGGCTAAAGGCCAGTTTTGGATTGATGATCTTCCCAAATGAGGTGTAATCACTCGGTATAACCTCTTGATTTATACGGTTGTCTGATATATTGAGCATCTCAGTATCTACTTATTGAAAAAGGTTAGCAAATTGATCCTGATTACAAATTTCGTCATAGGTGCCAATGGCAGCGATTCCCCCCTGATTCAGTACGATAATTTGATCGCATCGAGAGGCGTAGGCAGCTTCGTTAGAAACGGCAACAACTGTTTGCATTTCATCACAAGTCAGGAACTCACAGAGGCGTTTCCGTTCCTCATATTCCCAGATGGAAAAGAAATCATCCATTACCAGGAGTTCGGGGCGCTTGGCAAGGCAACGCGCCAAAATCAATTTTCGAGAAATCCCCTGTGGCATCTGAGGAGATTCGGGGACAATTTGGGAGTCGAGGCCTGCAGAGAGAGACTGCATGTATCGGGTCAGTCCTACCCGCTCAAGACTCCACATAACATCACTGAGCATGATTTCCGGCTTCCCCATAGTAATATTTTCCATGATACTGCCCCGGAAAAGGTTTTTCTGAGAAAGGCAATCCCCAATATAGCTGCGCAAGCTCGTTTTATTGAGATTACTGAGGGGGATTTCATTATACACAATAGCCCCTTCATAACTTTCATACAAACCGGACAACACACTTAACAAAGTAGATTTTCCAGAACCACTCTCTCCTGCCACACATATCTTAGCCCCGGCTCTTATCTCCACAGAGATTTCATTTAATGAGATTTTATGCTCTCCAGGAAACTTGAAATTTAACTCCTGGAGCTTAAGCGCGATTCCATCGCCTGTAGTCAGTTCGCCAAAGTCTCTGCCATCATGCTGCTCCAGCGGCATATCGGTAATCTTTGCGACCTTCTCCACAGCAGTGAGGACATCATAAATGGTCTCCATGCTGAGGATAAGCTTTTCCACAGAATTGATGACCAGGATGATAATGATTTCGGAGGCGACAAACTGTCCCACATTCATTTCCCGCTGGATGAGCAGAATACTCCCGAGTAAGAGGAGGCCAGCGGTTACAATCGTTTTGAATACAACAATGTTACCAAATTGAAAAATCAGCACTTTAAAGTGTGCTTTCCGGGCATCCAGGTAATTGGAAACCAGTTCATCCGTTTTTCTAAGTGCCAGGTCGGTTTTGCCGGCAAGCTTAAAAGAACTCAAAGTTCTCGCAACTTCTTCCAACCAATAGACAACCTGATATTTCTGATTCGATTCCTCCAAACTCGTCACCAAGCCACGCGGACCTGTAAATCGGAAGATCAGAAACAGGATAAACACCAACACCATTCCAAACAGCACAAAAAACGCATGATAAAAAGAGAGGAGAATCAGGCCAAATAGAATTTGGAGGGAGGCTGTGGATAGGTCAATCAGGATTTTAGGGAGGCCCTTCTGAATAGTGAGGATATCAAAAAATCGATTGATTAACTCGGGGGCATAGTATTTGGTTAGTGCCTCCATCTTGATTCGGGGTACCCGATAGGCAATTTCAAGTGAGCCGCGGGCAAATACCTGCTGCTGAATCATCTCCGTAATCGAGATTTGCATCAACTGCAGCCCTCCTACGACCAGGGTTCCGAGGGTAACCACTGCCACCAACAATACCCAGGAGGAGGAGAGTTCATTTGCCAATACCAAGCTGATAATCGCCTGAATCCCCAACGGAAGGGACAAATAGATCAGGCCACTAAAGATGGCATACAGGTAAATATGTGAGATTTCCCTGCGTTCTAAAGAAAGCAGCCTAAAAAATCGTTTTAAAGGTTTGCCGGTAAGCGTTGTTTCCATATTTTGCCGTAATTCTTGGGTATATTAAATATTTTTGCTATTATAAGCAATAGTTATACTATTAAACGAAATAGTGTCGATAAAGTTTTGCCATGTTGAACAAAGAAATCCACGTCCAATTACAGATCAATGAGCACTTATATCTCCGTGATCCCCAGCAAACTAAGCTAGGACAAAAAATCGTAGAAAAGAGTGTTGAAATGATTTCGAAGATGGGATTTGAGCAATTTACTTTCAAAAAACTCGCTACGGAGATCAATTCTACAGAAGCGTCTGTATATCGATATTTTGTAAATAAACACAAGTTGCTGATTTATCTGATTTCCTGGTATTGGAACTGGCTTTCTTACCGCCTCACAATCGAAACCTATCGAATTACAAATGTACTCGAGAAATTGGAGATTTCTATAGATGTATTTTGCCATACGCTTGATCCGATTCCCAATACCCGAACTCCCTTTGATCTCGGGATGCTCTACCAGATTGTAGTAGATGAATCTCCTAAAGCCTATTTAACCAAAGAAGTTGATTCAGACAATAAAGAAGGCTCATTTTTGGGATATAAACGTTTTTGTCGGGAAATCGCGGGATTTGTGAACGAACTGGCACCGGACTACTCCTACCCCAATGCGCTGATTTCGACTGCGGTAGAATCTGCGCATAATCAAAAATATTTTTCTGAGCACTTGCCTGCCCTCACAGAAGTAAGCGGTGGAGATAAGCGGGAAGTAGCGACTTTTCTCAAGGATATGATTTTTCGGGTTATCAAGTCCAAATAGCTTCAGATTTTTAACTCACGTCTGAATCTGTCCTTGTTAAGTAAAGAGGTAACTACTTAGCCCGACACGGGCTATTGGCGGATTCCGGTCCGCCAATCATTATTCGCCAAAGCGAAGTCATCTGGCTAGCCGGACCGGAATCCGGCTATAGCAGCTCCCATGTTATTTGTCGGCGGATAAATCCGCCGCTACAAGCCCGTATAGGCGA
>CAYGTH010000245.1:0-7401 GCA_964352745.1 uncultured Bacteroidia bacterium
CAGGTTCCTGAAGTCAGTATTTTCTAAGGAAATTAGCGTTCCAAACATGGTCTAACAGGTCTCGATTTGAAACATGCTGTGTTATTTACGTATATTTGAGTATAACAAGATGTGAGTATGCTTACAACACCTGCATTTGAAGAAATAGCCAATTTCATCGCAGAAATAAGCCCTGCCGAAGTAATTGCCTTTCGCCCCTCCTCAGAGGCCCAGCAACGGGTGGAAGATTTACTTGAAAAAGAACGTACAGACAACATCTCTCAATCAGAAAAAGCAGAACTGGATCACTACCTCTTACTGGAACACCTGATGCGTCTTGTGAAGGCGAGAGCCCGTAAGCACCTTGCTGCATGAGTCGGTATCTTTCCCAGGCCCACCGAAACTTAATTGCAAGCAATGCTTATTTTATATGTGAATACTGCCTGATTCATCAGGATGATAGTTATTTTCCTCATCAAATAGACCATATCATCAGCCTTAAACACGGCGGTGATAGCAACTTGAATAATCTCGCCTACTCCTGCATTACCTGCAACCGCAATAAAGGCAGCGATATTGGTTCCATTTTATTAAACCCAGAAGTGTTTGTCAGATTGTATCACCCTAGAAGAGATCGATGGATCGATCATTTTCAACTGAATAACACCTGGATCGAAGGGCTAACAGATATCGGTACTGCGACTGTTCAGGTTCTTGCTTTCAATCACATTGATCGTGTATTAGAGCGACAATTATTAAAAGAAAGTGGCAGATACATCCCGAAACATGCGGAAAGGATCATCCAATAATCCCCCATTTCTACTGAGGAGACCGGTAACCTCCTTTTGGCTATTGGGGATATTCCCAATTCTTTTCTACATTTGAAATAAGCTGCAGGGAGGCTTTCCTTACAGCTTGTTGTATTATTACCACATGGCTGATCTATATATAGAACGGCAGGAAAAGTTTTTAAAAGCGCTGGACAATCGGTTTTACTGGCATGTTCACGCTGTTATCCTGCTAGGCACCTATGAATTGCTCCTCCGCTTTTTCTTCAATCCGCGTATCATCGTATATGATGGGGTGGATATCTGGTTTAAATTAGCCCAATCCCTCACTCAATACGGAACCCTGCTTATCTCGGTGGGAATCATAGCCTACAGCCTCTATATGCTGTATTGTGATTGGTTTGCGGTCTTTACGGCGAAAGAAGTCAAGGCCTACCGCAAGAAGAAGAAGGATGAAGGCAAAAAGTTTGATCCCGCTAAAAACCAGAAAAAGCCCTTTCATAAGATTCATAAATTCTGGGGGTACAACATTCTTTTTGTGATCCTGATTGGATTTGCCTTTGGATCATTGATGTATATTCTTCTGCCTCACATAGCCTATTTTTTTGCGGGCCTGGACGGCGACCCGATCCGGATTCCGCTTTCAATCGATGCGATCAAACCGCTGCGTGAGTATCACACCAGTTTTTTCCTCAATCTGGCACTCGCATTTGGCGCAGGATTTTACGATGAATTATTATTCCGGGACCTGCTGGATCGGGGCTTGCGTAAGATGGCCAAACTCGATCAATGGAAGAAGTACCTGACGTTCAAGCAGAAATGGGTCAATGAGACCATCATCATCGTAATGGGGGCTGCGATTTTCTCCCTTTCTCACTACCTCATCCCCTATGGCGATACGATTAGCATGTACACTTTTTTACATCGCTTATTTTTTGGCGTCACCATCTATTATATCTTCCTCTTCACCAAAAAGAATTTTGCCATCATCGCCTGGGCACATGCCTTTTATGATTTATGGTACTATCTATTGGTTTGACCTCGCAAAAAGCACACCCTCAGACAATTTGAGCTATTATTATCCTTATCTTTGTTGCCTAATAACCCCTACAGGACTTATATAGCATATGATTTATCAAAACATCATTGAGACCATTGGCAATACTCCAATAGTCCGTCTTAACAACGTAGCTGCTCATATCAAAGCCACCGTACTCGTCAAGGTGGAATACTTTAATCCGGGTCATAGCATCAAGGATCGAATTGCGATCAAGATGATTGAAGAAGCCGAAAAAGAGGGCCGGCTGAAGCCGGGTGGAACGATCATTGAAGGTACTTCCGGCAATACAGGCATGGGCCTGGCATTGGCAGCTGTCGTAAAAGGCTACCGGTGTATATTTACCGTTGCGGACAAACAGTCTCAGGAGAAAATCGATATTCTGCGTGCAGTAGGTGCTGAAGTGATCGTTTGCCCTACCAATGTAGAGCCTGAAGACCCACGCTCCTACTATGCTATCGCCAAGCGATTGGGGCAAGAAATTCCGAATTCTATCTACGTCAACCAATACGATAATCCGGCCAATACGCAGGCACATATCGAGACGACAGGCCCCGAAATCTGGGAACAAACAGAAGGGAAAATCACGCACTTTGCTGCTGGAATGGGTACCTGCGGTACGCTTTGTGGCGTTTCGACCTATCTTAAATCTAAAAATCCGGATATTCAGGCGGTAGGCCTCGATACCTATGGATCCATTTTCAAAAAGCTCCACGAAACCGGCGAGTTTGATGAAAAGGAAATCTATCCTTACCTGACCGAAGGAATTGGCGAAGATATTCTTCCCAAAAACTGCAACATGGACGTGATCGACAAGATCATTAAGGTTACAGACAAGGACGCCGCTTTGATGACGCGAAAACTGGCGCGAATGGAAGGCCTGTTTGTGGGCTGGTCATGTGGTTCGGCGGTATATGGAGCGCTGGAGTATGCACGCGATCTCAACAAAGATGACGTATTGGTTATAATTCTCCCCGACCACGGTACCCGCTACCTGGGTAAAGTCTACAATGATGCCTGGATGGGCGATCATGATTTCCTGGACAAGGATGCGATGTTGGATGCAACTCAGATTTTGGAACTTAAATCTGACAAGACTCCCCTGATCACGCTTCAGGAAGGCCAGACAATGGGAGAAGCCATCGCAATTATGCGGGAACAGGGTTTTTCTCAAATTCCGGTAACCCGAGGGGGGGCTATCGTCGGATCGGTGAATGAAAATAGAATCCTGTCTATTTTACTGGATGATCCAAGTCTGAAAGACGGTTCCGTTATGCAAGCTCTGGGAGACCCGCTTCCTTTTGTCCTGCCCTCCACCCGGATTGATGTAATCTCCAAATTGATTACCAAAGATAATCCTGCTGTTTTGGTACAGACCGCCGACAACGAATTAGATATCATCACGCAGTATGATTTAATTAGTGTATTGGCAATGTAGAGATTCCTACCTCTTTACAAAGAGAGACAAGTGCTTCTGATAATCAATGGATTAGCAGAAGCACTTCCGATTTTCGAAGTGCTCTTTTTACTACGAAACTTTGCATTTTATGGCTTTTTTGGCTTTTTTAGATGAATTCAGTTCTTGCTCTCTAAATTTATTCCTGGATTCAACTATTTTTGTCATGAAACAAGTTTCCCTCATTCTCCTGGTCTTGGGGCTACTTTCCTGCAACTTCGGATCGCAGGAAACGGATAATTCAGAGTTGGATTTTATGGCATCTTTCCCCTTACTGGAACTAGCACCCACCGATACCCTGAATTGCTCAGGGCTGGAATTTGGCACGCACCTGACCGGAGATGAAAGCCCGATCATTCTCAATGATTCCTTAATCGCCTCCGCTATTGCTCCCGATATTTTGGAGCGGGCCTACTTTGAAACAGGAAGCCTTCATTATGCCCTCGCCAGGTTTTCATTTATTGAAGACGGCCTCGAAGCCTATGTAATTGGAGAATTTACGGATGCACAAAGTTACCGAACTCAGCTATTTTTATTTGATCCGGCCCAATCGGAATTTGTACAGACCCACAGCCTCAGCTATGTGCTGGGCGGAGGCACCTTCATGAGCAAGCGCAATGCCTGGCTCACAGATATTAATCAGGATGGTGTTTTTGATGTCGTCTATCGCCGGGATGAAGTGGATGAGACGGAAGAATCCATTGTCTATGAAGACCGCCTCCATACAGAAACCTGGGAAGACGGGAATTTTATTGATCACAAACTGGAAGACGTTACCGCACTCGAATCTGTTTTTGTGGTAAATGAAGGAATCTAAACCGGGTTTTTACGGCGATCGATCCAGGTTTTTGCGCCCAGACAGGTGCAGGATTCTCCTGCAACACCAGCAGCTTCTTTCAAACTCCTTATCAAGTTAGTGGTTCGGGCATAGCTGTGGCAAAAGGCTCCATGGAATATGTCGCCCGCCCCTAATGTATCTACGACTTTCACTGAGGGAACCGGAAGTACGCCTTCTCCTTCTTCTGAATAGTAGTGGATAGATGCTCCGCCATGGGTAATCGCTCCCATCTGCACGCCAGCCTTTTGCAAGAATGAAAAAACCGATTCCCCATTGGGTACCCCAAAATCAGCCGAACAAATTGCGATATCAACCACTGGTAACAGAGATTCGGTTCCTTCCTTCCAGCTTCCTCCATCCATTACCACAGGAATTCCCTCACGCCTTGCCATGCCAGCTACCTGGATAGCCGCTTCCATATGGAAGCCATCTACCAATACGATGTCTATTCCTTCCAAACATTCCGGCTTCAGCATTTCCAGGTCCAGAGGAGCAGGCACTCTCCGGTTGGTAACAATCGTACGGTCACCATTATCCTGACTAGAGAACACGGCAGCAAAAGTCGGTAGATACGGATGTTCCGGGCTCAGGTCTTTCCATTTGATTTGATAATGTTCAAAATCAGCTACGACAAAATCACGCATCGTATGGCGACCTACCACGGTGATGACCTGAGCTTTGCCACCAAGAGCAGAAAATGCAGCCGCTGCGTTGATAGCGGGCCCTCCAACAGCCATTTCAAAATCAGCTGCCTTATTTTTTGTATTGGGATATGGAAAAGGATCGACGAGATATTGCAGATCAATGGTCGTAAGCCCGATAAATAATCCTGAAACGGGTTTCTCTGAGATCGGAAAAGGGTTCCTCATTCTGGCTTCAAATAAGTCAACATCTTCCGCTTAGCCACTGGCAGCACGGTATTCTGCTCAGGAAAAGGCTGTACGGCATATACCAAAAAGGTAGCGGGATTGGGGAGCTTGGTATAATTCCGCACCAATTGCAGTTTCATGGATTCGTACGTATTGGCGAGGCTATGTGAGAAAGAATGCAGGTATTTAAAGGAAATGCCATGATAATTGGCGTCTGTATTTTCGAAGAAAACAATCTTGTACTCAAATGCTTTGACGTCTCTGGCAGGTTCCATTCGCAGAAGAATATAACCCTCTTGTTGGTAAAGGGGCGTAATCCCAACCGGTTCTATTCGGATATTTTCATCGATAAATTCATAAATCTCCTTGCCCCGCTTGAGGTGTCGATTGATTTGTGGAATAGAATAATCTATGATCGAATCAATCTCCTGAATCTGATCAGGGTCCTCAACTTGGGGCTGATAGACCAATTTGAGTTTCCTCAAGTCTTCAAGGCTGATTTTTTCCGGGAATTGCTCTGTCAGCTTCCGCTTATTCTCCCTAAACTGAGATAGATTATTGTAATGAAAAATCAGCTCTGAGAAAGTGGGATACAAACGTTTTTCCGAAAACTCCTGATGCACATATTGCAAATAGGCCAGCAAAACATACTTCTTATATTCAAAGTCAAGGGTTCCTTCCATGAACCAGTCAGAACTCAGTTGCTTCATATCTATGGAATAAGGCAGTCCCAGGCACTGCGGTTTCCTATAAGATACAGATTTTCAGGAAAATCAGGAAGCAAAAAGAGGCAGAATATTTCCTGCATCCAACAGATCAATCATGGCGTATGACAACCCGACCAACGACCTTACCAGCAAGAATCTGGTCTATATAGGGATTCAGCTCTTGCAGGGAACAGAATTGGGCGATTTTTCCTAATTCTTCGCTTGTCCACTCCGTAGCGAGTTTATTCCAGACCTGCAGCCGTAAAGGCATCGGGCAAGTAGCCGAATCCACTCCCAGGAGATTTACTCCATTAATGATAAACGGATATACAGTCGTCTGCAGGCGCGGGGATCCTACGAGGCCGCAAGCCGCGATATTTCCATTAGACTTACAGGCCTTGATCAGGGTAGCCAGGGTGTTGCCGCCTACCGTGTCTATTGCACCCGCCCATCGTGAGCGGGTAAGGGGCTTCCCGGATTCGTCATTCACTTCTTCCCGGTTCAAAAATGCCGTAGCGCCTAATTCTTTGAGATAATTTTTTGCGGTTTCTTTTCCGGTTGAAGCAATGACTTCATATCCGGCATGGGCCAATAGTCCAACTGCCATACTCCCCACCCCACCTGTAGCCCCTGTTACGAGCACCGGTCCCATCGAAGGCGTTTGCCCCATCAATTGCATTTTGTACAAAGCAAGCGCAGCTGTGAATCCCGCTGTACCCAGGATCATACTATTCTGCAGGCTCAGCGCCGCAGGCTTAGGAACTACCCAGGCAGCCGGAACACGGATATACGCGCCAAACCCGCCATCCGTATTCATCCCCAAATCATAACTTGTAACCAAGACTTCCTGGCCTGGTTGAAATGCAGATACAGCACTTTCCACAACCGTACCAGCAGCATCGATACCGGGGGTGTGGGGAAATTTTCGCGTAACGCCTCTATGTCCAGAAGCGGAAAGCGCGTCTTTATAATTTAGCGCAGCATAGGCAACTTTGATCAGGACCTCGCCTTCCGGTAGGTCTTCAATATTGCGGGAGATAATTCGCCGGGAGAAGGTGCCATCAGCCTCTTCGGTGATGCGCAAGGCAGGAAACATAGTCATATTCAATCGTGTTTGGTTCAACTCTAAATCAGCCCTGATCCAATGCTTCTTTAGCAGCGGCTACTACTTTTTTCGCATTCCCTATAAAAATCTTCCCGTCTACCAGCATCACAGGGCGCTTCAAAAAGGTGTATTCTTCCAGGATATAATTCCGATAGTCTGCTTCGGATAATTCCTTTTCGTTTAATCCCCAGGCCCGGTACTTCATTGCCTTCCGGCTGAATAAAGCTTCATAAGAGCCTGCCAGTTCTTTCATTTCATCAATCTGGGCAGGCGTAATGGATTCCGTTTTGATTTCCTGCATCACTACATCGGGGCCGGGTTGAAGCTCTTTTAGGATGCGTTGATTCGTTGTACAGGTAGCGAGGTGATATATTTTCGTCATGGAATTTAGCAATCAAATATTCAAACACGTTTCGATCGGGCAAATTTACGTAAAGCGGCGCACCTATTGAAATGATCCAGGCTTTTCATGTGGATAAAAAGGGAGTTGGGGAGTTCGAGAGTTGGGGAAACATTCAAACTCCTATCAAACACTCAAACTCTCTCAAACAGAATTCCGCTCTCGAATGACATTCGGGAGATTGTTTTGTTTGACCGTTTGA
>CAYGTH010000245.1:7501-10747 GCA_964352745.1 uncultured Bacteroidia bacterium
TTGTTTGACCGTTTGATTGTTTGATTTCTTAAGAATTCAACATACTCACCCTATCCAGGGCTCTTCCATCTGTTTTTCGATGATATCCAGTCCCTGCCTAAGGGTTCGGGGTTGATAGCCGAGCTCTGTTTGGGCTTTGAGAATGAGGAATCCGGTTTTAGGCGGACGCTTGCCTTTTTCATTCAGGACATGACTCTCAACCGGGCTGATCAGTGACTCATCGAGGTTCCAATGTCTGGCAACTTCGCGGGCGATGTCAACCACAGCGTACATCTCGGGCCCGCAAATGTGATAAATCCCGGAAACCTTTCGCATCAAGGCCGAAACAGTGGCACTTGCCAGGTCTTCAACCAGCGTAGGGCACCGATATTGATCGGATACTACCCGAATTGCTTTCCCTTCCTGCAAACTATTGTGCACCCACAATACGAGGTTGCTCCGCGACATGGCAGGCGTTACCCCATACAATAAGACTGTACGTAAAATGACATAGTCCACCCCACTTTGCTCAATCAACTGTTCCGCTTTCAGCTTACTTGCGCCATATACATTGACCGGATCTGTGGCATCTGTTTCCACATACGGTCCATGTTCTCCGTCAAAGACAAAATCGGTAGAGATATAAATCATGCGGGTTCCAAAATCCTTGCATAAGCTGAGCAGGCGCTCGACTGCGAGGACATTGACTTCTTCACAGCGATCGGGTTCCGCTTCACAGATATCTACCTGCGTCATTGCGGCTGAATGGATCAAATCGGTGGGGCGTTCACTTTCAAATAAGTCCCGCCAACCAATTTCATCTTCAAGGGTCAAACTTTTGTATTCGTAACCATCCCGAACGGGATGCCGATTGGGGCCACGAGAACTTGCGATCAATCGGGTGTAAGGTCTGTCAACGAGCAAGTTGACGAGTTTTTGTCCGAGCAAGCCATTGCTGCCCGTTACAATAATCTGTTTTCTCTGCATGTAGTATTGCCGCCTGTCTACGAAGTCCTAAATCCCCAATTGATAGAGTTTTTCGCCCTTTACCGAGCAAAAAATCAATTGAGCTTCCGGGATTTTTTGTTGAATCTTCTCGATTGCCTGATTCGCTTTTTCCTCATCCTCAAAGAAGCGGTAGGCGATGGCATATTTATCGGTCCCATCTCCTCTGCGAATCTTCAGGTAGTGGGGAATATCTTTTCCGACAGACAGGTTTTCATATACCCGGGTACGCGCATTTTCTTGTGTTTCAGCCCACTCTGTAACGATTACATAGAGGGTTTCGGACTCGGAGCCCATTTCCGAAGGATTTTCCAGAATCCGCTGAATGACATCACTGTAGCGGGATTCGGCATTCTCTTTTGCAAATGCTTCCCGGCTCGCATTTTCGGTCATCCAGGGATAGGCATCAACATGCGTAGCCCCTACAAACACCATTGCCGGCCCTTGTTGCTTACTACCCGATCCGGGGCGCACCAAATGAATGTCTGTCATATACTCCAAGGCATCCATAAACCGCTCTTCTACCTTTTGGGTATATGCATCTTCGGGATATTTATTTTTCATCTGCTCCCCTATCCATACCATTTCGCCGTATGGCTGCATGTCGTTAAAAGGGTATTCGCCACTTTGGGTTTCGGCATTTGCGACCTGAAATTCCTGGTACATGCGAAAAGCGGGAGAAGCAAGGGCTTCAAGTTTATCGGCTAACATAGGCGCTTGCGCCAGTCCTGTAAACATTCCCTCAGCGGAGGTCATCCCGACTCCCATCATACCGAGTTCATTTGACAGGGCTTCCCAATTGGTGTCGATAATATCCTGATCGGCATTTTCCAACACAGGTGCCAGGTGAGGAATGATTTCCTCATCCCGGAATGCAAACACCGCTTCCAGATCTGCTGAGGTTTCCAGCCCTTCGCCGAGGATAACTTTGCGGGCATAGCCTTCTATTTCCGCTACGAGGTCTGTATTTTCCTGAATTAGTTGATAAAGGGTCGGCATCTGGTCGGCCAAAGAAAAGTTCAATCGGCGGGCATTGGCTGCAGGAGGTAAACCCCGGCTTGTCATCGAATCTAAATACCCCTCCTTTTCGACAAGTACCGAATTCGTTTCGGACTGGGCGAGATCCGCATCTGCATCCGTAGATTCCGTTCCACAACCGACTAATAAGAACACTCCCAGCAGGAGTACCCCTGTAACGCTTATTATATACTGCAATCGAATTTGCATGGATTGAGTTAATTTCAATAGATGAATCGGGCGAAATGCATTCGCAAGAACTACGTTTCGAAGTATGCTTTATTATACAACTTAGGGGAACAGCATCCAAAAGAGGATCTTTAGGATGCGAATTTCGGCTCAATATTGCGCTGGAAAAATAACTTCCGATTAGTCATATCAAATGCGCATAAATGGCCCATCTCTGACTGGAAAGTTGCAAAGCCGCCATTGTCAATATCCAGGACCCGATTTGTTTCCAACTCCGCACACATGGTTTTGATTTTCGTCTGCGGAATTGGGGTGTGCCCATGTACGACAATCCGGTCGCCCAACCATTCCCGGTCCATATCCTGATACCAGTCCCGAATCCACAGCAAGGACTTTTTGTCCTGAAGAGGGTCGAAAATCCGAAACAGAAAATCTCCTTTTCCACTATTGGGATTGGGAGGCGTAAAGTTGAGACCTGCATGAACAAGGAGGTATTCATCCACTTCAATGCAGTATTCCATTTCTCCAATGAAGTCAATGTAGTTTTGGGGAATATCTTCGACGTAACTCACGCCAAAACTTTCCAACGTAGGATTTCCCCCATTGAGCAGCCACATATCCAATTCGTCAAAATTACTCATCGATCGCACCATCATATCCTCATGGTTCCCTAGTAAGCACCTAACAGCGTATCCGTCTTCCCGGAGTTTCATAATAAAGTCCAATACGCCTTTAGAGTCAGGCCCACGATCGACATAGTCTCCCAACAGGAACAACTCGTCCCGCTGGGTGAACCCAATCTGGTCCCACAATAAGGCTTTAAAAGTGCTTAAACATCCGTGGATGTCAGAGATGGCTATCTTCCGCATAGTTCGATACGATCAACGTTTCGCAAGACAAAAATATAAAATTACAGGCGAAATTGATAGGTAGTATGTGCCTTTTCTTGCTTGTCCCGGACTATTCCCGCAATTCCCGGTCCACATCTCTGCCTCAGCGATTTAATGCCGGTTGCAAATTCTGTTATAGGGACAATACCGACACCGGCTTTCTTCT
>CAYGTH010000246.1:0-10739 GCA_964352745.1 uncultured Bacteroidia bacterium
TGAGCCGGTGCATCAGGGTCTTTTTTCGATAGGTCTCCAACTCCTTATAGTCCTTGTGGCCGGTATATACCATGCAGGCCGGAACGCTGCCGCCGCGTTCGAAGAAGAGCGTTACAAAGGTGCGGCGGGCAGTGTGGGAGCAGATCATTTGCCATTTGGGATTGCGCTCTTCGATACGTTCATTGCCAATAAACCGCACGACTTCGACTGGCGTATCAATGCCGGCGAGTTCTGCTACTTCTTTGATGTAATAGTTATATTTCTGATTACTGATAGGAGGGAAGCAAGTCATGCGCTCGCGGTCGTGGTATTTTTCAATTATTTCCAGCGCCTGCGTGCTTAGCGGTGCCTGGATCCCGCCACGCGTCTTTTGTGCGATCAAATCCAGGTATGTGATTTCTTCGCCTTCTATTTCAACGGTCTTGATATTCGTCGATTTAAGGGCCATCATATCGGAGAATCGAAGCGAAGTTTCACAACCGAAGATAAACAAATCCCTCACCCGTTCAAGCCGGGGACTACGCGTCAGGTCCAGACTTGTTATATCCAGCACTTCATTTTCTGTCAAAGCTATTTTCAGAATCGGTTGACGGCGGAACTTGAAACGATTGTATTCCATATGCTGGTTATAGCCATGGTCAGTCGCATAGTTCAGATAGCGTTTGAGGATCTGAAAGTTTTTATGAATCGAACTGTCATTGAGTTGCCTGTGATTAATCAGGTAGTGCTGGAATTTATCCCGAAAACTGCTGTTGATGCTCTCGAACGTAATATGATAACGCCCTTTCTTCGCAAAGTCTCTCAGATGCTTTCTGAGGGTTCGGTAGGTTTTTAGCGTTGCTGCCTGCCGCGTGGCCTGGCTGTTTTCGATGAATTGGTCAAGGATAGTCCAAAAATCAACGGCCTGGTTTTCCATAAGGTTCCCATCTGGATCGCCTTCGGCTTTTTCATCTTTAAGACGAGCCTTGAGGAGTTTGCCGGAAAAGTCATATCCTGTTAATTTGATTTCACGATAAAGCGCCTGGATTTTCTTATCAAGTTGATCCAAGGCGTGATTGATCTCAAGGGAGCCTGTATAGTTCGACTTAACCTGTTGTTTGCGATCGTTCCAATAACGAGGGTGGATTTTTTCTCCTGTTGGAAGCTTTACCCGTTTTCCATCGGCAGAAAAGAACAATACGATTGGGGTTTCCTTATCCGCATGCGGATCTCTGAGGTAGAAGTTTACAGTTGCCATTGGTGTGCTTTTGATGTCCTTAAGATACAAAAAAATCCTCAATCGGGGGACACTTTGGGGGACACTTTTTGCTATTTTTGTTTGATTTAACTTTACATGGCTTTACAGTGTTTTTTTATTAATTGCTGATTATCAGTATTTTATGTGAAATAAATACTAATTGAATTAGGCTAATTTTATTGGGCGGTGGTGCTGCCCGCACCACATACACACACCATAAGCCCCTGACAGTTAAGCTGTTGGGGGTTTTTGTTTTTAGTAAGGTCAAATTGATATAGGTAATTTCCGTGAAGTAGTTTTTCGGTACATGTGCGTTGAGTCGATCCGAACCAGGTTACCTATTGACCTGTTGAATCGGATTACGCGTGCAGGATCGTGTGAGCTAAAGACGAGCGTTCTGTCCATCTTGGTCTCAACTATTTCTACCGGGATACCAAACCCTATAGAAAATGCAGAAGGAGACAATTTTTTATGTAACAGTTCTTTATGGTA
The DNA here is from genome assembly GCA_964352745.1 of uncultured Bacteroidia bacterium. GTDB lineage: Bacteria > Bacteroidota > Bacteroidia > J057 > J057 > CAYGTH01. Next base: position 1,730 of record CAYGTH010000246.1, read on the forward strand.
GAGATCGACTCGAAGGATTATGTAAGACCTGAAAGATTTCATAGGATAATTTCCCATTTTGGCTATAAAAGGGTAGCGACTGACTACCTTACTAACATAAATTCTTGGAATAATGTAAGATCCTGTATTTGTATTATTATGTATAAATATCTGTATGTCAGTATATTAATGTTTGTGTCTTGGGATATTAATTTTCTAATTGGTTTATTTTGTTTCATAAATTATTTAATGCGACTCCTGGTTATTGTGTAAATTGAGTTAGGTAGGTAGCTTGCAGTAGATGCTCAAATCATGTTTTCATTCAAGCTGATTACTTTACCTGTATTACTATGCAAAGATTATATGCTTTTCTCCCTCGCAATCTATTTCTCTTCAGTATTCAAGTACTGTTGATAGTTCCGATTTGGATCGTTACGAGTTCCACTATCCTGGTTGCGCAGTCCGCAAGTACCTTAAAACCACTAGCCCCCCTATCGCAGATGATGGTGCCTGATACGACAGCAGAAACTGAACTATATGTGGATTATGAGAAAACGCCTGATACTCCTTTAGAAGTAGAGTCGAAATCTTATTTGGCGAATAGAAATTCATCGAATGAAATTATTGAGGATAATAAAAGAGTAAACCTTCCATTGGAAAAGCTGAAATTCACAACAGAACTTGCGGAAACCGCATTGGAGGTTAGGAAAATAGTGGGTTTTGAAGACTTCTGAGTTGCCAGAATTGCCCATGACGGGGCAGTATGTCGAGAATTGAGGTCCTGGAAACCGATTTTAATAAATGGGGCAGGGAGTAAAAAGGATAAGTTAAACTTTACCGATGAATGCCCGTTGTGCGACACTGTTTTCCTAAAGCCTGTACCTATTTGAAAGTAATTTCCCCGACCCTTTCCGAACTTATTTCCTGATTTCTTCGTTCCAGATAAGTTTGAAGTCTCTATTTTCCCAAACTGATATGGAACAATAATGGATGCATCCTTTTTACAACGGATTTATGAATCCCACCAGGAATGCCCAAAATGCCCCTCTCCCGATGTGGTAACGGGTTTTTTTGTGGATTTGCTTACAACATTGTTTCCGGATTACTCGGACCATGTTTTCGATTCCTTTGAGGAATTTGAGTTTCATATGCTCAACCTGAAAGAGGATTTGTATGAAATGTTGTACATGCGCCCAAATCGGGAAGACCTGAATACGGAAAACAAGACGAATCGATTTTTTGAAACGATTCCGATGATATACGCCCGCTTGCAGCAAGACATTGACGCGATGTATGAAGGGGATCCGGCGGCAGAGAGCAGAAGTGAAGTGATTCGCTCTTATCCGGGATTTTATGCAGTCGCTGCTTACCGGTTTGCACACGAATTGTACAAGTTGGGCGTCAAAATCATCCCGCGAATGATCACCGAGCATGCGCATAACAAAACCGGTATTGATATTCATCCGGCTGCGATGATTGGAGAAAGCTTTTGCATAGATCATGGTACCGGGGTTGTAATCGGTGCCACCGCCACGATTGGCGATCATGTCAAAATCTATCAGGGCGTTACGCTGGGGGCGCTCAGCGTCAATAAAGAGGATGCAGGGATCAAGCGACACCCGACTATAGAAGACCATGTAGTGATTTATGCGGGCGCGACCATACTAGGGGGAGAAACGATAGTGGGGCATCACAGCGTAGTAGGCGGAAATGTCTGGTTGACAAAAAGCGTACCTCCGCAAACTAAAATATATTATCAGGCGCGCATGCACAATCGCGACGCCGATGAAACCGATCTGATCATTTTTAAGTCCGCAGCATCATGACCTTATTTGAGTTAATCGGCGATACGCCGTTGGTAGAAATCACACGACTGAATCCCAATCCATCGGTGCGGATTCTGTGTAAGCTCGAAGGACAAAATCCGGGTGGAAGTGTAAAAGATCGCGCAGCTTTTGGAATGATCAAAGGCGCTATGGATCGCCGGGAAATCGCTAAAGGCGATCGACTCGTGGAGGCAACCAGTGGGAATACGGGCATCGCTCTGGCCATGATCGCACAGGGACTCGGTGTCCACATGACCCTGATTATGCCGGACAACTCCACTACAGAGCGTATCAAAACGATGCGAGCCTATGGGGCGACCGTTATCCTGACTCCAGCAGCAAAAACCATAGAATATTCCCGCAAGCTGGCAGAGGAAATGTCCCTCAATGAGGGCTATTTTATGCTCAACCAATTTGCCAATCCCGATAACTATAAGATGCACTACCGGACTACAGGTCCGGAAATCTGGCGGGATACCGAAGGGCTCATTACGCATTTTGTTTCATCGATGGGAACAACCGGAACGATCATGGGCGTTTCCCGATTTTTGAAAGAGCAAAATCCGGGCATACAGATTGTTGGGACTCAACCCACTGATGGCTCCCGGATTCCAGGGATCCGGAGGTGGTCGCCTGAGTTTTTGCCTAAGATATATGAGCCTAAACGAGTGGATCGCATCATAGACGTCAGCACCGAGCAAGCAACTCAGATGACCCGCCGCATGGCCAGTGAAGAGGGTATTCTGGCGGGCATGAGCAGTGGGGGAGCACTGACAGTGGCTTTGCAGGTCGCTTCTGAAATCGAAAAAGGCGTGATTGTCTCGATCGTTTGTGATCGGGGAGACCGGTACCTCAGCTCTACCTTATTTGAATAGGAAGCCGGGAGTTCGAGAATTCGGGAAGCATGGCGAATTCTCTGAGTTTTTCACATAGCTTTCTCTCGATATTGTCAATAGCATTTCGCAGCTCCCTGTACAGCACTAAAGGGCGTTCCTCCGATGCTGACTTTGCCATTTTGCATCAGATAAATTGGAAAAGCCCCTTGTTCGCCCTGATCCGTTGCGTAAGCCAGATAGATTTGTCCTTGATAGGCTTGCACTTCCCAATTTCCCGTGATGATATTTTGAGAGGCACCGCCTGCCTGTCCGGGCAGGTTCCAACTCCCTTCCTTATAATATTTGTATCGGCCATTTGTGCACAGCTCTAATACGGTCAGGGTGCTGTTGTTGCTTGTGATTTGTCCTTCATAGGCAGTGAGTTGCGTACCGCTAAGACCCTGTTGCCACTGGGTAAGGAGTTGATCCTGCCCCCACATCAGATGGATGGAACTTGCAAATATGAGAAAAATTATGCCGGTGATTTTGAGTAATTGCTTCATGTTTTGAATGACTTGTGTAGATACAGTCGGAGAAGCAGTAGTCGGATCACCATTTGAGTTCAAAAAAAACTCCGAATCAGAAGTTCTGATCCGGAGATATATTCTCAATATGCTGTTAAGGGATTAGCGAGTCAATTCACGGGCAATGACCATCCGCTGAATTTCGCTTGTGCCTTCATAAATTTCAGTAATCTTGGCATCGCGGAGCATGCGTTCCACATGGTATTCTTTCACATATCCGTTCCCACCATGTACCTGAATCGCTTCTGCGGTTACCTGCATAGCAATTTTGGAGGCGTATAGTTTTGCCATAGCGGCTGATTGGACATAATTAAGGCCCATGTCCTTATCGCGTGCGGCACGCAGTGTCAGCAGTCGGGCAGCTTCAATTTCAGTTGCCATATCGGCTAATTTGAACTGAATTGCCTGATGGTTTTTAATTTCGGTACCAAAGGCTTTCCGGATTTTGGAATACTCAACCGCAAGGTTGAAGGCACCACTTGCAATACCCAAAGCCTGCGCTGCAATCCCAATTCGCCCGCCATTAAGCGTATTCATCGCAAATTTGAACCCAAAACCTTCCTCACCAATTCGATTCTCTTTGGGAACTTTGACATCATTGAAATTGAGGGAATGGGTGTCGGAACCCCGTATACCCATCTTGTTTTCTTTTGGGCCTAACTCAAAGCCTTCCATTCCCCGCTCCACAATCAGGCAATTGATGCCTTTATGTGCCTTTTCGCGGTCGGTTTGAGCCATGACTAAATAGGTACTGGCAATGTCTCCGTTGGTGATCCAGTTCTTGGTGCCATTGACCAGGTAGTAATCGCCCATATCTACAGCCGTTGTGCGCTGCTGAGTGGCGTCGCTGCCTGCTTCGGGTTCTGACAGGCAGAATGCTCCAATAGACTCCCCCGTTGCGAGTTTTGTTAGGTATTTTTGCTTTTGAGCTTCTGATCCGAATTTTTCAAGTCCCCAGGCGACCAGGGAATTATTGACGGAAAGAATCACAGCAGCGGAAGCATCCCACTTGGCAATTTCTTCCAATGCGAGTACATAAGAGACGGTGTCCATCCCCCCTCCGTTATATTTCGGATCGACCATCATACCCATCAGTCCGAGCTCTCCCATGCGTTGAAGCAATTCCTTAGGGAAATACTGCTTCTCGTCCCGATCGATGACGCCATCTTTGAGTTCTGTCTCGGCAAAATCGCGAGCCATTTCCTGGATTAGCTTGTGCTCTTCTGTTAAATCGAAGTTCATATATGGCTAATGTTAAAATTGTAAATCAATTGTTGTAATAGTCCCTAAAAATCCCGCAAAAATACCATTTTCTGGCCCCTTAGCCAAACAAAAACGAGTGGGGATCCTGATAAACCTCTCATGGTAACGGGGTAAAGGCCTAACTGTTTACAGGGGTACAGTGAGTGATCAGAATATCCCAATCTATTTGTCGAAACGTATCCTGGAGTAAGTTGGTTTCAGCAATACCCTCCATCTGAATAATGAATAAAAACTGATAGCAAATCCCTGCTTCCAGCCGCATGGCAGTGGGGGAGTCTGGATTGCGCAAATGCACAAATAGCCCTTCAGCAGGAACGGATTCTGCTAAGGCTGCCCATTCCTCATTGGCTGGCCTCTGCTCAAAATAATACTGATAAGCGTGCGATAATCCTGTTGGAGCGGCACTGCAATCCGCTAAACTCAGGGTAATAACCTGCCCTTTTTCATTGGCGAATATGCGCGCTGCTTCAGCATAAGCGGTTCGTTTTCCATGAAAGGTACCATTGCGTTCATCCTTAAGGGTAAAACCGGGGATTTTCTTAGGCAATATTGCTAATAACAATTCATCGGAAATGGGTACGGTATCTGCTGCTGTTTTTCGGTGGGCGAGAGCTGCTTCCAGGGCTTCAGGAGAGGGAGTCAGTACCTGCATGGGAGAATTGGAGGCACTCCCATATAGACCGGGTAACTTACCTGCGAGATAAACGCCGGCGAGCAGTACCAGAAGGATAGACCCTGGTAGGAGTATGTTTCCCAATTTCATTCCGTACAAATAGATGATTGCTTGTGTAAAAATAAACACTTGATCGAAAGAAAAATAACCGAAATGCTAGAAAATAAACGAGGTGCAAAAAAAAAGCCTCCGACTAGTGCGGAGACTTTTTAATGATTGCTTATCAGATCAAATTGAATATAGTTCTTTTGCTTAATCTCTTTCGTCGTAGATTTCAATATCACTTGGCAACTTGGCAACTTCCAATTGAAAATCATCGTCAGACATACCCGTGTTGACTTTGATATTAGAAAAGAGATAGGTGGTTGTTGTCTGGTTACGATCCAGCAGAACCATTTTTTCAAGGAGCTTCGTGGATTTGTTGATCCAGAGTTTCACTTGATTGTACTCAACAGATTTGTCGGTAGAGGCGATATAAATCATGTGGCAGGCATTGCCATTGATTTTTTCCTCTCCATCATAACGAGGTTTTACATTGGTAGTGCTGTAAATCTCAAAGATCAATTCGATAGAAGGAGCATCATCACTATCGTAGGTCATGATGTTTACCTCTTTATCATCAGTCAGGTATACCCACTGGGTTTCGCCATTGAAATAAATTTCTTCATTGTCCAGTCCGATGAAATACTTTCCTTTTTTGTATTTGATCTTGCCGGCTTTTGTGAATACGTCGCGGCGGGTATTGATATTTTGGATCGAGAATTGAAAAGATGCTGAAAAATCTTTCAGCGATTCAAACTTGACCTTAGAGTCTTGCAGGATCTTTACTGCAGGATCTTCAACGGTGTAAAATCCACTACTCACCATCAATATGGCGATAAACAGCGGGAAAAGATTCTTTAGCTTTTTCATTGCGAATTCTATTTTGCTAAAGGTTACTCAAATACCGTTCCAACTCTGCTTCATCTGTAAGCAAAACATCCCGAGCCTTACTTCCTGAATGCGCACCAACGATCCCTGCTCGCTCGAGTTGATCTATGATGCGGCCTGCGCGGTTGTATCCGAGTTTCATCTTTCGCTGAATAAGAGAGGCTGACCCTATCTGATACCGAACAATCAGGCGCGCTGCCTCATCAAACCGGCTGTCTTTTTCAAACGGTTCAAGTTCGTCATCGTCATCATCGCTATCTCCATCACGGGGCATTTCCGGAAGGTAATAAGGCTCTGGAAAGCCTCGCTGCTTCGAGATGAAATCCACCACACGCTCTACTTCCGGTGTATCAATAAAGGCATTTTGTATCCGTATCAAATCACTGCCTGTGGACAACAGTAAGTCTCCCCGGCCCACGAGTTGATCTGCGCCATTGGCATCGAGGATGGTACGGGAATCCACTTTAGAAATTACCCGATAAGACATTCGAGCCGGGAAATTTGCCTTGATAATCCCGGTAATGACATTGACAGAAGGCCGCTGAGTGGCTACCACAAGGTGAATACCTACTGCACGTGCCAACTGAGCCAATCTGGCAATAGGCATCTCTACTTCTTTGCCTGCAGTCATCATCATGTCTGCCAATTCATCTATAATCAGGACGATATAAGGCAGGTACTTATGGCCTTTTTTGGGATTGAGTTTGCGGTCCGTAAATTTTGCATTGTACTCACTGAGGTTTCTCACTCGTGCCTTTTTGAGCAGGTCGTACCGGTTGTCCATCTCAATCGAAAGGCTTTTCAATACATCGACGGCATCCCGCACATCCGTGATGATTGGCTCTTTCTGATCGGGAAGCATAGCCAGAAAGTGAGAAGAAAGTGACGCGTACAGGCTCATTTCGACCTTTTTGGGGTCAATCAGCACAAACTTGATTTCTGCCGGGTGCTTGCTGTACAATAGAGAGGTAATCACGGTATTCAATCCGACAGACTTACCCTGCCCGGTAGCACCTGCAATCAGCAAGTGGGGCATTTTATTAAGGTCGGCAATAAAGGCCTCATTGGAAATGGTTCGCCCAATCCCGATCGGCAACTCGGCTTTTGTGGTTTGAAATTTAACCGTAGAAAGCAGGCCCCGGAGAGAAACCGTTTCCGGATTAGAATTTGGCACTTCAATTCCGATAGTTCCCTTGCCGGGAATCGGCGCTATGATTCGAATACCCAGGGCCGCCAGATTCAGGGCGATATCATCTTCGAGATTTCTGATTTTAGAAATCCGAACACCGGGTGCAGGTACAATTTCATACAGCGTTACGGTAGGCCCGATGGTCGCTTTTATTTTGACAATCTCAATCCCGTAGTTCTTGAGGGTGTCTATGATTTTATTTTTGTTGCCTTCCAGCTCTTCGCGATTGACTTCCCGCCCGTTTCCAGCACCATGGTCTTCCAGCAATTCGAGGGTCGGCCGCTCATAATCGGACAGTTCCTGTGTAGGATCAAATTTTTCCCATTCGATTTCGTCTTCGATATTTTCACGCTCCTGGTCTGCTTCCGGGACTATTTTTTCAATCAGGCCCTCTTCTCCTACTACCTCACCCACATTGTCTTCGCCCAGTTGCTTAAACTTTTTAGGCGCATCATCCACTACTTCTACTACGGCTTCCTCGACTGTATCTTCTATTTTTAACTCAAGGTCGTCTGAGACAACCGGAGGAATGAGGCTTGCCGGGGGAGGCGTAACAACGGTAGGTTCTACCGGTTGAACTACTTCCAGGCTCAGTCCATTTCCATTTGTGCTGCCAATGGGCGTAAGCGGTTGGAGGGATTTCTTTTTGCGGGGCTTGGGCGGGGTAGCCGGTTTGTTTACAGCTTCTGCTAAGGGAGCGTCAACCTGAGCGGCAGGTACTACGCCCATCATATCATAGAGTTTCTGTTTCCAGGAAGGAGGCTGAATGGAACCGCTGAATTCCTGGTTTTGTCGAATGGTACTATTCTGTTGGCGAATCCGGGAGGCCAGGTTTTCGACCAATTGAGAAGCCTTTACTTCGGCTTTGAAATTGACAATGGTAAATACCATCACCGTAAACAGTAACAGAAAGGCTACTCCTACTTTGCCGATATAGCTGAATAGCCAGATATTGGTATGGTAACCAAATCCCCCTCCGAGCTCAAATTGCTCATAGTGAGCATCCGGGCCGGAATTGATCAGAATGATAATGTAGGAGATAAACAAAGATCCCCACAACAGGACAAAAAGGACATACTTAAAAGATCGCCTGGACCAGGTGGATAGCTCCGGTTCAAGTAATACAAGCCCTACTACAAATCCATAAACGGGTAATACCAAGCCGAAAATCCCAAATCCCCTGTAAATAATGAGGTCGGCAATTTTGGCACCGAGGAATCCGAGCCAGTTGCGGGACTCTTCTGCAAATTCAGCACCTGCTTCTGCTACGGATTGATCCGCGCTGCCGGTGAAGAAATAGGAAATGCAAGCAAGTAGAGAGATGACGCTGAGAAAAAGCAAAGCCCAACCCGTTGATCTCCGGGCACTGGCCTGGGTTTCTGGGTTACTGCGTAGCGCTTTATATAAATTGCCCACCGCACTGATAAAGCCGGGGGAATTTTTCTTGGAAGCACTGCTCTTTCGGCGGGTAGATGTGCGTTGTTTTGCCACCAGTTAAAACGTTAGTATAACTCAGGAAATGAAATTATCTGACTGTCAATAAGTTATGAAACTTATTTTCCTGACTCAAATATACCTATTTTTCGGCTGGAAATCAATTGAGGTACGCCAGGAAAGCGATTCTGTACTGCTAACCAGATAGCAACAGTCGATATCATTACGTGTGGGGCGTAAGAATCGTTTAAACTCCTCAAACTGGGTGTAGGCCAGTTTTCCTGCAAGCGAAGAATAACCGCAAGGTTCGCAAAGGA
>CAYGTH010000247.1:0-10586 GCA_964352745.1 uncultured Bacteroidia bacterium
CCATAAGATGATTGATACCCTGGGAAAAACGCCGATTCCTCCATTTATCAGCGAACGTCGCGAAGTAGAAGACCGTGACCGGGCAGATTACCAAACGGTATTTGCCAAAAATGTAGGTGCCGTAGCTGCTCCTACTGCTGGTCTGCACTTTACCCGTGAATTGCTCAAGCGATTTGAACTCAATGGCGTAGAGGAAACTTTTGTTACCCTGCATGTCGGAATCGGAACCTTCAACCCGGTCGAAGTGGAAGACCTTTCCAAGCACCGGATGGATTCTGAATATTTTGTGATCCCACAGCGGACACGCGATATGGTCAATGAGGCCAAGCGCCAGAAAAAACGGGTACTCGCCGTTGGTAACTCCGTAATGCGCTCCCTGGAATCTGCTGTTTCTGCCAGTCGTATGCTGAATGAAACCGAAGGCTGGACAGATCGTTTTATCTATCCGCCTTTTGATTTTAGCATTGCCAATACTTTCCTGACTAATTTTCATCCTTCTAAATCCACTTTATTGATGATGGTTGCGGCCTTCATGGAATATGAATTTATGATGGAGTGTTATCAGGAAGCGATCAAGGAAAAGTATCGCTTTTATAGCTACGGTGATGCGTTGCTGGTACTCTAATTCTATCCTGCAAGCCTGACGTCTTGATATCATGATCCAAACTGCCGTTATCGTTGCAGGAGGGAAAGGTACTCGTATGGGTGCAAATAAGCCCAAGCAATTCCTCGAACTTGCCGCCCGGCCCATACTTGTTCATACCCTGGACCGGTTCCTTAACCTGCCAGAGATAGATTCGATTGTCCTGGTATTGCCCAAGGCGGAACAAGCTGCCTGGGAACTGCTCGCAGCCTCTCATTTTTCCGAAGCAGAAAATGCACGCATTATCCTGGCGCAAGGCGGGAAGTTGCGAACCCATTCGGTACATAATGGCCTTCAGGTCCTCGCAACGCGTATTTTACAAACTGAAACGTGCCTCGTTGCGATTCATGATGGAGTTCGGCCTTTTTTGACAACCGAAATGCTATCTCAGGCCTACCGTACCGCCGAATCCGCAGGGGCCTCCGTAACCTGCGTGAAAGTCAAAGCTTCCCTCAGGGAAGTGGACGAAAAGGGAAATAGTATCGCGGTTGATAGGACCCGGTTTCTGGAAGTGCAGACTCCACAAACTTTTCGGCTGGATACAATTTTGACTGCTTATCTAAAGCGGCCACATGATCTGTTTACCGACGATGCGAGTTTATACGAAGCAGTTTTTCCCAATAATCCTGTTGTTGTCTGTAGTGGGAACTATGATAATATCAAAATCACCACACCCGAAGATATGTTTGTGGCCGAACAAATTTGGGAACGATTTATCCCCTGATCTCAGCACTTTAGCCTGCCCTGACTGGACTTAACCTCGCTTGTGAAATGAATGTATTTGGTCGAAATATTCAATTTCTTCGTACGCGTGCTGCATATAGTATTGCGGATTTTGCACGTGAAACCCACATTGACCCGGATTCCCTGGCATTGATCGAATCGGGAACAGCAGAACCCGATTTAAGCCAACTCTTGCGCATTGCGGATCAACTGAATCTATCGGTCGATGTGTTGTTACGCCGTGATGTTACTGCCTGGCAAACGATGATTGACGATAAGGATATCCGGTTGATTCTGCTGGACATTGACGGAACCCTCACCAGTGGTGGGATGTATTACACCGAAAAAGGCGATCAAATCAAGCGATTTGAGGTGAAAGATGGTATCCTGATCCGAAGAGTAGCCCGAAATTATGCTGTGGAATTTGGCTTTGTAAGCTCAGGTACTGCTTTGGGGATTATCAATGCACGGGCCAAGGATTTGGGCGTTACGCGTATATTTGCGGGCCCTGGAGTCAAGTCAGATATTGTAACAGGTTGGCTGGAAGAAATGGGAATCGGATATGAGAATCTGGCCTATATCGGGGATGATCTCAATGACCTTTCTGTGATCGAAAAAGCCGGTATTTCTGCTTGTCCGGCAGATGCAGTGCGCCAGGTAAAAGCAGCAGTAGATGTTGTGCTGCGAAAAAATGGCGGAGAAGGATGTGTGCGCGAATTTTTAGAAGAGGTGATGGGCTATGAGGTTGATTCGTATCTACCCTCCGGTAAGCGCAATTGAACATTGAGGTAAACAAGGAGATCTTACAAATCGTTATACTGTTGTCTGTTGTCTGTTGTCTGTTGTCTGTTGTCTGTTGTCTGTATTTCTAATATCTACGCCTTTTGCTAATCATCTTTGACGGATTCTGTAACCTCTGCAATGCCTCGATTGATTTTATAATTCGTCGGGATAAAAAGGCGCGTTTTCGCTTTACGCCTAATCAGGGCGAGACGGCTCAACAAATTTTAGCGGAGCAGGGAATGCCCACAGAAGAAGTGGGGACCCTTTATTTGTGGAGGAATGGGAAACTGTACCGGGAATCTTCCGCTGTCTTGCGGATTGCCTGGCACCTGGGATTTCCCTGGGCCCTGGGGGCTGTCGGTTTGCTTGTTCCCGCCTTTCTTCGGAATATTGTGTACAAGTGGATTGCCCGTAATCGATATCGCTGGTTTGGTAAAAAAGAAACCTGCCGCCTGCCGACGCCTGAGGAGCAATCCAGGTTTGTATAAGTCCCGAATTCTCTCTTTCTCAATCTCCCGAACTCCCGATCTCTCAACCTCCCGAACTCCTACTTATGAATATCGAAGGAAACCTCATCAAAATGCGCAGCCAACTCGGGTCGCCTGTCCAATATGAATTGCCGCTGGGAGAGGAACTTATCGCGATGAATGATTTAATCGGGAAAACGGTTACGATTCGGTATGATGGGAGAATCAACTGTAAAGTGTGTGGCCGGAAGACTAAAAAGGCTTTTGGACAGGGCTTTTGTTATCCTTGTTTCAATAATGCACCGGAAAATTCGCCTTGCATCATCCGCCCGGAATTATGTGAAGCTCATTTGGGACAAGGACGGGATGTGGCCTGGGAAGAAAAGCACCATTTACAACAACATATAGTATATCTGGCCATCGCAAGCGGAATCAAAGTCGGGGTAACGCGCCACGATCAGGTGCCTACCCGTTGGATCGATCAGGGAGCCTGGAAAGCGGTACGGCTTGCTGAAGTGCCCCACCGAAACCTGGCGGGCCGGATTGAAGTTGCCCTCAAGGACCATATCGGAGATAAGACACATTGGCAGAAAATGCTCAAAAACCTGCTGGCCACGGATATTGATATTCTGGCCCAAAAGGCGGAAATGACCAGCCATCTGTCGGATGAGTTGCGGACGTATGCCAGTGCCAATGATGAAGTCATTGAAATTGAATACCCGGTGCTGGCGTTTCCCGAAAAAGTCAAGAGCATGGGCCTCGTCAAACAGCCTGAAATCACAGGAACCCTACAAGGAATCAAAGGTCAATACTTGATTTTTGATGGGGGCAGGGTGATGAATGTGCGGAAGCATGAAGGCTACTGGGTAACGATTTCGGCTTAAAAAGCTACTGTTATCAGCAGACCCCGATCTGCTGCCCCGCAAAAGTAGTCGCTAGGCTTCGTAAATCGTAACTCAAAAATCGTAAATCATCTCTCTGCTCACAATCTCCCTAACTCTCTCTTCTCCCGATCTCCCTTATTCATCCAATGTCCTGCCCCAAAATGCCTTAATCTCTTCAGGAGTGGGGTCTATAGCAGGTCTGACGATGCGAAAGCCTACGAAGGGGGAGTCTGTATTCCACCAAAAACTTTTGGGAAGTTGCGGATCGCGTCGTTTCCAGTTCATGTTGGACTCGGTGCGGGCAGCACTGCGCATCACCTCGGGATCGTCGTCATACGAGCCACCGCGAACCGTGCGGGGGTGTAGCGTCATAGGAGGAGACCAGGGAGCATGATTCACTTCCGTATCGCTGAGGCTGGCATAGAACTCCGAATCATATTGATCGAGGGTCCATTCTGCTACATTGCCGTACATGTCATACAGTCCCCATGGGTTGGGTTTTTTCTGTCCGACTTTGTGGTAAGACTCGTCGCTGTTCTCGTAATACCAGGCATATTCGTCCAACTGGTCTGCATCATCCCCAAAGAAATAGGCCGTTTCGGTTCCTGCACGGGCTGCATATTCCCATTCTGCTTCTGTGGCCAGTCGATAGAAATGGCCGGTCTTTTTGGTCAGCCATTTGCAATACTGCAAGGCTGCATACTGCGTCATGCTCGCTGCCGGGAAGTCGTATTTCCCCATCCCAAAAGTAGGGTCTTCATAAGGAGGACTAGGGCGTGTAGCTGCATCTGCGGAATACGCCTCACCAGTAGCGGTGGTATCTTTATCCCGATCCTTTTCCCGAAAAATTTCATATTCGTCAAAGCGCACTTCATAGACGCCCATATAAAAGGATTCTACTGCGACTTTGCGCTGAGGCCCTTCGTCTTCTGCCCGGTCAGCTTCGCTTTCGGGACTGCCCAACAAAAATTCACCGCCTGGTATCAGCGTCATCTGAAAAGTGATTTCTGTACCCGGAATCTGATCCGTATAAGTAGTAGGAATGGAATCTGTGGATTCACTTTCCTGGGCAAACATACAGAACGGAATGGCAATACAACAAACGAAAGAGGCAAAATAACGCATATTCAGCATGAGAGAATGGGTTGTAAATGAATAGACCCTTAGCGGGAATGAAATGGAGGTTCCGGGTAGGAGCTTAGGGCGTAATGACCAGCGTAAAGTTAACTAAAAGATCGTCATTGGTAACTAACTGGCCAAATAAGGCAGAAGGTCTTTCGATCTCAAATTGACTCATTTTTATGTCTTTGCTGCCTGTAAAATGATAGGTGCCGTCTTCCTGTTTTTGTCCGGTAAGGGTGAGGTTCATTTCCTTTGCTACCCCGCCAATGGTAAGGGTACCCTGTGCAGAAATATCGGCGATACCTTGGGTTTTGTCCGAGATGTTGGTGACTTCGGCAGTGCCCAATTTGAAGGTGACATGTGGGTGTGTCTCGGATTGCAGGGCTTTTCGGATTTTACCATTCATCGTTTCTCCCCGACCCCCATCGAGATCCGCTACCGGTACTTTGAGGGAGAGCGCAGTAACTTTTGCTCCCTTTTTGGGGGTTGACTTCTTGAAAAAAGCATTGTCAAGCGTCAATGTGCCTGTTACCTCATCTGCATTGACTTCCCAGTCCCGAATATTGGAACTTCCTTTGATAGAAAAATTACTGGCTTCCTGCAAAGAATACTCCTGCTGAGCAAATGCGCCGGAAGCAGCGAGGCAAAGGATGAACAGAAACAGGTGACGAAAAGAAGTAATAGTCATGATGGGAATGAATTGTTATAAGTGCTAAGATCGAAAAAAGGGAAATAAACCCACATATACAACCTGTGATTAAGAGATAAAACGATTGCATCTTTTCTGAGTATCCGCATGCAGGATGGGAATTCAGGCAGGCATTTCTTAAATTGTGATTAACAAAACGGAAAATACAACAGATTATTCCTTGTGAATGCGAATAATCTCTTAACCCCTTAACTCACTACTTATGAACGAATTAGATGCTTCTTCCCGCAGTAACCTGAACCGGCGGCGATTTTTAAAAAGTACGGCTGTGCTTGGAGCAGGCGTGATGGCAAATCCTTTTCCTGTTTCAGCGAGTGCTTACCTCGATGGCGATGACGTCATTCGGGTGGGCCTGATAGGATGTGGAGGTCGTGGACGAGGGGCTGCTGCTCAAGCTCTGAAAACTAAAGAAAATGTCCGGCTCGTAGCAGTTGCGGATGCTTTTCGCGACCGGATTGACGAAGGGATGCCACTCATTACCGAAGAACTCAATGAAAATGGGGTAGATCTCAAGCGACTCGCTGTCGCGGAGGATCATAAATTCGTAGGATTTGATGCGTATAAAAAAGTCATTGAATTGTGTGATGTGGTGATTTTGACAACTCCTCCCGCATTTCGGCCTATCCATTTTGCCGCTGCAATTGATGCAAATAAGCACGTATTCATGGAGAAGCCCGTAGCCACTGATGCCCCCGGGATTCGGAAAGTGCTGGAGTATGCAGAAATTGCCAAAAAGAAAAAACTGAATGTCGTAGTAGGCCTCCAACGCCATTATCAAACGATCTACCGAGAATGGGTAGAGCGAATTCATGAAGGCGTAATAGGAGACATTACTTCCGCACGGGTATATTGGAATGGCCGCGGGGTATGGACACGGGAGCGTGCCAAATATGAAGCAGCTGCAGGACGAAAACTCACGGAGATGGAGTATCAAATGAGAAACTGGTACTATTTCAATTGGTTGTGTGGGGATCACATCACCGAGCAGCATATCCACAACCTCGATGTAGGAAACTGGGTCATGAAAGGCTATCCCGTGCGGGCACAGGGAATGGGAGGTCGTGAAGTTAGGAAAGGGATTGACAATGGGGAGATTTTTGATCACCACTTTGTAGAGTATGAATATGCAAATGGGACCCGGATGTATAGCCAGTGCCGTCATATCCCCGGATGTATGAACCGGGTTACGGAAGCTTTCCAGGGAACAGCCGGATCAGCTCCTGCACCCGGAGAATTGCTTACCTCAAGTGGATATCAAATCTGGAAACACCGGGGGAAAAATGACCCGAACCCTTATCAGGTTGAACACGATGAACTCTTCGCAGCCATTGCAGCAGGAGAATACAAATATGCCGATGCCGAAAATGGTGCGAAGAGTACCATGACTTCTATCCTCGGACGCATGGCGACGTACTCTGGAAATATGGTGGAATGGGACGATGCGATGAAGTCAGAACTGAGCATTATGCCTAAGAAATATGCATTTGATGCTACTCCACCAGTTGTGCCTAATGCGGATGGATTCTATCCCATCCCGACACCGGGGGTAACCAAGGTATTGTAAATCAGTATCTTCATTTTAAAACATGAACGTAAGGACACAGAGTTGCGAAGTAAATATGTTGGAAGTCAGCCCTTTGCATCTTTCTGTCTTTGCGTTTTATTTGTGTATTGCCCGCAGCTACTCCTTGCAGGCGATGTGTTTGCTTGGCGGCTTACTGACCTGCTGTCATCTGACTTTTGCTCAGCAGCGGTATGAATTTTCCCACCGTCAGATGGGTACCTCTTTTCAAATCGTTTTGTATGCGAATTCCGATAGTATCGCGCAATTGGGAGCCGCTTCCGCATTCGCCCGAATCGACAGCCTCAACCAAATCCTGAGCGACTACCTTCCTGACAGCGAACTCAATCAACTGGCCGCTTCTGGCGGATCTGAAACCGCTTATCCGATCAGCGAAGACCTGTATCAAGTGCTCGATGCCGCCCAGGAAATGGCGCACATCAGTCAGGGCGCTTTTGACATAACAGTAGGCCCGCTGGTGCAGATTTGGCGCAGCGCACGACGCAAACACCGACTACCTGCTCCGGAAACGATTCAAATAGCGATGAATTCTGTTGGGTATCAGCACATTTTTCTAAGCCCTGAGGCCTGTACCGCAGTGCTGAAAAAAGCAGATATGCGGCTGGATCTGGGCGGAATTGCCAAAGGCTATGCAGGAGATGAAGCCCTGGCTGTCTTAGGCGAATATGGAATTCATTCCGCGCTGGTAGATGGGGGCGGAGATATCGTACTGGGCGACCCGCCACCGGGTAAAACAGGCTGGCGCATTTCCCTGGAAAGGATTACCGAATCAGGGGAGCGGACCTTGCAAATCGCAGAATTGGCCAACACTGCCATCGCTACCTCGGGAGATACCTATCGGTACCTGGAAGTTGGAGGGAAACGCTATTCTCATATCCTCGATCCTCGTAACGGGCAAGCACTCACTCACCAGCGAAAAGTAACCGTTATCGCGCCCACGGGCATGCTGGCAGACGCATGGGCTTCGGTGTTGAGTGTCATTTCGGTCGAGGAAGGGGAAAGGGTACTAAAAGACCGATCCTGGTTGCGCGCCAGAATCATAGAAGCAAATGAAGCTACTCATCATCAAATCAATATGGGGCTTGGGGACTAATCCCAGGCCGAACTATTATTTTAATCTCACACACAAACTAAGATATGAACCGCAGAAATTTTGTCCAGAAAGGACTCGCCGCTACCCTGACTGGGATGGCCGCATTAACCACTACTACCGTCGCCGCTACTACAGATCGCCGAAACGACGATGGCACCCAATTTCAAATGAAATATGCCCCACATTTAGGCATGTTCAAACACTCCGCCGGAAATGACCCCATTGACCAACTCAACTTTATGGCAGACAAGGGCTTTACAGCTCTTGAGGACAATGGCATGAAAAATCGGGAGGTCGCCCTTCAGGAAAAAATGGCCAAGACCCTGGCCAAGCGTGGAATGGAAATGGGCGTATTTGTAGCACATACCATTCACTGGAAAGAACCTTCACTGACCTCGGGGAAAGATGAATTTCGGGATCAATTCCTGAAGGAAATCAAAGAATCCGTAGAAGTCGCCAAGCGTGTCAATGCGACCTGGATGACCGTCGTGCCGGGCCATGTGGACCTGCGGCAAGATATGGGGTATCAAACCCGCAATGTCGTCGAAACCCTCAAGCGTGCTTCCGAAATATTGGAACCCCACGGCCTCGTCATGGTTCTGGAACCCTTGAATTTCTTCAACCACCCCGGCCTCTTCCTGACCAAGATTTCCCAGGGATACGAAGTCTGTAAAGCTGTAGGGAGTCCAGCTTGTAAACTCCTCGATGATCTCTATCATCAGCAGATTCAAGAAGGCAATTTGATTCCCAACATTGACAAAGCCTGGGATGAGATCGCCTATTTCCAGATCGGCGATAATCCCGGCCGGAAAGAACCGACCACTGGCGAAATCAATTATAAAAACGTATTCAAGCACATCCGCGACAAGGGCTTCACCGGTATCC
Source organism: uncultured Bacteroidia bacterium (assembly GCA_964352745.1). Taxonomy (GTDB): domain Bacteria; phylum Bacteroidota; class Bacteroidia; order J057; family J057; genus CAYGTH01. The sequence goes on from CAYGTH010000247.1 coordinate 8,892, forward strand.
TCGGCATGGAGCACGGTAATTTCTATCCGGATGCTGAAGGGGAAGAAAAGCTTATCAAAGCGTATCGGGAAGTGGATGCGTTTTAGAGAATGATTGGCGGCGGATTTCGATCCGCCGCCCTTCACACCACAAGATTGCGGAATGTCTAAGACCATGGTCTTAGGCTGAAAGGGGGAGAAAGCGTACGCGATTGGATTGATCAGCGTTAACAATCAGGAGTCAGGAGTTTTGGTACTTGTGCTTGAACGAGAGTTTTCAAATTCTCATCTTTCGTATTCTCTCTTATTCTTCGATAATCTCATGATCATGCGATTAGTCTGCTTAATGACGACTTTCTTGCTTTTTGCTGCTTTCACGGCACAGGCCCAATGGCCGCTTATACATTCTCCGGGCACATACCGGGTCATTGCTGTGTCGGGGCTGAACATGCGGGCAGAAGCCAGTTTGACAGCAAAGCCCATTGCCAAGATTCCTTATGGAAGTGAAGTTCAATTAATTCAGGAGAAACGGGAAGAGGTAAAAGTCGCTTGGATGAATGGATTTTGGGCGCAAGTCAGGTATGAGAATAAAACAGGCTATGTGTATTCCCCCTACCTGACCCACCTGCCACTCCCAAGGCTTGACAATCATGACGCCGTCTGCTTTCATGAAGTTTACGGATTTGAGAATTTGCTCACTCAGTATATCAAACAAAATTTCCAGCCGGAAGGAGAAGCCCGAAAGCTATACAGCCCGGTTGTAGCCTATGATGATGAAACCAAAACGGTTCATTCTCAATGGTATAATGGCAACATTCAGGTGATTTCGACCGGCTATTATGAGTCGAGCAGTACGGCTATTCGAATTCCCGGTATGGATGTCTATCAGGCGTTTACATTTCTGGAAACGCTGGTGTCGTCCTGCCCGGAGGCTTCAAAGTTGATAAAAGAGGTGGCTTTCATTAAGGACCCGGAAGGGAAGATTATAGAGATTCGCGACCCCGAATATGGCGGGTATAATTTCCGAATCCGGCAAGTCGATCCCGGTACGGCGGAAATTCAAATGTCATCAGGGGTGTGAGGAGTTACGATTTGCGATTTTAGAATTACGAATTACGAAGGAAGACGATATAATCCGTAGGGGGAGGCGCAATCCCCATTTCCCGGATACGGGCAGCGATCTGAGCCCGATGATGGGTGGAATGGTTGGCTACGTGTGTCAGAATGTCTTGTGTGCTATTTCGGAATTCATCCCCACGGGTATTTTGGTACAAAATCTCCCCCCTAAGGTCTCCCGTTTCAATAAATGCCATAATCTCCGCATGGACGGAATTCATGACCTCAGCTACTTCCCCAATCGGCCGGACCTGCGCTGGAGATACTTTCATCGGTTTTCCCAGGATTCGATCTATCCAGATGATTTCAGCATTGACGATGTGATTGATCCAGAAGATGCATTTCTCGTCTGCTATCGGGTTTTTGAGGAGACTATTAAGGATCCGTTGATTGGCCCAGAGATCGTAGGTGAAGAGTTGGTGGAGGTGAGTTTTCATGGTTAGAGAATTGAACAAGATTCTTATCGTTTTACGAGTTTGCCGGTACTTAGCCTCCCATCCGCTGCACTGATCTGATAGAAGTACAATCCTGCGGGAAGCATGGCGGTGTTGATTTCCTGATTATTTGCTGAGGATAGTGCTTGTGTCAGTTGGATTTTTCC
>CAYGTH010000248.1:0-10583 GCA_964352745.1 uncultured Bacteroidia bacterium
GTTCTACCCATATTCAGCCGCTAATCGGCTGGGCCTTCGGCCACCTGAGATAGGGCGGAGTTTCCTGTCGCAACTTTTGAAAGCTTGTTGCGGGATTACAAATCCCGCTTCTTGTGTCTTCTTTTTCTTTTGGGGCGATCAGGATCCAGTTTTCTGAGCTTCTCTTGCTTGACAGGCCCTTTTGTTAATCCGGATTCTGGTTTAGATAATTCGATTAAGACCGGTATTTCTTCAAAAACAGCTCCTTTAAAAGCGTCAGGCAGTTCCGCGTCGTAGCGCTTGTCGATCTCGAAGAAAGAAAACTTCTTAAGCACTTCTATCTTACCGATCGGAACACTTCTGTTTCTCAGGCGCTCATTGATCAAGCCCATCAGGCGATTCGGATTGAGGCCGTGTTTGTTTCCCAGATTTATATAATACCGTGAGAAATCGACATCGCCATTCTTATGCTTACTAGTTGTTTTTCGCTCAGGTGCAGGACCTCGGGTTGAATCCCGTTCAAATCCACGACTCGCAGGTCGTTCAAATTTTCGTTCAGATCCGCGATCGCTTCCACGTTCCCATCTGCGATCACTTCTCCCCCGATCCCCCCGATCTCTTTCTTTTCTTTCTCCCCTGCGTTGTGGTGTGCGACTCTTGCGATCAGCAACCGTTACATTCAGGTCCCGGGCATTTTTATAATAATCCAGGTAACGGTTGAATTCCAGGGAAATGAATCGTTTAATCAAGTCTTCGCGAGAGAGGGATTCCAGTTTTTGATGAATCACTGCCAGATAGTCGTCGATTTGTACATTGTCCACCGAGACATTTTCCATTTTGTCAACCAGGCTGAACAATTGCTTTTCACAAATTTCACGGCCTGTAGGGACCATTTTGCGATCAAAGGGTTTTCCGATAATACGTTCAAGGGAAAAGATTTTTCGCATTTCCCGTGTATGAATGATGGCGATAGAAATTCCACTTTTTCCCGCTCTGCCTGTCCGGCCACTTCTATGCACATATACTTCCAGGTCGTCCGGGAGTTCATAATTAATGACATGAGTCAGGTCGTCAATATCGATCCCTCGTGCGGCAACATCTGTTGCTACCAGCAATTGAATCTCCTTAGTCCGAAACCGATACATCACATCATCCCGTTGTCCCTGTGTCAGGTCGCCATAGATGGCATCTGCGCTGTATCCGTCTTTCCCGAGTTTGTGAGCTACTTCTTTGGTTTCTCTGCGTGTTCGACAAAAAATAATACCATAGATATCGGGCTGCATATCAGTGATACGCTTCAATGCCTCATATCGGTCCCTTGCATGAACCATGTAAAACTCATGCTCCACATTTTTGGCCCCTGAATTCCGTTCGCCAATTTCTATGGACGCCGGATCGTTCATGTATTTCTTTGCAATTCGGGAAATCTCCTTGGGCATCGTCGCGGAAAACAACAAGGTCTGCTTGTCTTCGGGAGTTCCTGCCAGGATTGCGTCCAGGTCTTGCTGAAAGCCCATGTTGAGCATTTCATCTGCCTCATCCAGTACCAATTGACGAATGCCGGTAACTTTCAGGACGCCACGACGAATCAAATCGAGCGAGCGTCCGGGAGTTCCCACAATAATCTGAGCCCCTCGTCTGATAGCTCTAATCTGTTTGGAAATATCTGTTCCGCCATACACGGCTACCACACTTACACCTGCTGTGTGCTTAGAATAGGCTTCTAGATCGCGGCTGATCTGTAAGCATAATTCCCGGGTAGGACAAAGTATGAGGCTTTGAACCTCCTTGAGGCTTGAATCTGTTTGGTGGATTACTGGTAGGCCAAAAGCAGCCGTTTTTCCGGTTCCGGTTTGGGCCAAAGCAACAAGGTCCTGCTGAGAAGCCAGAATAGTTGGGATTGCTTGTTCCTGAATCGGAGTTGGGGTGTCAAATCCTAATTCCGCGATTGCGGTCAGGATAGAAGGGGTTAAGCCTGTTTCTTCAAATGTCATCATGCGCAAATTCTCTCGCAACGTCGGGCTCAAACCAAAAAGTGAACCTGAATCGTGTCAGCGTATTCAATTAGATCGCAAAGATACGGAAAAATGATGTCATTCTTTAGCTACAGAGCGGAAATCTCACTTGCCATTCTGTAGATACAGGTACATATGCTCAAAGTTTAGAATCATTTCATCAAACTGAGAGATGAGATCCTGGCCAATATTTCCGTCAAGAATAGCATTGAAATAATCAATGGCTTGTGTTTGTACTTTGAGCTTTCGCAAGGTAGTCTGTTGATCTCCAATTTGAAGTTGCAAGCTGTCCAGTTGATAAACCGGTAAACTGACCATGCCACCTGCTCCGCCTACGCGTATAGTGTCGGCCGTACCCTGTTGCTCAAATTCTGCCTGATATCGCTGGTAAAAAGAGGCGAAAAGGGCGGTCTGCTTGGCTCCGGTATCCAGTTGGAATACCAGCGTTCCTCGATTGGTGGGCAGGGATACCATAGGCATAAGCTCGTTGAGTGCCAAATTGTGGAGACCCCTTGAAACGGGGACTTGAGGAATCGTTAGTTGTCCGTTTTGATGAATTCTGATTTCCCGCATTTGCTCGATCACAGGAAAGCCAATGATGCCATTTAGTTCATATTTGTATTGGGGAAAGGAAAGGGCTTCATCCGGGAGAATCAGGAATACCACATTTTGCAGGAGCATATTCCCAATCCGGAAGGATTCGGCAACTCCCACTTGAGAATCGACCATCTGTCCCGTGCTGCTTCCTACCTTAAAAAAGCCCGACAAGGGTTTGATGCCCAGCTTGCTTGCATAGGATACGCTAATGGTGGAAAGATTCGCCCCGGTATCAAAAACGAAATCATGAGTTTCCAATCCAAACCGAACAGGGATCCGCATGAGGCCCATTTTGTCATATTTCCAACGAACCCGGGTTTCGCCTTCAAAGAGAATTTGTTGCGGTTTTGTATCGGCAAGAGCTTCCCAAATTATATCAGAATTTGCAATAGAAGCCTGATAACTGCTGTCAAGGGTGCCGCTGTATTCGGTGAGTAGTCGCTGCGATACGGCATGTGCTTCCTGGTATTGGAAGGCTTTGGCGAAATTATCGATCTGTAGCGTAAGTAAATTGGAGGCGGTATAGGCCCCCGCTCCTTGTTGCTTGCGTTGCAATAACTTAGTACAATATTCCGACGATTGCATTGGGTGATTGAAAGCATTTTCGAGGAAGGCCTGGTAGTACAGGCGCTGCGCCCTGGAAAGCCCTTTCCCTTGTTTATCAATACGCTCCTGGAGTTTGAAATAATCTTTGCGAGCGAGCAGGTCGACCAGATACTGCTGTTGAGGCTGACTCAGGCGGGGAGAGCAGGAAAAGAGGAAAAACAGGCTCAGAACTAAACTCAAATACTTCATGTATACAAGTTAGGAAATGTTGAGAAATCAGCTGAATTCATAGTACGAAGTTTATCAAATGGATATACAGGTGAAGCCGAAACCTGAATCAGGATAGGGGGATTGAGGCTGAGTTTAATATCTAAAGTTAGAATTTTCATCATTTGATTAATAATTCATTCAAATAATTCCACTCATGGTCTGTTATTTTCATGTGGAGCATGCATAATTACAAGTGGACGGCTATTTGCGAATTCCGAACAGGGGTATGCCTAATTTGGATGTAAGATCTTGGCTTCGGGAGTAGTGGTTTTTATTCCCGGCTTAATAAACATTCAAAAAAATATATGAAACAAGTTGCCACTATTACCCTCTTCTTACTACTGTATTCGCTTTTACCTGCCCAGAAAGTTGCTGTGTGTGGCTTTACCTCTTCCAGTCCTGATGGATTTTCATTTGTTGCAATAGTTGATCTGACTGCATCAGATGTGATTTATTTCACCGATGGGCCTTATGATAATGCTACCGATGGGTTTGACCTCACCTCAGCCCAGGATGCGGTACTTCAGTATACGCCTCCGGTTGGAGGAATCGCGAAGGGCGATGTGATTTTCGTTACCGAAACGGCTGCCAATACCTTATCGCTTTCGCGGTCTGGTGGAGCCGCAGCCGGATCAATGTTGATTTTGAATAGCGGCACACAGAACTTTGATCTGGATGACAGAGAGCCGATTTTTAGCTTTGATGCAAGTAATTCAGCTTCCCCGGCAACCACTGTTACAGAATTGTATAGCCGTGTGGTCATAGGGGGTACTGGCTCTCCGGATTCCGGGGATGATCCTGCATCTGATGCCGATATTAGTAAATCAACAAACTACACCAGTATCGTTTTCAATGGTAATAATTTACAAAATGGGGAGTACAATCCCGCCATCCGGGGCAATGTGAATTCAGCTGATTTTTCCAGCGCTGCAAACTGGAATACAAGTGGATCCAGCATTACCCTGAGTACTACTGCGTTTGGGATTAGTTTTCCGGTAGAGTGGTTGAGTTTTTCTGCTGAGCCTGGTGGAGGGAAAGTCATCCTTTCGTGGACAACTGGTTCAGAGCTTAATAACGACTTCTTTGCTGTCGAGCGAAGCCTTGATGGACTTGTGTATGAGCATCTTGGACAAGTGGCCGGGAGTGGTACTTCCCTACTACAACAGAATTACCAATTTGCTGACGAAAAGCCCTTGAGCGGAAAAGGCTATTACAGAATCCGCCAGGTTGATCTGGATGGTGCTTTTGATTTTTCATCTGTCCTGACGGTGGAATATTCCGCAGATATCTGGAAAATACGAGCCTATCCGAATCCAGTAGTTGATCAATTGTATGTGGAGTCTCCGGGTGGAAATCTGTTGATTTGCAATATGATGGGGCAGGAAATTGCGCAGTATCCACTCGCTACGGGCTACAATGTGTTAAACCTGGAAGCGCTTCAGCCCGGACAATACATTGCACGGATAGTGCATAAGAATCAATTGCTGGGGATATTTCAATTCTTAAAATAAGCCCGATTTTTAGGGAGGTAGTCATAGAGGTAAAATGCCCATTCCTCAATAATTCAAAAGCGCATTCCCTACTGAAAGGAATGCGCTTTTGAATTATATTAAATTGTAAACGGGTACTGCCCTTAGAAAGGCACATTCACATCGTCTCCTCCAACTGGCCCCACCGGGCCTTCCGGGTCTACATCTCCATTCATTTTAGATTGGAGGGTAATGGTACCGGTGCTGGGGTCCACGCCACCAAATGAAGCATAGGCACCTTCCAGGTCGGGATTGCTGGAATAGCTCCAGTCAGTGAACTTACCATACTTACCGATAAACTGAAGCTTGACCGAGCCTGTTGGACCATTCCGTTGCTTGGCGATGATCAATTCAGCCATTCCAAGGGTGGAATTCCCTTCATCATCGGTTTCAAATCCGTAGTATTCCGGACGATAGAGGAACATAACCATATCTGCATCCTGTTCGATCGATCCGGATTCCCGCAAATCTGAGAGTACGGGTCGCTTATCTCCGCCACGACTTTCCACCGCTCGGCTAAGCTGTGAAAGTGCGATCACACAGACATCCAATTCCTTTGCGATTTCCTTGAGTGCACGAGAGATACCGGCAATTTCCTGCTCACGGTTACCGCCCTTGCCAGCATTACCTGACATCAACTGAAGGTAGTCAATGATGACCATTCCAATCCCTTTTTCCGCCTTCAGGCGTCGGCATTTGGCTCGCAAATCCCAAATGGAGAGAGCAGGCGTATCATCAATAAAGAGGCTCGCTTTACTCAATCCCCCAATTCGGGTAATCAATTGCTTCCACTCGTAATCCTCTAATCGCCCTGTTCTTACCTTTTGAGCGTCGAGTTCTGCTTCAGAACAAATGAGACGCTGGGTGAGCTGAACGGCTGCCATCTCCAATGAGAAGAAGGCAACGGGCGTATTGAATCTGAGAGAAGCATTCCGTGCCAGGGTCAGGGTCAGGGCTGTTTTTCCCATCGCCGGACGTGCCGCGATAATAACCAGGTCAGTACGCTGCCAACCTGCTGTTTTACTGTCCAGGTCCATAAACCCAGACGGAATACCGGTTACGTTACTGTCTTTGCTCCGCATTTCCTCCAGGCGCTCCAGGGTCTTCATGACCAATTCGGGCATGCCCAGGTAGTTTCTGCGGAGGTTAGTTTCTGAAATTTCAAACAGAGATTGTTCCGTCTGATCCAGTAATTCAAAAACGTCTGTCGTTTCGTCGTACGCATCGCGAATGACGCGATCGGAACTCTGAATTAACTGTCGGAGAATGAATTTCTCGGCAATAATACGTGCGTGATACTCAATGTTTGCAGCAGATGCCACACGTGAAGTTAATTCTGTCAGGTAAAACGCACCGCCTACTTCTTCCAGTTTCCCGGATTTGCGCAGGGCATTTTTTACTGTCAGGATATCGATAGGTTCGGAGTTGCCAAACAACTCGATAATAACTTCAAAGAGCGCTTGATTCGCGTCTTTGTAAAACATGTGTGGCTTGAGGACATCCATGATGCGGTGGAGCGCATCTTTCTCCAGGAGCAAGGCACCCAGTACAGCTTCTTCCATATCCAGGGACTGCGGAGGCAATTTGCCAGCTACCGAAGAAGAAGCAGGGAAGCTTCTCACTTTACCAGAACCGTCTGTTGGGGAGAATTTACTGGGAGTAGAGTTGGAGTTTTCGGCCATAAGTTAGAACAAGATGTATTGCGGAGCGAAGGTCGCTCGCTGGTGATTGCGATTGTGTTAAGTCCCGAAAACTCCCAATAGGAAGATAGCCCGGTATTTTCCTGTTTCCACGCCTTGTTTTCAGAGGGTAACATCAAAGATAGAAAAAAATACAGACCTTTAATGAATCTCAGGCATTTTAACTAAATACGCCAATTAATTGTAAATCAGACACTTGCAGGGTTATCCACATTTCAACAATTTCCAACAAGCCCATACTTTGCTAAGAGCCTGATTTTATCCCGTTTATTAACAGGCATGTTGAAAACTTCCACCTGATTGTGGAAAATTTGACTAATTGGTTTAGCTGAATCCTATTCTAATACGTTTCCCTTTTTGTCAACGCTCGAATGGATTAAATATTTTGGCCCTGAGAATTTTGCTTTGATCCTGAAAGCATTCTCTCTACTTTTGAGTCGTTATGGTTCCAATCCTGTAAATCGCAGAGGAGGATGAAAAGGGAATCAGGTGAAAATCCTGAACAGTTCCCGCTGCTGTAAGCTTCATAAAGCGATTGGGCATCCCTCGCCACTGTTCAGCTCGAATGGGAAGGCCGCTCAATCGGAAGTAAGTCAGAAGACCTGCCACAACAATAGTTCGTAGCTTTCGGAGAAAAAGCGAAGAATGGGAAACACAGTTCCACGGGCAGTAATCAATTTGCAGTAAGTATAGCTACTATTACTTACAAGTAGGATTTATCCACCCCTGACTTAACCTCCTAACTCTTACCTCTCCTGGCTACATGTTTTGTTTGTTTCACTTTTTAAACGCAACAACATGAAGCGGATTTTTTTCTTTTTATTAGTATGGTGCATGCTGACAACAGCCGGGTTTTCCCAGCCGGTAGGCAAGCTTTATGTACTCAATGAAGGTGCTTTTGGCGGAGTAATGGGCAGCATTGGATATGTGGATTTCCAGGCAGGTATCTACACACATATTGATAGTGTCGCTCAATTTGGGAATCAGGTATTGTTATATGACAATGTATTATATGCGGTCGATGGAGAAGGAAGCGTACTGATGTATGACGCGACAAGTGGTTTCGCTCCATTGGATACCTTACTGTTGGTGGGTGCCCGCAATGTCCAGGTATTCGACGGCCAATTGTTGGTAGCGGGCTTCCAACAACCGTATTTCAGGAGTTATGACATTGCGAATGGATACAGCTTGCGTTATGCATTTGACTCTACTAAGGTAGCCAGTTCCCGGGAAGAAATCCTGGTAGTAGGCGACAAAGCCTATGTTGCTGGGTTTTATAATGATACCCTCCTAACGGTTATCGATTTGGTCGCTGAAGACACCGTTACGCATATCACCACAGCCATTAATAATAACCAATTGGAGCAAATTGGAAACTCTGTATTTGTGGGCTGCTATGAATTTACGCCATCTTTTTCTACGCACACCACTGTTCATGAAATCAATCCTGTAAATGACTCTGTTCTCCATACGTTTACGATGCTGGATGCAAATGGCTTTACGGCGAGCGATGACCGACTGATCCTCAAAGGGGTGAATCAGGATGTGTATTACTATGATCCTGTCATGCAGGTAGTTGATACCCTCGCTATGAATGCCAGTTTTTATGGATTGCAGTTTGCTGCCCAGGCTGTAAACGTCGCAGACTACCTGTTTTTCTCCCAAACAGATTTCACAAGCTCGGGAAGTGTAGGATACATTGCCGCAGATACAATGTCGGTTTCCGTTCCTACGAATATTTCCCCGAGAGCATTCTTCGCAGACCTGGAAACGCTACTTTCGATTGCTGACCCTGCGGATGTGGAGGCGGTTCGTTTATTCCCCAATCCCGCAAAAGGATATTTTCAATTGGCTGGAACAGAGCAGATGGGCGCTTATTCCGTACGTCTTTTTGATCTGGGAGGACGAGTCGTGAAAAGTTGGGAACATGCTCCTCACTCGGGCGGGAAGTTTTCAATTGAGGGGATTGCTGCGGGGCTATATGTGATACAAATGGATACCCCCAGGGGGATAATCAGTAAGAAGATCTCTATTAGCGAATAACCCTTGAATTCAGGAGCCCCTACTGGTAAAGATCAATTGGGGCTCCTCCATTGTCAGGGGACGCTTTGCTTTTGGTGTGATATGAACAAGATAACCGGCACTTTTGCTTCTTTGTGCCTTCGCGTTCCATATTGTTTTATCTCACGCAAAGCCGCTAAGGAAAGAGTATTTTTCTCTGTGTCTCCCGGCTCTGCGTTCAATTCCTCGTTTTGTCTCACGCAAAGTCACAGAGCCGCAAAGAAAGAATCTGCTCTGTGTCTCGGCGACTCTGCGTTCAATTCCTCGTCTTGCCTCACGCCAAGCCGCAAAGGAAAACTCTGTGCCTCCGAGTCTCCTGTTCCATTTTGCGTATCATCAGCCGCAGGCTTCGATCCTATTCCTTCGCCTCCACCTGCACCCGAATTCCCGCCGAATGGCTCGTAAATTCCGGCGCATACATGCACTGAATCGTTGTGATGCCATTGGAGAAATCCCCAGCATGGTTTACCCGAAGCGGGTATTCAAATACCCAGGTGCCTTTAGGCAGCCGATCAAAGAAAAAGTGCGTAGCGGCATCCTTGGTAGATTCGTAATAGCCGAGGCCTCCCTGATATTTGTAGGTGCTGAATACATTGATCGGTTCAAATCCTGCAGCCCGCATGTCTTTCATGTGAACGTATTCCATGTCCCGATCTACTCGTAGCTCTACCCGAACTTTGACTTTATCGCCCGGCTGGAGCGGCATGTCTTCCGTGATCGGTTCCAGGACCGGGCCAGTATCAGAAGGTTTTTCGATGAATAACTCCTTGCGGATCGAAAGCGGCGTCTGGGCATAGGTGATCTTGTCCAGGTCTTCAAAATACTGCCAGTACATGGCTCCCCATGCGACACCGCGATCTTTTTTCCGAACGGTAACATTCCCCATCCTGGCTTTGATCTCTTCTTTCACCCAGGCCGTCTTGAAGTAGCCAGTCCCAGCCTCTACGCGGGTATCTTCCCGCTCAAAGGGATCAATCTTCTCACCGCCTACCGATACTTCGACCAGTTCATTGCTTTCGAGTACGTCGATTCCCGTAGCGAGAAGCGCATTACAGGCAGCAACGGTTGCGCGAGTGGTTTTCCAGTCATTGGTTTGCTTGTTTTTGAGCAACCAGACCTTCATTGCCTCAACGGATTCAATATCATCCGTGACATCTTCAAAGGCTTCGATCAACATAGCCTGCGTTTCAATCGGAGCCTGATACCAGTAATATCCCTTGTCAGATTTCCAATACATACCCTGCTCTTCATTGAATACCGCATTTTCTTTGAGAGAAGCCACGACTTCTTCGGCAATCGCATGATCCTGATTGCGCTCAAAAGTAAGGGCGAGCATGCCTTTCATATAATTGCTTTGCTGAGGCCAGAATTCTTTTGCCTGTCCATAGTAATAGGCAAATGCAGCTTGCGCGCCGGAACCTACAGGCATTTCTGAGAAAAAGGAACGCATATACAGATAATTGATCTGTGTCGTGCCCAGATGATTTTCTTTCAATTCGGCATCTTTGGTGTATTGCTTCAATTGGCGATAATCTTCAGCCAATTGACCGTCAAGATAGGGAAGGGCCTTGGTGATGATCTCAGAAACTTCCGGATCACCCGAATACCCAACTCCGAGCTTGTTAAGGTGCCCCATTCCGCTGACTACCAGGTTGGTGATGTACCGACTCTCGCGCATGCCGGGAAACCAGCTGAAGGCTCCGCTTCCATGCTGCAATTGACTGAGCTTCTGCCGAGCACGCCCCAATTCATCCGCCATGCGGTTGAGGTCAAACAAAAGTCCAACCCGCTGCTTACGCTCGTTTTCGTTCCGGGCATTTAGCACCCAGGGCGTTTCCTGGAGGAGAACGGATTTGAGTTCCTGATTCTTTTCGAGATTGGAAAGG
>CAYGTH010000249.1:0-1298 GCA_964352745.1 uncultured Bacteroidia bacterium
AATAGCCGCGCAATCAAAATCAACATTCAAACAAGTAAAGGTGTATATAGGATGGGAATCAGGAGTAGAAGAAGGAACTGGCCAGGATTTACTACGACAAAAGCCAATATCTATGCCAAACCATAAATCCCTGTCTGAATCTAACATCTCTCAAATGGAAATGCACGCGTCAAACAGGGGCTTAAGTTACCTGAAAGTAGGTTTTGGGCTTATTTACCAGCAGCAATCGCTTCCACCTTTCGCCAAACACGAAATACATTCTGGTAACAAATTTTCTCAATATCAGACTCAGAATACCCACGATGGAATAATTCAAGGATCAGATTGGGATAAGCAGATACATCCTTGAGACCTTCGGGAAGCTTTCCACTCACTCCATCAAAATCGGAGCCTAGCCCTACGTGGTCAATTCCTACCAGGGAAACTACATGGTCAATATGATCTGCTACCTTACTCAGTTCTCCATAAATTGGGGGATTTTCTTTCCGATAAGCAGCCTCATAGGCGATCGCCTGCGAATCTGTTGCTACCAGTCCATTTTCTTCCCGCCAGTTCTTCAGATGATCAGTAAGTGCATCAAAACTGGCCTGGTATTCCGAACTGAGAAAAGAGGAGCCAAAACTGATTTGTATTACCCCATCCATTTCAGCCAACTTTTGAATCATCTCATCGTTCATATTGCGCTCCCATCCGGGCGTAAAGTGCCGGCAAGAAGAATGCGAGGCAATCACCGGAGCTTTTGTAACTTCCAAAATATCATAAAAGGTCTCATCCGAAACGTGAGAAACATCGACCATGATGCCCAGCCTATTCATTTCAGCTACCACCTCTTCTCCAAATGGACTTAATCCCCCCCACGGCCTTTCTTCGTCATAGGAAGAATCACAAATGAGATTCGCTTTACTGTGGGTCATCGTGATATATCGAATCCCCCGATCATAAAAGTGTCGCAGATTGGCAAGATCATCTTCGATTCCCGCTCCATTTTCCATTCCCATTGGAAAGGCAATTCTCCCAGTCGCGACGATGGCTTCTACTTCATCCACACTTTTCGCAATTGCAAATTTGTCTGGAGATTTTGCACAAATTGATTCAACCAAATCAATCAGCTCATCGGCATACGCCTTAGCGCCTCCGTTCTCCTGGTACTTACTGGGAATGTATATAGACATAAAAGGTGCATCCAAGCCCCCTTCTTTTGCACGTACAAAATCAAATTCTCCTCCTTTAGTCCGGACCGACACATCTTCCATATTATCCGGATCTTCCATAAGCCGGTATGGCACATCGATATGGCC
>CAYGTH010000249.1:1398-10532 GCA_964352745.1 uncultured Bacteroidia bacterium
CCTCAACGCAATCTTAACAATGAGAAATAGCCGCAGGGATTCCCCCTACGGCTATTGATCTGATAAGCACCATAAAATTCTATTTGAAGCAAGAGAAGGATACTTATACTTCGACTCCCCTACCCTTTAATTCTTTGATTAATCCCTCAAAAATATTGACATAAACCTGTGCTTGCTCAGGCAAAGATTTCCAACAGCAAGAATGGATTTGATTCCGCAAAATCACCAAAACAATTTCATGAGTCTTCATGTGCAGGTCTTTGGTCATGGTAGCCTGAGAAGAATAATGAGACTGCACAATACTCTGCACCGAATCACGGGTCAATTCCGTTCCATTCCCAAACGGATTGAACATTTGAATTCGTCCGGAAACACGATGCATGATCATCACGTGTCCTGGCACACTGACCCCCTCAATCGGTATTCCTAACCGGTTTCCCATCATGATCGCAAGTGCAGCAAGCGATACTTGTGTTCCTTCCTTTTCATGGAGAACATGGACCAGGTTATTTTTCAAAGGATCGTGAAAATCCCGAGGAGGCCCCAAAAATCCCTCGTCCCGAAACAGAAATTGCATTAAGGAATCAGGAGCGGCAGGCAGTGCTGAATGGTGGAATTTTCGTTCCAGCTCATCCAACAATCTTTCCAATGACGATTCTGCTCTGCCAAACTCCAAAAAAGCCAGCTTGGTCAATGCAAACTCCAGGGCTCCAGGTTCTTCTGATACCTCCAGCCATTCCGTCCAGTTCTGCTGAAAATCACGTACCCGCAGGTCATATCCCAGTTGGCGAACAAAAGTAACCTGATCTTCTGGCAGCTCGTCCAGAAAAGGCTCTATTACTCGTTCTAAATCCGAACCAAATCCTTTAAGTGCTAATAATATATGCTCATTGACTGTATCCGAATCATCGTCTAACAGTTTGAGCAAGTAGGGCAAATCCTTCACGTCTGACATTGGACTTATTACAGGTTTAAAGTAGTCCAACAAAAATATATTTCATTATTTGAAATTCAAAGAATGACACGCCCCTGTGTCAGATGGAGTGGGAAAAAGAAGGTTTGCGAAATGAAAAATGCGATATGCGATGTGGTTTTTGTTTATTTACCCAATAAAAAACTCAAACCGGATGTATAAAATCGGGATTTGAAGGAGTATTTTTCTCAAGTTGAGGGTTTCAATGAAAAAACGTGTCTTTTTTTTGCCGCTTCCTATTCCCTTATTCGTCAGGTTACGGTTATTTTTGGGAAGTAAACTACTGAGATGCAGCCAATTCACGCTTGAGGAATACGCCAGTATGCGATTCGACACACTCCGCGACTACTTCCGGAGTTCCAGCTACAACAATTTTCCCACCCCGCTTTCCGCCTTCAGGTCCCAGGTCAATCACATGGTCGGCGACTTTGATCACATCCAGATTATGCTCAATGACCAATACAGAATTGCCGCGATCCACCAACTGATTCAGAACCCCAAGTAGCAATTCAATATCCTGGAAGTGGAGTCCTGTAGTGGGTTCATCCAAAATATAAAGTGTATTGCCGGTATCTTTTCGGGATAATTCTGTAGCGATTTTAATCCGTTGTGCCTCTCCCCCTGACAAGGTAGTAGCTTGTTGTCCCAGGGTGAGATAGCCCAAGCCTACATCATTGATTGTTTTGAGTTTGCGCTTGATACGGGGCATTGCCTCGAAAAACTCAAGCGCATCTGAAACAGTCATCTCTAAGACATCGCCTATAGATTTCCCTTTGTAGCGAACCTCCAATGTTTCCCGGTTATACCTTCTGCCCTGACAGGTTTCGCATTCGACATACACATTGGGCAGGAAATTCATTTCGATAGTCTGCACCCCTGCTCCCTCACAGGTATTACAGCGTCCGCTCTTCACATTAAAGGAAAATCGCCCAATCTTATACCCCCTAATCTGAGCCTCAGGCAATTGTGCATACAATTGGCGAATGAAGGTAAACAAGCCCGTGTAAGTCGCAGGATTACTTCGAGGCGTACGCCCAATCGGGCTCTGATCAATTCTGACTACCTTATTAACGAGGTTAATTCCCTCCAGGGATTCATAATCCAGCGGTTTCTTTTTAGAGCGATAGAGATATTGACTGATAATGGGATACAGGGTTTCATTGATCAAAGTCGATTTACCACTTCCGGATACGCCCGTTACACAGACAAATACCCCAAGCGGCAATTTCAGATCTACAGTTTGAAGGTTATTCCCCGTAGCTCCCTTCAGCACCAATGCTGGGCCCTGAGGGGATCTTCGCTTCTCCGGTATTACGATTTGCCTCCGCCCAGAAAGGTAATCTGCTGTAGAACAGGCAGTTGCCAGCACCTGCTCCGGATTTCCCTGAGCAACAATCTGCCCTCCATATATTCCTGCCCCCGGTCCAAAGTCAATGATGTGATCAGATGCCAGCATGGTATCCTTGTCATGCTCCACCACGATCACCGAATTCCCTAAATCCCGCAGTTGCAGTAACGACTCTATCAATCTGCTATTGTCCCGCTGGTGCAAGCCAATACTGGGCTCATCCAGAATATAGAGTACATTTACGAGCTGAGAGCCGATTTGTGTTGCGAGGCGAATACGCTGAGCTTCTCCTCCCGAAAGGGTTTTGGCCGGTCTGTCCATGGCCAAATAATCCAGCCCTACTTGCGTGAGGAAACCGATCCGCTTCCGCAGCTCTTTAATGACTTCTGTCCCAATAAGTTGCTGTCGTTCACTCAATCTCGTTTCAATATCCTCCATCCATTTGGCAAGATTTCCGATGTCCATGCTTGCCAGATCATAGATATTCTGATCTCCCAGCCGGAAATAGAGGCTTTCTTTTTTCAAACGGGCTCCTTCGCAGATGGGGCAAGTAGATATTCGCATGAACTGCTCCGCCCAGGTCTTAATTTTCTCAGAAGCGGAACTGTGATATTGCTCCGAAACAAATTGACGAATTCCCTCAAATCTTGATCGAATTTTGGCTGCTTTGCCTTTTCGCTCTCCGTTCAGGATAAAATTGACTGCATCTTCCGGGATTTCGGAGAATGGGTCTGTCAGCGAAAAGCCGAAGGCCTCTGCAATTTTTCGGAGTTGGCGAAACATCCAGATATCCCGAAATTCACCCAGCGGCTCGATAGCCCCCCGGTTAATAGAGAGACTCTTATCAGGTACAAGGGAATGACTATCCACCTCAAATATCTGCCCAAGGCCTCCACATTTTGAACAGGCACCGTAAGGCGAATTAAAAGAAAAACTATTAGGAGAAGGAATATCGTAGCTCAGGCCCGATTCAGGATCCATCAGATTCCGGCTGTACCAATTAGCAGTATTCGTGTCATGATCCACCAGGAGGACGCTCCCTTCCCCCATTTGCATAGCGCGTTGCACGCTTTCAAACAGGCGGCTGGCATCTGTCCCGATCTTGACCATATCAACCACCAATTCTACATCATGGATTTTGTACCGGTCCAATTGCATCCCCTTCTCAATCTCCTGTACTTCTCCATCAACCCGAACCCGGGTATATCCATTTCGAGCCAGGCTGACAAACAACTCGCGATAGTGTCCCTTTCGGGAACGGATCAAGGGAGCAAGCACCAGCATTTTCTGATTCGCAAACTGCTCTGAAATGGTATCCACCACTTGCTCGTCCGTCATTCGGACCATCTTTTTGCCCGTCTCATAGCTATAGGCATCCCCAGCCCGGGCAAACAACAAACGAAACAGGTCATACACCTCGGTTACGGTTCCTACAGTTGAGCGGGGATTGCGAGAGGTGGTTTTTTGCTCAATCGCAATCACTGGACTGAGGCCATTCACTTTATCGACATCCGGGCTCTTCAGATTTCCCAGAAACTGCCTGGCATAGGCCGAGAAACTCTCTAAATAGCGACGCTGGCCTTCGGCATACAAGGTGTCGAAGGCCAGCGAGCTTTTCCCGGAGCCACTTACTCCGGTGATTACAACTAATTTATTTCGGGGAATCTTAAGGTCAATGTTTTGGAGGTTGTGCTCTCTCGCACCTAATACTTCAATGTAAGCCTCCGGTTGGTCTGTCATTCTGCTGGGGTACTGAGGTAGTATCTTGCTGTATGGCAAGCTCAGAAACACTGACACTGTCTGGGATTTCGACCTCGACAAGATGGGTATCTATCACGACTTCTGCTAATGTGATACTATCTTGTAATCTGCTTTCCAGCCTCCAATGATAGGTCTTCAATTCAGGTGCATGAACATCCTCCACTAGCGGCAGACGAATCTCGTAGGCCATCCCAGGCTCAACCCTTAAGTAGCTGGCAATCAGCCAGGGGTTAAGCGTTTTCAGCAATTCGTAGCTTGTACCATTTTCATTAGCAAAGATAACAAGATCCTCAATATTTTCCGTCACTTTGACAGAATAAGAAGCAATTGGCTTATAATTTTTGCGTTTTTTCAGACGAATGCCATATTTCTGGGCTTTTTCCAGCAAATTTTTAGCACTGATAACGCGAAATACATATCTGCTTGTCTCCCTATTCAGGTCCAGGTGGTAATAACTTTCAGAGGCTTGTTCGTCCATCGTACGCGCTAGTCTGCCCTGCCCCATATTGTATGCAGCAGTTACAAGTGCCCAATCTCCAAATTCGCGATGCATATCCCGCAAGTACCGAGCTGCTGCCCGGGTAGATTTAACAGGATCAAAACGCTCGTCCACCGTTTCGGAAACTTCGAGACCATACTGAAGTGCAGTCGGTTCCATAAACTGCCAAAAACCCTGTGCCCCTACCGGAGAAGTTGCATTTGAGAGATTACTTTCTGCAACTGCGAGGTAGAACAAGTCTTTGGGAACTCCATAGGAAAGAAGAATCCGCTCAAAGGTTTCGCGATAGCGAAAAGAGCGGTTATAAATTAAATCTGATCCGGCAGGATCAAATATCAGGCGATTCATTTCCCGATCCAGTCTGGCTTTAATCGCCAATTCCTGGGTAGGTACCAGTTCGCCACAAAAGTCCACTCGTTCTGCAATGAGTGCTTCTGTTTCTATCTGCTCGCGATCAGCCATTATACTAAGGGCCTGATCTACTTGATCGACTCCTTTAAAGTTGATCCAGGTAATTCCACTGAAGAGCATTCCAACGGGGAGAATAAAATAAACCAATTTCGACATAGAGATGAAGTTTTAATCACTTCGTAAAGGTAGATTTTAGTCCAAATGGTTTTTAGTTTGAATGTGTGAACTGTTAAATATCTTGAAAGAAGCCTTCTTTTCACTGTTCAACCGGCTGAAAATGAATAGGTTGAAACAGCTGTTTCCGCAATGAGAGCGCAATATTACACAATACGGAATAAAAAAAGTAAGGTTTGTAAGATATTGCGACTATTAGAATCAAAACCATAAATCTAAACCTGCCAGAAGCGGTTTCTGCCTATTTAGACTCTCATAGTCGCAATTTTGCATGGTCGACCTAGAAGTTAGGTCGCAGCAGGTGTTTGTTGTAAAACTGTGAGATGTGCTCTACTACCTCTTCTGCTGTATCTGCAATCTTAAACAGGTCAAGATCTTTGGGGGAAATATTATTCTCCTGTTCCAGTACAATCGCCTTTAACCAATCCACAAGTCCTTCCCAAAAAGAGCTACCCACCAGTACGACCGGAAACCGCTCGATTTTAAGGGTTTGAATCAGGGTCATGGCTTCAAAGAGTTCGTCCAGGGTGCCAAATCCTCCCGGTAGTACCACAAATCCCTGTGCGTACTTGACGAACATCACCTTGCGTACAAAGAAATAATTAAAATCAATATCCTTATCCGGATCCAGATATGGGTTAGAGTGCTGTTCGAAAGGCAAATCAATGTTCAGCCCAACAGAAGCTCCACCGGTTTCAAAAGCTCCTTTATTTCCTGCCTCCATGATTCCAGGACCTCCACCGGTTATGATACCAAAGCCAGCCTCGGTCAATTTACTGGCTATTTCAGTAGAGAGTTTATAGAATCTGTCTTCTGGTTTTGTGCGGGCAGATCCAAAAATCGACACACAAGGGCCAATTTCAGACATCTTTTCATATCCCGTTACAAATTCAGACATAATTTTAAATACTGCCCAGGAATCCTTTCCGCTCCGTTTTTTCCATTCGTTTCGTCTTTCATCAAAATAGGAGCTTCCGCTTTTGTTTTCCATAATATATGCTTTACAAGAATGAAGTGCTTATTCGATCAAATTGTACAAAGCCGCGCAAATTAATAAAAATCCAAGCTATCCGAATAATGAAATTCTGCTAAAATCTAAGCGACTGTAAGGGGGCCTGATTTTTACCTCCGTTTTTCAATAAAAATGGCTTATTTTCGGATCGTGAAAAAATTAATCATTCTTCTTGCACTGGTTCCGATCTCCCTCCATGCGCAAATTGGTGGCAGACATGTTTACGATTTCCTAAACCTGACTCCCTCCGCCCGGGTTGTTGCCCTGGGAGGGGTAAATGTTTCTACTATAGATGAAGACGTAAACTTCGGCTATCAAAACCCCGCCCTCGTTACCGATTCCATGCATAAACATGTATCCCTTTCCTGGGCTAATTACCTCGCGGATATCGGTTACGGATACGCCAGTTATAGCCATAGCATTGCTGGCGTCGGCAATTTCCATACGGGCATGCATTATATTAGTTACGGTAAGCTTCAGGGCGCGGATGAATTTGGCAACCTGACCGGCCAGTTTAATGCAGGAGAATTTGCCTGGGTAGTTGGCATGTCCCGGGCCTATAAGCGCTTTCATTATGGGGCTAATCTGAAGTTCATCAGTTCAACCCTTGCAACGGGGTATAGTTCAACTGGAATTGCCCTCGACCTCGGAGGCTCGTATTACAGTCGGGACCGATTATTTTCCAGTGGTTTTGTCATTAAGAATATAGGCACCCAACTTAGTACCTATACAGGCACAGGAGATACGGAACCTCTTCCATTTGAAGTGCTGATGGGAATGTCTGTAAAATTGAAATACATGCCTTTGCGGTTTTCTATTACAGCGACTAACCTGGACCATCCCAACCTTATTTTCGAAGATCCGAATCCACAGCCACAATTTGATCTGTCAGGCAACTTAATTGAGCCAGAAAGTATAACCCTGGATAATATCTTTCGTCATTTCGTCTTTGGCGGGGAGTTTTTGCTGGGGAATGCTCTCCGACTTCGCGCAGGATACAATCACTTGCGCCGCCAGGAATTACGCTCCGAAAACCGTGCTGGCCTTACAGGATTTTCGCTTGGTGCAGGCCTCCGTGTCAATCGCTTTGCCTTTGATTATGGGTACAGTAGTTATGGTGCAAATAGTGTATTCAATGCACATGTGTTTAGCCTGTCTATGAATCTCCAAAGGCGGGGCGACGACTCTTGATTGCCTGCTGATGATCAATATCCTATTTCTCATATTTATCCTGTGCTCTATTGCCTATCTGGTCATCGCCCCCAGGAAGGAGGTGGCCTTATTCATTGTTTTTCACGCCTTCCTTCAATATATCCTAAGTCTTGCGCTATGGATATTTCATATGAACACTGGCCTGATCAGCCTCCTGCTTGGATTTATGGCAATCAGTACCGGATTGCTTATCTGGGCACGCAGCATGAATTATTCCAGAGAGCAACATAGTTTCAGGCGGTATTTCCTGCTAGGGCAATGGGGGTTATTAGCCGCTATTGCAATTTTCATGGTATTCAGATCTCCCTATTATTATCTGGTTCCCGCTGCAAGTTGGCATGCCCACATCAATCCAAATTTGATGTCAATTCATCCCTTGGTCAAGCTAAGCGGAAATGCGTTTGTCTTCACTACCTTCTTTTTGATCATGCTCCATTGGGGACAGAAATGGAATATTCGCAGGTCCTTGCTCACCCTGGGGCCATTTTTCATTTACCTGCTGATCGTTGTATTACTTCGATTATTTCAGACTTCTACCTACACCTATCCATTTGCCTGATACACGTGCCCGCGCAAACGGATCAAAGCCGGATTTATCAACAATAAATCATTAATTCTTACATGTATAAAAGGACGTTTTTTGATCCATTCGGATCAATCAAATACTTCGGACTTCCTGGGATCAGCAGCATTTAATATTCCTATAGGCAAATTTTACCAGATGAATATTGCGTATAACCAAGGTAATTTGACCATTTAACCATCAGAAAAGCTTCATTGGAAAAATCGATCGAAAAAGAATCTGAGAATTCAAAATTCATTCAGATACCTAAAAATGTTGAAGAAGCATTTTTGCCTACTCATCGGCATAGTTGATCCCCTTAAATGTATTATCTTGCATGCGTTAGGTCAGGGGTAAAAATCTGCCTAGCGAGTAGAATTATTTAAGGGACCTTTACGTTTACATATTCATAACCCTCTTCAGCGGCGCTTTCCGGGAAACCCATGCTCAACAATCTGTCTGCTGATTACCTCCGGAACAACTATTAAAGCAAATGATGGAATTCACTCTGAAAAAACTGTGCTTGTGGATAACCTTTTCCTGGTTTTTCCTAATAGTACCCTCGGGTATTTTCGCCCAGGTCAATGCCGATTTCTCTGCAAATGACACAGTTGGATGTAGTACTTTTTCTCTTTTTGTGGCCTTTACAGACCAATCCACGGGAAATCCAACTTCCTGGCAATGGAATTTTGGGGATGGAAGTAACAGTACCGTTCAGAATCCAACCCACGTGTATAGTACACCGGGCTGCTATACGGTTACGCTTACGGTATCAGATGGCACGAGCTCGGATACGGAAACCAAGGTAGGGTATATATGTATATTTGCTGAGCCGAGCCCTGGCTTCACGGCTTCTGCTACAGTAGGCTGTGCGCCCTTTACCGTTCAGTTTACTGACACCTCAATATCCAATTCTAATAGCATTGAGAGCTGGGTTTGGGTGCTTTCAAACGGATTTAATGACACAGTTCAAAATCCGACATTTACCTTTACTACGCCTGGGACCTACAATGTCAATCTAACTATCACAAATGATGCAGGTTGTATCTCAATTGAACAGCAGGTCGGGTATATTACAGTAATTGAGCCCCCTGTTCTCGATTTTACTGCTGATGTCACCTTCTCCTGTAACGCCCCTCTCATTGTAAATTTCGCAAATACCACAACCACTAATGGTGCAAG
>CAYGTH010000250.1:0-9313 GCA_964352745.1 uncultured Bacteroidia bacterium
CCAGCAAGCCTCCATCTTTGTAGCCTACATAGCCCGGAGGTGCGCCATAAAGCAGGGCAGCTGCATGTTCCTCCTGGTACTCAGCCATGTTGTAGTGGAGCAGGGCCTGTTTGTCTCCAAAGACTAGCTCGGCGATGGCCTTGGCTAGCTCGGTCTTCCCTGTACCGGTCGGTCCCACAAAGAAAAAGCTGGCTTGCGGTTTATGGGCTTCTTTGAGTCCCGCTCGGGATCGTCTCAGGGCCTGTGCTACCGCAGTGATTGCCTGCGTTTGTCCCATTACTACCCTGGACAGAGTCGCTTCCATGTCTTGCAAGGCCGCTTGCTCCCGTGTTTGAATCCGGCCCATAGGGATGGCAGCCTTGAAGGCCGTGTAAGCGGTCACATCATCGGTCTGTAAGCCATTGCCCTTTGCCTGGCTTTCCAACGCAAGAAATCCTAGCATATGCTCCAGTACTTGATGCATCTCGCTTGCCTCTTCCAGGTTCTCAAAGTGCGGAAGTTCTTGCCGTACCACCTCTGCTTCATATACAGAAAGGAGAATCGGGCTGATTCCGCGACGAATAGAAGCCTGCAACTGGTGTAGCTCAGATATATCTTCTTTCGCCGCATCGAGTCGGACTTTATATAACGCTACTTCTTTGGGGGTCAGGGCGTTTTTCGTTACCGTAGCTACGCAAGTCAATTCCAATAGTTCAAGGGCGGAAGCAGGCAAACGCCGCTCAGGGAAATAGCGTTCAGCCAGGAAAACGGCTTCTTGCACGGCATCTGGCTCTATGCCGAGTTGGTAGTGATCTGCCAATTGAGGTAGTAAGCCGATGAGAATTTCTTCTCCCAGTTTTTTGCCAGGCTCCTTAACGCTGATCTGGCCAAAAGACCGCGCCATGGCAGGATCTGCTTCTATATACATTCGCCCGCTACTGGGGGTGGTAGTGCCGATGATGGAGAAGTTTTCTTTGGCCAACTGCGCCTTCAACAAATGTGCTGCCCCCTGCATCTGATGGTTGTCCTTGTCCATGAGCACATGGATGTCTTCCACGAGTAAAATTATTTTTCCAGCTGATTGTTCCTCCAGGGCCTTAAACAATGAAAGCAAGCGGGACTCTACTTCTGTATTTGAGGCACCAGGAAGCAGTTTGCCATACAGATTCAACTCGTAAAACTGAACCTCTTTCCAATTATCCGGAACCCGATTCTCAAGAATGCGATGGGCGAGTCCCTGTGCGATAGCGGTCTTTCCTACCCCTGATTCTCCTAGCAGCAGGGCATGGGGACGCTGCCGCATGCTCAGTGCTTCGATTAGGCTGCGCATCTCTGCTTCCCTTGCTACCAATGTAGGAAGTTTTCCTTTGTGCGCATACTCAATCAGGGGCAAGCAGAAATTTGCGATGGCTCCATACAGCTTTGTAGGTTTCGATCCGCTGCTTCCTTCCTCCTCCAAATCGGAAAGGTTCAAAGGAGATCGGCTACGGCTAGGAAACTGACCTACCACGGCCGTCAATAAATGAATAGGCTGAATCTCCGGTAAAAAGTTGTTGAGTCGCAGTTTGTCGGCTTTTGGGAAAACATGGTCCATGATGGTCCGATGGGAGACATCATCCTTATCTTGATTTGAAGCTGCCTCTGCCTGCTGTTTTGCCCAGTATGTTAAGTCTGAGAGTGATTTGCCGAGCGTCTTGAACGTTGAATGCAACCCAACACTTTCATCCAGCAAACCCAGAAAGAGATGAAAAAGGTTATATCTATCCTTTCCAAATTTTTCAGCATAGATTACAGCTGCCTGTACTTCTTTGCTGAAATGGTATGTCATGTTAGCACTGGTCAATGTTGGGGATGGTTGTAATTGACAAGATCACGTTAGCAAAATAGCATTTTATCTGGAATAAGGAAGTGATCTCTGCATTTTCTGAGGGGTAAATCTTGAAAAATCGTCAAAATCCTTATTCGATGGCTTTTCAAAGGTGTAGAACAATCCTTCTGCTAGGCTTGAACCTGCCATTCCTCCCGCCAAGCCTCCCACGACGCCGCAGCCAAGTAAGCCCCAGCCTCCGGTTGCAATCCCAAATGCTACACAGAGTCCCGTGGCAATTCCACTTCCTGCCAATCCTCCGGCAGCTCCTCCTGTTTCCCGAGCAATGACTTTAGGTAAGTCTCTCTTGGGTGTTACAGCCAATTCGTAGGCAAGGGTTCCTGTAGAAAAGACCCAAATTACCCGCCCACCGTGCTTCAGGAACTTAGCCCCCTTTTCGATCGTTTGACTGACCTTGAGGTTTGATTTACTACTTCGCCTAATGATTTCTCCATCAACTTCGAGCTTACTAACCGGTTTGGAGCTAGCAGCCGTCAGTTTTTTAGCCTGTTTGGCATATATTTTTTCATAGGTTCTGCTCCCTTTATATACATACAGATCCCTCCCGATCAGGCTCAATCGGGTGTCCCAAAACTGTCGACTCCTTACTTGACGGATGACCTGATTACGACGATTTACTGTCCACCGGGCCAAAGACTCCACTTCTTGGTGCAGTTGTAGGCCCTTTAGGTTTTGAGCTCTCAAGCGATTTATTCGGTCGGATACATCGCTCGAGAACCTATTTAACTCGCGCTCATATGATTCGCGGTATGGAACCATGTGTTTTCCAATCATAGATAACCTATTCCCAATTCCTAGGCCAATACCATTCAAACTCCAAAGATCGTCTTCTACTTGAAAAGGCAAGGGTGATGAAGGGGAGAACCCAAAGTCTCTAACGGTCAGGCCATCGGCACCGCTTTCAAGCCGGTTAAATGGTTTGTCGGTTTGACATACTTGCATAATTTCTTTTTGGCCCATCTCTCATAAAATAACGGATTGCTTTTGATAAGGTTTGTTTGTTTGGATATTTGTTTACGCCGGATCAATATTCGTGCGGCATCCAGTTCTTGATTTGGTAGGTCAGCCCAAAATAACATGATCTGAGGTCTTTACTATTTATTTGTTATCCAGGTAAAGATGTGTAAATTCAAGAATAGTTCCAGTCCCCTACGTCTCCATTCGATGAATGCAATTCCCTCCATCGCACAGCCTATTCTCAATCGACTCGAGATCATCTATACTCACTGGTTCGAGTTTGTTGCTGACACCGCCGCTCGAATCTGCATTTGGGAGCTAAAGGGTAACGACTTGGCCTTAGTAAATGCCTTTCTGGTTAAGGAATCTTCGGATCAGGGCGAGACTAATGAACTGTTTTTGACCTTTGAAAGTCCTTTTGATTCACCAGGTCAATACCAAAAGCTATTGGAGAAAGAATGGCAGCAGATGATGGGGGTTGAAGAGAACCGGAAGGCCATAACCGAGCACAAGGTAGGGGCAGGCCCGAATAGTCAGGCTGAGAACAATAGGACTATGGCAACCAATTTGGAAAACCAGCTTCATGGGTTTGCCAGTGGGATTCCCCAGCTAGAAAGCTTCATCGTCATTGTGCTGATGCCGCAAAACATTGGCGATTATCAACTTTGGCTTTCGTCTGTTGCCAGCATGCAGCGACGGATCGTCCAGCAGCAACTTGATCGCGTGAGGGTGATGATAACTGTTCCTGATGAGGAAAAGGTGAGTGGTTATTTGGGAGAGCAGTTTCCCGCTCGTGCCATGCGGATCAAGCCCAACATCAATTTGGAGGCAGCCATTGAGCAGATGGCGGCCATTGGAGATCCCAAACAATTAGACGTTCAGTTCCGTACCCTTTTTACGAAAATGCACAATACACTACTAGCAGGAGATTATCTCAGGTTTTTCACCTTGGCTGAGCAAGCCAAAAAGATCACTAAGGGTCTGGATGATTGGCTGCCGCAACGCGTCGCCATTGAGATTGCCATAGGAGGAGCTAATACGAAGGCAGGCAATCCAGACCATGCTCTGAAGTCTTATCAGGAAGCCGAAAAGAGTGCCAGAAAACTAATTAAAAAGGAGCCCAAAAACGGAAAAACACTACTTTGTCAGGTGCTAATTGGGATGGGGACCACTGCTTTTACCCTTAAAGATTATCCATTGGCCATAGAAAAATTCAAAGAGGTAATCTCCTTCGCTCAGGATATTGACAGTCCTATTATCGAGTGTGAGGCCATCAGGATGCTGGCCCATTCTACCCTCAAAGAACAGGGGGAGGCCTACCAGGAGACGGTTTGGAAACTCCTGTACAAGGATATTTTGCTGAAGGCAAAAGAATGGAAGATCAAGGCCGCAGAACATGCTTCAACAGCAAAGAATGCAGAAGACCGAGAGGAGGATAATCCAGGATATCTCATCTTCAATCATACCGATGGCCCATTGCCATTGGTAGGAGTCATGCTGATGGCCTTTGCCAAGGAGGAGTTGACAATGGACCAGCAGTTCCTGGGGAATTTAAAACAAGAAATAAATGAGATCCTAAGGCCTGGATGGGAGCAAGTCGGAAAGATCAACTAACCTAAGTTCATGCAGCCTGGAATCAAGCATTTCGACATGGTCATGGGGCTGGACATTCACCTGACGGTGATTGGACCATCAACCATTCCTCTTCCCTATCCATTTCTCATGGGAATGGTCATGGATGTCATGGACTACATACCTATATTGGGGGCTACCGTATTCGTTAATGGTATGCCTCGTGGCAACGCTGGGACCGGAGGTTATGGCATTCATATCCCAATGGGAGCCATGGTCAGGCAACTGCCCCCCTATGAGGCTCAACTGTATCTAGGGAGCCAGACTGTACTGGCCGACTCGGAGCCGTTTACCTATGGCATGTTGCAGACCCTGACTTGCAATGATTTTGGCATACCCGCGCCTATGCGAGTCAAAAAGGGGGCCTCTTCAGGTTTCTATTTACCCACATCGGTGGTCATCCCTATCCCGGCCCCCATGCCGGTTATTGTGGGGGGGCCGCCAGTGCCATCTTTTACGGCCATTGCCATGTCCTGGGCCATGACTGGGTTGGGGAAGGGGCTGGGCAAGCTGGCCAAGAAAGCCGCAAAAACTAAGATCGGAAAAGCGGTTGTGGGGAGTACTAACGCGGCTTTTGGTAAATTGAAGAACTCCAAACTGGGACAACAAATTCAAGCAATTAAATGTACGTTTGGATCTGATCCTGTTGATGTGATCTCTGGGAACATGGTGATGGGGGGGATTGATTTTGAATTACCTGGACCCATACCCTTTGCCTGGACCCGAACTTGGTATTCCTCCTCCGATTACAGCGGGCCACTTGGGAATGGTTGGCATCATGCCTTTGACATGGCCCTGGTAGTGGATGAGATAGAGAGAGTGGTCGCCGTCCGGCATGCTGATGGGCGTCCCTTAGCTTTCCCAACCCTAAATGTAGGGGAGCAACACTACCTCAGAGGTGAGAAGGTTTGGCTGCGTAGGGATGAAAGGGGATATTGTTTTATCAATGAGGAACTGCTGGAGCATAGGTTTGAAGAAGCTGGAGGCCAATTTCAAGGCGTCTGTCCACTTAAAACGATTGAGTCCAGGGCAGGCCACCAAATCCAATTTTTTTATGATGAGCAGTCGTACCTGATCAAGGTTATAGACAGTTCTGGCCGTTCTCTAAAGATCGAAAATGATTCCAAGGGAAGAATTGAGTACGTCTTGGCTCCAGATCCTGACAACCCTGACTCCACGTTTCCCATCGTCTCCTACGATTATGATGCCAATGGCAACCTTATAGCTGTTAAGGATGCCGAAGGAAACCCCTTCCAGATGAAGCATGATTCCAATCACCTGATCACCCAATGGAAGGATCGAAATGGAGCTTCCTTCCATTATCGATATAGGAGGTTTGGGATCGAACACCGTTGTGTGGAGGCCTGGGGAGATGACGACCTCATGCATTACAAGTTTGATTACCATGACCAAATCAAAAAGACCACAGTAACGAATTCTCTGGGGACAAAGACGGTGTACTATGGGAATGACCTGGGGATGGTCATCAGAGAAGAGCGTAAAGACGAAATCATTGAGCGCCTGATCAATGAGCATGGGGAGATCCTAACTGAGGTTAATCCGCTAGGGGAAACCCAATCATTTGCCTTCGACGATCAGGGCAATACGGTACTGGAAACCAACGCAGCAGGAGACAGCGTTTCCATGCAGTACAATGAATGGAACCAGCTTGTCCAGCTCGTCGACCCCAATGGAGGAAAGTATCTGTTTGAGTATGACGAGCAGGCCCAACTCATCAGTCGAACGGATCCGCTGGGCCACACCACCCATTATGGATATCGGGAGGGCCTATTAACGGAACTCACCGATCCACTCGGACAAAGCAGCCACCTGGCGTACAACGAAGAAGGCTTGCTATACCGAGCCATTATGCCCGACACTTTTGCTTCCTACTGGGATTATGATACCCTGGGTCGACTCACCGAGACCATCGACCCGGCTGGAAATAGCCGCAAGCTGAGCTACGACAAGCTGGGCAACCCCATCCGGATAGCAGAACCCGACGGAAACATTCAGCATCTGAGGTATGATGGGGAGGGAAACGCGATTTATGTGAGAGACCGCCACCGCACCGTTCGTTTTTCCTATCAGTGGATGGGGCTCTTGAAAAGCCGTCAGGAAAATGGGACCACGGTACGATTTGAATACGATACGGAAGAGCAGCTGACGAAGGTTATCAATGAACAGGGGCACGCCTACACCTTCAGCTACGATCACAATGGAAAAGTCATCAAAGAGACTTCTTTTGCTGGTATTTGGAAAAGCTATAGGCGAGATCGAGCGGGTAAGGTCATTCGCATGGAACGCCCTTCGGGACTGAATGCCAACTATGTATATGATGCTGCGGAGAGACTGATCGGGGTTAGCTACGCCAACGGCGAAACCGAAAGCTATGGCTATCGCGCCGACGGTGCCTTAGTTGAAGCCACGAACGGCGACGCAAAGATAGGGTGGGAACTAGATCCCTTAGGAAGGGTCTTGAAAGAGGTCCAGGGAGATTATGCCGTTCACTCTTCCTATGACGCGCAGGGAAGACGGACTCAACTGAGGTCCTCGATGGGAGCGGAAGTTGAGTTTTCCCATGACGCCATGGGAGAAGTAAACCAGATACTGGCTAAGCAAGGAAGTACCCAGTGGCAGGCAAACTTTCAACGAGACAAGCTGGGCCTGGAAACAGAGCGCACCATCAGTGGAGGAGTCAAAAGCCGGTGGCGACGCCATCGGTATGGGCTGCCTCTCCAGCATAAGATAGAATCAAACGTAGCCGTAGAAGAACGCAGAAGAGAGTACAAATGGGAGGCGGACAGTCGATTGAGTTGGGTAGCCGACTCGATGTTCGATACCGTGCATTTCGAACACGATGCTGTTGGAAATCTTGCCGTCGCCAATTATTCTGATGGGCGTAAGGAAACCCGTCAGCCAGACTCCGTGGGCAATCTTTTCCCCAGTGGAGATCCTGCTGACTATGAATATGGACAAGACGGCCAAATCCAAAGAAGCGCCAAGGCTACCTACCGATACGATAAGGATGGAAATCGGATCGAAAAGCGATTGAAAAACGGAAAAAAATGGCAGTATGCCTGGAACGCCGCCGGCATGCTTAGCCAGGTTATTCGACCGGACGGCAAGGAGGTTCGTTTTGCCTATGATGCCCTGGGTCGCAGAATCAGTAAGACTTTCGGCACCCGAACCACCCATTGGCTTTGGGACGGAGATGTGCCCATTCATGAATGGAAAACCTTTGAAAGAGGAAATGAGATAACATCTTCGTCTCCAACTACCTGGGTATTCGAACCCAACACCTTTGCTCCCATGGCTAAGCTCGAGGCCCAGCAAGGCTTTGGCATCCTCACGGATCACTTAGGAACCCCCGTCGCCATGCACAACGATGGAGGGCGATTGGTTTGGTCTGGAGAGCTTAGCGTTTTTAAAGGGATATCTGTCAAGGCAGGAGAAGCCCTGGAGCTCCCCTTTCGATTTCCGGGGCAGTATGAGGACGAGGAGACGGGGTTGTATTATAATCGGTTTCGGTACTATGATCCGGAGGAGGGGGGGTATGTGAGTGAAGATCCAATTGGGTTGGTTGGAGGGACACAATTCTATAGCTATGTAAAGGATGTTAATGTTTGGATTGATCAATTGGGGCTACACGGAAATTGTAAGGGAAGTAAAAAACCTAATCATGTTTATGTAATAATAAACAAAAAAACATGGCAGGTCCATAAATATGGGATTAGTGGTGGAAGAATTAGGAGAGATGGTAAATCTTCGAGAGCGGAATCCCAAATTAGAAAATTAGGGCCAGATTATAAATCTAAAATAATTACTCGTGATGTTTCAAGAAGAAAAGCATTAGATATCGAACAAGGAAAAGTAAATGCTTACTCTATTAATAAACAAAGACAAGGGGTTGCAATAGATGACTCTGCCCCACTAGGAAATCGTTTGCCAAAACCAAAAATTGAACTATAAAATGAGTAAATATTTAAGATGGTATTCTCAAGAAATCCCTCTTCAAATGCAAGAGGTGATGAATTCCTTTCATGAAAAATTTTATATATCAACACTGTACAATTTGTACATGGAACCCATACAAACAAATGGCGTTGGCAAAGTCATAGTTACCTTTCATGCAGATGAAAAAAATGAAGGAATAGTTGAAGATTTGATTGATGTAGTCCGTGTCCATAAATTTATTGACCTTGAGAAGTATAAGAGCCTAGATGAAATTGGAAAGAAGAAATACCATTTAGACCTTTTCAATGAAGCATTAACTTCTTTTTTTTATCAAAAAGGTTGGGACTTGGGTAATTGGGATAAAGTTTATGAAAGAATTGTTGATAGTAAATTTGTTCTCAAGGGTTATTGGGGAAAGTCTGTTTCTTCTCCCAATAGAGACCATACAGCCATACCATATTTTTATTTTAAAGATCGTCTCGAATTGTATTTAGAAATCTCTGAAAATAAGAAAGAGGGAAAAAGTAAAATTCTTTTTGCTATGGTTAGTCCGAGCATTGGTTCTCTTAAGTCATCCTTAAAGAAGGTGAAATGGAAAGATAATAACACTGTTCAAGTATTATACGAAGGGGGGAAGGATTATTGGTCTATTAATGTGAATGGCGATGTCCAATTTTTTTATGAAAGAGCTGAAAAAGGGGATCCACATGGTCAATATGATTTGGGGATGATGTATTTAACAGGCAAAAGTGTTTTAAGGAATAAATCCCAAGCACTTTTTTGGCTAAAAAAATCCGCTGAACAAAATTATACAAGAGCAAAGAATAAAATTCTGGAAAATTTCTAGAACTTACAAATCTCCCGATCTCAGCATAGGACAAAAACGGACTTGCACCAAGG
>CAYGTH010000250.1:9323-10511 GCA_964352745.1 uncultured Bacteroidia bacterium
GGTATCCGCCCAGCGAACCCTGTCTCCTCTTTCGGAAGCCAGACAAATCAGTCGGGGAGGTTTTGGTTCCGCTTGCATCGGTTTGGGAGGAGGTTCTCGATCTGGTTGATGGGATGGTTGGTGATGGATTCTATGATATCGAAGAGGTATTCGCCGGGCTTGAGGCCGTGTGCCTTAGCGGCGGTGAGGAGGGAGTAGAAACGCTCAGCGATTTGGAAGGCTTTTTCTGATTCTGCGGTCTGTCCTGAGCGCGAGCCGAAGGGAGGTCGTTCTTTCGTCCAAGGGCGATGGATCGAATGGAATTTTCCACTCCAGATTTTACCGTATATGCGCATCGTAGATCGGGAATACCTCAGCCAGGAAGAGTTAGAGCAATTGCGGGACAAATCCCTTCATCCGGCTCGCCTCGCTCAAATCCGGGACATCTTCTTGTTTTCCTGCTATACAGGCCTGGCCTATGCGGATGTGGCCAAGCTCAGCGCGGACCACTTGTTTCGGGGGGTAGATGGGCAATACGGGAAATGCGAGAACTACGCCGCCTCATTTACATTTCGGCATTTATCAGCGGAGGCGGGGCGCCGTAGATCCTTTTCCCTTTGTTGATCAGCCACAGATCATTCCTCCCAGCCTTGTTGCAACGGATTCGGGGATGCTGCGCTGGTACAGGATCAATCAAACAACCAGCCTTGTAAGCGCGCCTTCTGCTAAAGCGGAATTAGTCCGGGGGGGCACCTCACTTGAGCCCGAAACGCCTGTAATGCGCCTGGCTGCCAGTGGAAAATGGCATCGGGTTCAGCTTCCCGACGGGACACAAGGATTTGTATTACATACAGCGACACAGCCAACCCTCCGAGCCCTGAAAAGTATCAGACTTACACAACAGCAGGTCTTGCTTGATCAGGTACGGGGAGGTATCATTCTGGATAGTCTCGCAGCCGGTAGCAAGGTGGAACTCCTCGCTCAAACAGCATCCCATCAGTATGTCAGAACCGAAGCAGGGCAAGTAGGGTATCTAACCCGGAGTTTGGATGCAATCCCCCAATCGCAGTAAGCCGGTGTTTTTTGCTTGTACTAAATTTCCATGAAGATGCTGCGGAAAATACGACCCGATTGAGAAGCCTCGAGATATTTGGTAATTATCAGGAAAAGAAGGGTATTGCATTCCCGTTGAAAAATCATTAGCATAAC
>CAYGTH010000251.1:0-10480 GCA_964352745.1 uncultured Bacteroidia bacterium
CAGTTTGAAAACTTCAGCACCATTGATAGTAGCATCACGCAGGATGTGATCAGCGACTGGCGCTGGGAGTTTGGAGATGGAGGAACCTCAGCAGGACTCGCAAGCCCCACACATATATATCAGGTAGGTGGTTTTTATGGCGTTTCATTGACTGCAATTTCTGATAAAGGCTGTGAAACCACTGAGTCTCTTGAAGTGGAAATTTATGCCATTCCAGGTATGCCGGAGATTGTGGAGGACACGGTTTGCTTTGGTGAGCAGGCTCAATTAATCGTAGTACCCACAGCTCCCGGAAAGCGGGTAGAGTGGTACTCGGGATTAAATGAAACGACTCCTTTTGAGGAGGGCTTGACTTACCTGACTGATCCACTTGCGGATCGCCAAACCTATTATGTAGAAATAATTTCAGATAAATATTGCCGGGGCGATCGGATTCCGGTTACGGCGGATGTGTATAGCATTGCCAGTGGGCAAATCCTCGTCAGTAACAGGGTCATAGAAATGCCTTTGGCGATTGTTTCCTTTGAGCTTTCTCCCAATGTTATCGCGACCAAATTTAGCTGGGACTTCGGAGATGGGACCTTTTCTGACCAGCCCGCACCGACTCATGAATATGTGCATCCGGGAATTTACTCAGTTGTTCTCACGGTAGAGGATATCAATGGATGCGAATATGAACTGAAAACAGGAGTAGAAGTGACCAAGCCGGTATCCATGCTGGTGCCAAGCGCTTTTTCACCCAATGGAGACGGATATAACGATGATTTTTATATAGGTCATAATCTATTGGCAGAATTTTCAATCCGCATTTATAATCGATGGGGACAATTGGTTTATGAAAGCCTGGACCCTGACTTTCGTTGGACGGGAGAAGGAATCAATGGTGGCAATGTCCATGAAGGGGTATACATCTTTCATGTATTGGCACTGGATATAGAAGGTCTGGAAATCGAAGAAACCGGGTCCGTTACCCTGATCCGATAGGATACTTTTAAAATACACACACAGACACAACCTGATTATTTATTGAATAGAGAGAAAAACAAGCTTGTAATTCCTTCAAGATTAATCCATGACGTGTACGTTTACGAATTCCCTGACACCCCGCTTCTCAAAATATCTGTTGGTAATAGCCTTGGTATGCTCGATGTGGCTCCCTGCTTCGGCCCAACTTACTGTTTCCAATAACCTGAATGTTACTCAGCTTCTACAGACCTTATTTGGGGGCGGAATTACCATTTCCAACCTAACCACTTCCTGTGATACAACCTTGTCTATGGGGAGTTTTAATGGGAATAACTCCAACCTGGGACTCAGTACAGGGGTGATTCTTTCGACCGGAAACATCGCAAGTGCTCCTGGGCCAAATACCCAGACCGGGGTAACGGGGGTGATGAATACGCCGGGAAATGCCTTGCTCACCGGGATCTCAGGACAAAGCACCTTTGATGCCTGTGTGATTGAGTTTGACATCTCCCCCCTCTGTGATACGATAGCTATCAGTTACGTATTTGCCTCAGACGAGTATCCGGAATTCGTGGGTTCTATTAATGATGTGTTTGGATTTTTCATCTCCGGCCCCGGGTACGTAGGGAATCAAAATATTGCAGTCATTCCGGGAACTGCTACTCCGGTTTCTATCAATACCATTAATCCGGGAAGTAACCCGGGCTTGTATGTCAATAATACAGGAGGACAAAGCATCGAGTATGATGGCATGACAGTTCCCCTGGTCGCTACAGCTGCCGTTGTTCCCTGTGAAACCTATCATTTAACCATCGCAGTTGCTGATGCTTCAGATAATATCCTTGACTCTTCTGTGTTTTTAGAAGCAGGTGGAATCGGCTGTAGTACGCCTGTATTGCAATTGACGGCTACGAATGATGCCAGCCTGGGGGCAAATGTGGCGGTTGAAGAATGTGTAAATGGCTTACTCAACTTCTCAGTTCCCGTTCCCTTGCTCGATACAACTACTTTTCGATTTACAATTGGAGGAACAGCAACTCCGGGGCTTGATTATGTTGTATTTGCAGATAGCGTAGTAATCGATTCTGGACAAACTACTGCTTCATTACCCGTTACCATTCTTTCAGATAACCTCGCTGAAGGGGCAGAATACATCGAAATTGTCTATACCGATTCTAATCTCTGTGCTACGCAGATTTATCGGGATACTGCCTACCTGCAAATCCTCGATCCACCTGATTTTTACCAGGCTTCCGATGTAGTCTTTTGTTCGGGGGATTCTGTTCCCATTGGTTCCCCAACCCTGAGTGGACAGCAATACTCCTGGTCAAGTACTACCGGCCTTTCCGCAACAAATATTGGAGACCCGATCATTAGTATAACAAACCCTACAGATACGACCCGGGTATTTGAATATGTCCTGACGACTATTGCACTTCAGGGCTACTGTGAATTTCAGGATACGATTTCGGTTACGGTTCATCCGGTGAACCTCGCAGATTTTCTAGCAGATACCGTGTGTGAAACGTTCCCTACGACCTTTATGGATCAGACCTTTGCTGATACGGTTGTTTCTTATTTTTGGGACTTTGGAGATGGGGCTACGGATATCGTTCGGAACCCAGTTCACACCTACGCTGCTCCGGGGATTTATTCAGTAGAACTGATTACAGTCAATGGCAGCGCTTGTCCGGATACCCTGGTTCAGGATGTGGAAATATTGCCCATTCCGGTGATGAATGTGCAGGCAGATACCGTTTGCCTGGGAACAGCCACCACATTTACCAATTTAACAACGCCTGCTATAGCTTTGATTTGGGATTTTGGGGATGGAACAACAAGTACCGCATTTTCTCCTACTCATACCTATCCTGCTCCCGGCACTTATACCGTTCGGGTACTTGCAGCGACAGGGGATGGATGCAGCGATAGCCTTTCCTTTGATGTGTGGGTGAATGAGAGCCCGATTGCTGATTTTACTGCTGAAGGAGTTTGTCTGACGGAAGATATGTCATTCACCAATCTCTCGACACCCGGTACGGGCACACAATTGAACTACCAGTGGGACTTTGGAGACTTTTCGTTCCCATCTCTTCAGGAAACCCCTTCGCACACCTACGCAAGTTTTGGACTGTTTGATGTGAGCCTGTCTCTCTCGGATGAAAACGGATGTACCGCTGTGCTGACTAAACCCGTCTCGGTATATCCTTCTGTAGTTGCCGACTTTACCTACGTGCCGGTGTGCTTCGGCAATATTACGCCCTTTACTGACCTTTCCATCGACAACCCACTCGGGCCTATCCAATCCTGGGATTGGGATTTTGGGAATGGGAATGTATCGACTGATGTAGATCCCATTCATTTGTATAATAGCTATGGAGCGTATAATGCAAGATTAGTTGTAACGAGTTTATTCAATTGTAAAGATACCGTAGAGAAAATCGTAGAGGTATGGGATGAGCCGATTGCGAATTTTGATCTGACTGCACGCTGTGATAATGAGCCGATTTCTTTTGCTAATACCAGTCAGTTTAATAATACCAATGTAACCTGGACCTGGGATTTTGGAGATGGGAACACATCTGCCCAGGAGAATCCGGACCATTTATATGCAGGGCATGGGCAATACCCGGTTTCCCTTGTTATTCAAAATAATAATGGCTGCCGCGACACCATCAGTAAATCTGCTGAAGTGTACCCCTTGCCGGTTGCCGCATTTGAGGCCGTACCTGTGTGCCACACATTACCTAGTGGTTTCGTGGATGAAAGTACTATTCCTGATCCCGGCAGAATTGGGCAATATCGATGGGAGTTTGGCAATGGCGGATTGGCCGGAACAGCAGGGCAGGCTACGGTAATCTATCAACAGCCCGGTATTTATACAGCGGAGTTATGGGTGCAAAGCACAAACGGATGTCTGGATAGCATAAGTAAAGAGGTTACGGTTTGGCCCAATCCCGCGATTAGCTTTTCAACTCAGAATGTTTGCGCAGGGGATACAGCACTCTTTGGAGACCTCACTACGATTATTGACAGTGTGACTGCCGATCAGATTGTTGCCTGGAACTGGAATTTTGGAGATGGGACTTCTTTGGACGGCCTCGCCTCTCCTGGCCATGCCTATCGCGATGCAGGTGTTTATGAGATCACGCTAAGTGCAGTTTCTGATAAAGGATGTGAGAGTCAGGCTTCCCGCCTCGCTACGATGCATCCCATTCCTGAAGCACCCACTGTACAAGATGAGATAGTGTGTTTTGGGGAAACGGCTTTTCTGCTGGCCCTTCCTGACTTTCCCGGAGTTCGGGTTGAGTGGTTCTCCGATTTGACGAGCCCAGGCCCATTCCATACGGAAGCGGGATACGCTACCCCACCGGTGGTATACGAGCAAACCTATTATGTAGAAGCGATCTCGGGGTACGGATGTCGCGGTATTCGGGTTCCGATTACAGCTGGCTTGTTTGGGGAAAGGATCGGAGAAATTGTAGCAAGTGATCAGGTTGTGGAAATTCCGAATGCCATCGTCAGTTTTTATGTTGCCGGCACCTACAATGCGCAGGAAATTGCTTGGTCATTTGGGGACGGGACGACAGCAACCGGCTTAGAGGTGTCGCACCAATATCTATTACCGGGTAAGTATGAAGTAACCGCACGAATAGCAGACGAAACCAACTGCGAAGCGATCCTTTCCCAAGTGATTGAAGTGAAGCAAAACCTCGGAATTCATGTACCTTCTGCTTTCAGCCCCAACCATGACGGTGTAAACGACGTGTTCTATATTGGGCATCGTTTGATCCGGCAATTCGATATTCAGGTGTATAACCGATGGGGACAACTGGTGTATGAGGCTTCTGACCCGGGTTTTCAATGGGATGGGCGGAGTACAACAGGCAAAACTGTACGAGAAGGCGTCTATGTGTACAGGATTCAAGCGGTTGATATTCAGGGAAATAGACAAGATCAGTCAGGTACGATTACTATTTTATATTGATTCTAAATTACAGATTTAGAGAACAGGAAATGCCTATAGACGGTTAAGATATTGATTATATTGCAGGGTAAAACGACTCGTTTGGATCAAATGATTTTGGAGACGCGAGTCGTTTTGCTATTCTGCTGTGACTAATGAATTTAATTGATGAGACAAATCAAAAGTGCTACAAGCCTCATTTCTTCCCTTTCTTATTTTCAACCCCTATTTGTCTTCCCCTTGTTTAGAGTCCTGCTCTTTGGGATATTGTTTGGGCTTAGCACTTATTCCGCGCAGGCTACCCACATTACGGGTGCGGATTTGACTTATACCTGCATCAATCCGGCTACGAATACCTACGAAATTACCCTGACCTTATATCGGGATTGCCAAAACGGGCAGGCTGCGTTTGATCCCAGTATTACGCTCTTCTTTTTTCGGGGCCTTACGGGTTCGGTTTATACGACTCAGTCAGTTGCCCTGCCCAGTAATGGAATTGAAATTATTCCTGCCTATTGGGATGCCTGTACCGGGCAACCTTATACCATTTGTGTGGAATATGCCCGGTATGTAACCACCATCAATTTGCCGCCTCAATTTGGGGGGTATAATATTGGTTGGGCACGTTGCTGTCGGAATAATATCATTACAAATGTTGGCAACAATCAGGGGATTACAGTCATCGCCAAAGTGCCGGGTTCTGAAGTGCCAGGCTGTAATTCGATGCCTGTTTTTAACCAGTTACCTCCGCTGTTTTTATGTGTAAATCAACCATTCACCTTTGATCACTCGGCCACTGACGTAGATGGCGACTCTTTGGTGTACAAAGTTTCTCGTCCTTTCTCCGGAATCAATACAGCAGGTTTAGGAGCTACGCAATTCAACCCGGCAGTCAATGCCGGACCATTTGGAAATCCAATGGGACCGCCTCCCTACAATAACCTGGGCTTCTTGCCTGGCTTTAGTCACACTGACCCCTTTGGTTCTGGGAATTTTAACATAGATGGGCAATCGGGCTCCTTAACCCTGACGCCCACCCAGCTGGGCGTTTCTGTCTTTGCGATTTCTGTCTGTGAATACCGAAATGGGGTTCTCCTGAGTGAAAATAAACGCGACTTTCAGATCAATGTAGTAAACTGCCAGCCGCAAGGTGCGACGCCGGTGATTGGGACAGATTTGACCGGCGTAGTCGGCAGCAGTGGAGATACGATTTTTGTAAGGCCGGAAGAGGCTTTTTGCTACGATATTAATGTCGCGGACCCGGTGGCAGGGGATACGGTTATTCTCTATCCTGTGAGTGCCGCTTTTGGAATTGGGGGTACAGCCCCACTGCCTTTTGCCACGCTGTCTTTTACCGGACTCAACCCTGCTGCAGGTCAGGTCTGTTGGGCTCCCTCCTGCGACTATGCGGGAGATACGGTTATGTTGATTGTGGGGGGGCAGGACACCTCTGATTGTCCGGGATATAATCTCTCTTTTGATACCACCTATGTGGTAGTTGCCCCCGTGAGCCGACCGAATATATCACACACCTTGCCCGGCGGCGGTGATACGATCACAGTGGATGCAAATCAGGCATTGTGTATTCCGGTTGCTGCCAATGATGCAGAAGCCACGGATATATTGGGCTTTGTAGGGCTTTCCGGGCCATTTGCCGGATTAGGAGGAACAGCCACGTTTGCGAATCTTGTTGGAACAAATCCGATTACTGCCGACTTGTGCTGGACCGCCCCTTGTACAGATGGGGGGCAGACTTTTACCTTTATTTATGTGGCTGAAGATGTCAATGGGTGCAGGCTTCAATCTCCCGACACGGTAACAGTAATTGTAAATCCGCTACCTGCTGTAGATGCAGGCACTGCTGTCGATATTTGTGCCGGACAAACGATTCAATTACAGGCAACAGGTGGAACGGCATATAACTGGACACCCGCAGGTAGCTTGAATAATGGGACCCTGGCCAATCCGGTTGCTTCGCCAACTGATACGACCTTGTATTTCGCCAATATAACTGACCCTTTGGGCTGTGTGCAAACAGATTCTGTCCTGGTGCCTGTATGGCCATTACCAACTGCATTTGCCGGAAATGATACGATTAAATGCCCGGGAGTCGGGATACAATTACAAGCAACCGGAGGAGTTTCTTATACCTGGACACCAGTCACGAACTTGAATAATCCGAATATTCCCAACCCTATAGCATCCCCTACGGTTCCAACTACTTATACGGTATTTGCTACTGACGCGAATGGATGTGTGGATGCGGATGGAGTGATTGTTACGCCGATGGATGCTGTAGCAAGTGCTGATCAAACCATCTGCGTGGGAGGTTCCGTTCCAATTACCGCTTCAGGAGGGATTCTCTATTCCTGGAACAATGCCGGAAGCCTGTCCAATGCAAATATTGCCAACCCAACTGCTGCACCGCTGGTTACGACAACCTATACCGTAACGGTTACGGATGTGGTTGGCTGTACGGATACGGATCAGG
Organism: uncultured Bacteroidia bacterium; assembly: GCA_964352745.1. GTDB lineage: Bacteria > Bacteroidota > Bacteroidia > J057 > J057 > CAYGTH01. The sequence goes on from CAYGTH010000251.1 coordinate 7,425, forward strand.
TTACCGTGTTTGTAAATCCCCTTCCCATTGTGGACGCAGGGCCTAATACGGCAATTTGTATTGGCGGTTCAACTACCCTGAATGCGAGTGGAGGCACGATCTATACCTGGTTGCCAAATCCTGCCCTCAGTGCCACAAATATCAGCAACCCCGTGGCAAATCCTGCTGTTACCACCACTTTTTACGTCGCCATCACAGATGCAAATGGATGTACCAATGGTGATTCTGTGGTGGTTACCGTAAATCCACTCCCGATTGTGAGTGCGGGAGCAGACACGACCAAATGTGGAGATACCGGGGTAGAATTAACCGCAACCGGAGGCATTTCCTATAGCTGGACACCCGCTGCGAGTTTGAGTAATTCCGCTATCGCGAATCCCATAGCGAATCCGGCTGGAGCAACGGTCTATACCGTTACGGTTACCGATGCGAATAGCTGTGTGAGTACGGATCAGGTGCAGGTAGCTACTTTGTACACTGATGCTGGTCCGGATGATACGATTTGTTTGGGTGATACGGCTCAACTTCAGGCTGTAGCAACAGGGATTTCCTATAGTTGGGACAATGCTGCAAGTTTAAATAATGCAAGCCTTTCCAATCCAATCGCCACACCAGGATTAACAACGCTATATACCCTGACTACGACCTTCTTTGCAGGCTGTACAGATACAGATACTGCCCGGGTCCTGGTGAATGCCTTGCCGAATATTGATGCAGGGCCGACAGTTCCCCTGTGTATTGGAGATAGTGTCAATTTATTGGTTACGGGAGGCATATCCTATGCTTGGTTGCCCGATCCGAATCTGATAGGCAACAGCCTCCCAAATCCCCTGGTATTCCCAACTGCTACGCAGCAGTTTTATGTGGGCGGAGTAGATGCCAATGGCTGTGTGAATGCTGATTCTGTTACAGTATTGGTGAATCCTTTGCCGATTGTAGATGCTGGAAATGATACGGCGAAATGCGGACCCCTTGGAGTCATGATTACCGCCACAGGGGGCGTTTCTTACAACTGGCTCCCGCCTAATGGAGGCTTGAGCGACCCGGCCATTGCTACTCCTATTGCTAATCCGGATTCCTCTACGACTTATTATGTTGAAGTCACCGATGCCAATGGCTGTGTGAATAGCGATTCTGTTCTTGTACGGGTGATGTATGCAAATGCAGGCCCGGATTTACAGGTTTGTATTTTTGATAGTGTTCAGTTACAGGCATCAAATGGAGTAGCCTATCAATGGGATGCTTCACCTACCCTGGTCAATGCTGGCCAGGCTAATGCTACCGTATTCCCGCAAGTGGATACGGATTATTATGTAACCGTTACGGATACGACAGGCTGTACAGACCGTGATACCATGCGCGTTACCGTAAATCCATTACCGACCACTTCCGCCACAACAACTGACCCCTGGGTGTGTTCAGGCGGTGCGACCACTTTTAATGCGACAGGTGGCGTAACATATGCCTGGATGCCAGGCAGTTCATTTGCGGATTCAACTCTGGCAAGTGCAACGGCATTTCCCACGCATAATTCGTCTTCGCCTTCCATTGATACCACCATAAGCTTTTATGTGCTGGTAACGGATGTAAATGGATGTAGTAGCCTCGATTCCCTGCAACAGGTAGTTCGGGTATTGCCATTGATCACAACAAGCAATGATACGGTGCGGTGTCCGGGGGCTACGGTTCCCTTATTTGCTACGGGAGGGATCTCATATAGCTGGACGCCTGCAGCTTCTCTGACTAATCCGAATATTGCCAATCCCATCGCTTCACCTGATACCACGACCCTGTATACGGTGGATGTTACGGCGGTTTGGGGCTGTTCTGATACTGCGAATATTGAGGTGATTGTTATCAACCCAGATGCAGGAGCTGATGTAACCATTTGTGCAGAAGATTCCGTTCAGCTCACCGGTTCTGGTGGAGTGAATTATGTGTGGACAAATGGAGCGACCTTGAGTAATACGAATATTGCCGATCCTTTCGCCTTCCCACTTACCACCACAGAATACATCGTTACTGTAACCGACAGTCTCGGCTGTGTGGATGTGGATACGATGAATGTATGGGTAAATGCATTGCCGCCAGCAGACGCAGGATTAGATACGGCGATCTGTATTGGCTTGAATACGCAATTGACGGCTAGTGGTGGCATTTCATATCAATGGCTACCAGCAGACAGCCTGAGTGATCCGGCCATTGCCAATCCGATTGCGAATCCTCTCACTACCACGACTTATGTGGTTGCCGTAACGGATGTCAATACCTGTGTTGAGACTGACACGGTAGTGGTAACCGTAAATCTCCTGCCACCAGCGGATGCGGGAGCAGATCTCACTAAATGCGGGGAAGATTCTGTTCAATTACAGGCAAGTGGGGGAGTGATCTATTCATGGACCCCAACTACTGACCTCAGTAATCCAAATGTGGCGAATCCAATGGCAGTGCCGGCGACTGACATCCAATACATTGTTACGGTTACAGATACGAATGGCTGCGTGGAAGTCGATACGATGGCGATCACAACCATGTATGCGGAAGCCGGAACAGGAGATAGCATTTGTGCGGGAGACCCTGTGCAGCTACAAGCCAGTTCGCTTGGGGGGGCGCCTGTTTCGTATAGTTGGACCCCTGCAGGCTCACTCAACGATCCTTTGATTGACAATCCGGTTGCTGCACCAGATACCACTACCGACTATATCGTAACGGTTACCGATGCCTTTGGCTGTTCGGATACAAACCTCGTACAGGTATTTGTCAATCCCGCGCCACCTGCTGATGCCGGGCCGAATGATTCTATCTGTATCGGGAGTGCTACAAATTTAGCAGCTTCCGGGGGAGTTGCCTACGCCTGGACACCTGCTACCAGCTTAAGTGATGCAGGAATTGCAAATCCAGTGGCTGATCCGGTTGTCGACGTGCTGTATTTCGTTACCGTAACGGATGCAAACGGCTGTACGGCAATCGACTCTGTACAATTGACTGTAAATCCCTTGCCAGGCGTTGATGCAGGAATTGATTTGACGATCTGCCGCAGGGATGCTGCATTCCTG
>CAYGTH010000252.1:0-10460 GCA_964352745.1 uncultured Bacteroidia bacterium
CTATCGGGAAGTTGAATCGTTCATTGATACCGTAAATAGCGAGCTTTTCTTCAAAAGCCTCGCCAAATGGCTTGCTGAATTCGCGATAAACCGGCTGCTCAAAATAGACTTTGTGAAACATGGATTTCACCTCATTTACCCAAAATTGGTGCCTGTTTTCGATGGCTGCAGGATCTATGATAAGGGTAAACTGGGTGTGGTGCCGCTTACAACCATCTTGAGTAATGAGCAGCAGTCGATTTGGCCCCATTCGGGTCATTTCAAGTCGTGTTCTGGGTTCCCATTTATGGTCCGCAAAATAAGGATTGTATCGCTTAATCATCGGCTCAAGTTTATCCAACTGTAGTCGACAATCTTCTTGTGCCTGCAACAGGAAACCCCCTGACAGGCAATACAGTAAGAGGAAGCATTTGATAAGTCGATGCATAATAGACAAAAGGTGCCTGAAGATACAGGTTTTACGGCATTTTTGCAGAGGTAGCTCCAATTCTTCGCCAGCCTTTCAATAAAATCTCCGCATCCAATTCCCAATGATAGGTCCGAGCATAGTGTCGGTTTAACCCTGCTGTATCGACGGATTGGGTACGATGAGGCAAGCGATCAAGGATACTGAGCAGGCCGGGTTGTAAGTCTGGCAAATCAGGAGAGACAGGGGGGGCATAGCCAATCAGATGCCGATGTCCGCTGAGGGTTTGAAACAAACTCCCCACAGCTTTTAGCGGGGACGAGTATGCCCAGAAAAGTAGGGGGAAAGAGAGAATGAGCCCCAGGCTTCCCACCACATCAAATGCTCGTTTTTGTAATCGAATTGAGCGGGACTGCAGAGGCGATTGAATCTGTCTGCCAAACCGGGAAGTGTGAATGACTTGCGAGCCTACGATATAGGCTGCATCAGGAGGAACAATTTTATAGGCGATTTCTGATTGCTGAACTGCCTGCATCACATCCATGATTTGATTTGTACTCACGCTTTGGTTGCAGAAAATGACTTCATCCAGGTCATAAAGCCGAATGATTTCCGATAACTCATCAATTGTCCCAAGCACCTCCCATTCTTCTGGAATATTAGATTCCTGCCCGGTTAGGATAATGCCAGGAATATCAGCAGGATAATGGAGTTCTCCTCGTATCAGCGCACTAAGGCGGGTGGCACCTGCCACATCAGCTACAATGACGGCGCGCTTCCGGCGTGTTTCCGTAAAGAAAAAACTGCCTTGCCGCATGCGATTGATCAGGCCCCGGTTGCTGAGGGCCAGTACCATAGTAAACACAGCGGACAAGCCCACGATGGCCCGGGAGAAGTTTTCAATAAAGGAAAACAGATAGGTACCTGTCGCAATCGTAATGAATCCCCAAAAGGGAGCCAGGATCAACGGACGAAGGCGATACGGTTTTTTATAGGCACCGGCTATCCAGAGAAAAACCACAAAGATTAAGGCATAAATTGGCATATATCCCTGGCTGAAAATTGCAGGATAGTGTCCGCCCTCAATGTATTTGACATAGTGTTCCCAATAAGCCTTTATACCGTAGGTGAGCGCATAAATCAATAGGAGCTCGATGAAGGGGAAACCGAATTGCGTCAGGATTCTATTTGCAATGGCAATCAGGGCACGGAAATATACCGCTAACCGGATCGAAGCGATAAACAAGCGTTTGCGATTGCCGCCAAAATGTTTTTCGGCAAAAATGATCATCGCCTGATAAAAAACCCGAACGTAATTGAGGCTGCCTTTTTTGGTGCTTTCTCCTTTGTAGTGGATGATCTGCGTTTGGGCGAAATAATAGTTCTGATAGCCACCGAGTAGAAATCGATAGGAAAGGTCGATGTCTTCCCCATACATAAAAAATGTTTCGTCCAGGTAGCCGATTTCATCCAGTGCTGATTTCCGCATCCACATAAAAGCGCCTGAAAGGATTTCTACCTCGTGAGTTTCCTGGGGATCTAAATAGGTCAGGTGATACTTGCCAAAGCGCTTACTGCGGGGAAACAGAGCCGCAAGGCCAAATATCTTATAAAAGGAAACCCAGGGGGTAGGGAGGGCGCGTTTGGATTCGGGTAAAAAGGTGCCTTGCCCATCAATCATTTTTACGCCCAATGCTCCGGCTTCAGGCCGGGCATCCATAAATTCAAGACACTTGTTGAAGGTAGTTGTTTCGACGAGGGTATCGGGGTTGAGAAGCAATACGTACCGCCCCTTTGCAATCCGGATTCCCTGATTATTGGCTTTTGAGAAGCCTGGATTATCCGTGTTTTCGATCAGGGTGATTTGATCCTGGAATTTTTCGCGGAGCATCTGCTGACTCCCATCTACCGAATTGTTATCTACAACAATGACCTCAGCCTCCAGGGTCGCAACAGCCTTTTGCACTGAAAGGAGACACTGCTCCAGAAAGTGCTTGACATTGTAATTGACGATGATAATGGAGAGATCGATAATAAAAAGGTTGGCTGTTCTGGGATAATTGACAAGGCAATTAGCTACCGTTGGCAGAAAGCTGCGTTCGGTTGACGAGGGAACGGGCCAGGGTTACTTCATCTGTAAATTCGAGATCAAGTCCGACTGGAATTCCGCGTGCGATACTGGAAATACGTATCCCGAGGTTGGCGATTTTTTTGGTGATGTAAAAGGCAGTTGTATCCCCTTCTATATTTGCGCTAAAAGCAAAAATCACCTCTTCTACTCCCTTATCTTTGATTCGGGCAGCCAGAGAATCAATATTCAACTGCGAAGGCCCGACTCCTGCCAGGGGATTAATCAATCCCCCCAGCACATGGTAGAGTCCATTAAATTGATGGGTATTTTCCAGTGCGATTACATCTTTGGTGTCTTCGACCAGACAGAGCAGTTTTTCATTTCTACGTGGATTTTTGCAAATATTACAGATCTCGTTGTCTGAAATGTTAAAGCAGGTCTGACAATATTGAATGTTTCTGCGCAGGTCAATGATCGAACCGCCGAGACGTTCCGCCTCTTCTTCTGTTTTTTTGAGAATGTGCAAGGCAAGGCGAAGTGCAGTTTTCTTTCCTATGCCGGGTAGGCTGGATAGTTCTGTTACGGCTTCTTCTATCGATTTGGATGGGTATTCCATGTGTATATGTGCGGCTAGGGGGTAGGCCATACATGCTTGTGTGTATGCAAAGCCCACTCCTGCGTCTGGTCAAAGATATTAAAAACAAGGAAGATTTACGTACACCACATGAGTCAATAGCGGAATATCAGTGGCTTTTGTTAATTTAGGCAATTATTTGAAAATAATTAGTTGATTAATGACTGTACAAGCATTACTGGACCAGATATTTAAAGAGGGAATAGTTCGGGATTACGACGAGGGAGAACATCCCCTGAAAGCGAATATCAGTACGGATGAAGGCGCTTTTATTCAGGGGATTATGCGGGAGGCCAAACCCACCCGGACTATAGAAGTAGGATGTGCTTATGGGATATCTGCCCTGTTTATCTGTGCTGAACTCCAGCAGACACCAGGAGCACATCATACGATTATTGATATGCTTCAGTCAACCAATTATAAAAATATTGGTCGTGCAAATCTTAAGCGAGCTGAAATAGACTTTTACGACCTGATAGAAAAGCCTTCTGAAATTGCGCTTCCGGCCTTGATGGCTGAAGGGAAAAAATACGATCTCGGTTTTATTGATGGCTGGCATACTTTCGACCATACACTCATTGATTTTTTCTATATCAATCGCATGCTTGAGGTAGGAGGGATCATTATCATTGACGACGTAACCTATCCCAGTATCAATAAACTGATGCGGTACCTGCTGACGTATCCGTGTTATGAAATGGTAGGACAAACTCAGATGTTTTCACCCAAGCGGCAAGCTGAAAAAGCAGCGATGTTTCCCTTTAAGCTGATGGCGAAATTGCTCCCGAAAAGACTCCGACATAAGGTGTTTGCGAGTAATATCGTTCAGAGTGCCAATAAGTTGCAGCTCAATACCTCTATGATTGCATTGAAAAAAATCAAGGAAGATGAGCGGTCCTATACCTGGTTTGAGGAATTTTAGGCCCAATTGAGCAATTACCGGTTGTTGATTCGATTCTGGACCACCTGTACGAGTCCATTAAGTTGAGGCGATATATTCAAAAGGTATACGAGGGAGAGGTACATGCCACCCGTTACCAAGGACCGGATAATGATATCTCCAAAGGGGTTTCCGATATAGGGAATGAACGTGCTAACCAGAAAACTACTTCCTGCTATAAGGATGGTCATAACCGTTTTTCGGGTGAAAGGCTGCATCTTGAAGGCGTACCATACAAAGAGGGTTCGACTCAGGTTATACAGAAAGATAGAAATTGCCGTCGCAATGGCTGCCCCGGTTATCTGATATAGTGGAATGAGGATCAGATTAGTGGTAATCACAAGGATGATCAGGCCAATATTGAAATAGAGGTCATATTGATATTTCTTGGAAGTGTAGATAATTCCTCCATTTACCCCGGTTGCAACGTCGAATAATTTGGCCATACCAAGAAAAAGGAAGGCGAATTTTCCAGCCGCATAAGCGGGCTTTCCGATAATCAGGTACAAGCTGTCAAGGTTGATCCAAATTCCAATAAAGAGGATGATACCCAGTACAAGATTATTTAGGGCCGTTTCCCGATACACCTGCTGAATCTGACCCAAATCTCTGGTTTTCCAGCTTTTGGCAATAATCGGTACGGCAATCGGATTAACCGCCCGGGCAGGCATGAAAATAATTAACGAAAGACTCATAACTACTGCATACACTGCCGCATAGTCAAGTCCTGCCAAATCGCTTCCCAGCATAATCAGGTCTATCCGGCCTGCGATACTGGCACTGGCCTGTGCAAAAAACGCAAACATGCCATACTTCGTTACCAACCTGAAAATCGGTCGGCGAAAGATACGGGTATTGGGGGTTACTTTGAATTTTCCCAGGTACAGGAGATAGGCGATTAAGATCGTGAGTTGCACAACATAGCTGCCTACATACAGCAGCAGGAGGGTATTGAAGTTGATGAATTCGAGGGCGAATAAGGCAACGGCGGCTGTCTGGCAGAGACGGAGTAGAATTTCCTTGAGAAAAACCGATAAAACGGATTTATACTGCGCATTCAGAATTGTATTAATCAACCCCGAATAGGCCATCAAAATGAAGATGGGGAAGATTAAGTAATAATATTCGACAAAAAGAGGCGACTCTTCAGCGAAAAAAGAAAGGGCCGAATCTTTTAATAAAAAGAAGATAGAGGAGAGGAGGAGCCCGCCAATCAGGGGATAAATGAGGATCAGGAAATTGAATTCCCGAGACCGGATAGACTTGTCCTTGAAATAGGTGCTGAACCGCAATACCGCAGAGATAATTCCCAGGAGCGCAAATTCAGAAAATAACACGGAGGTATTCAGGAGAACATTGACCAGACCATACTGGGTCATGCTCAAAAAAATGAGCGCCAGATAAATCTGGTTGAGGTAGCCCAACATGACACCTCCATAAGAGAATACCAGATTCTGGATACTTTGTCTGCGGATGATGCCCATAGCTACGCAAAGCAAATAGGAAAAGAGGAGAGATCAAAGCAGGGATTACTTCTCCCAGATTTTCTGCAGTTTCCGCGCGACTTCTTTCCGTTTCTTTCTGCGCTCTTCTTTACGGGATTGTTTTCGTTCTTCCCTGAAATCCCGAGCACGGTCGCGTTCTTCCTGATCGCGTTTGTGAATGATTTGCCAGAGGAATTCACCCGGATTAACCTCGAAAGGATCATGGTCCCGGTAGGTAGGGCAATCTAATTGATATTTCACAGATTCGGAGTGGGAAAACTTGCGCCTCGCTATATCGCGATAATTCGGATCTCTTATCACCTGTTGCATAAACTTTGCCCAGATGGGTAGCGCCGTCTTGGCACCCTGGCCTAACCGCAATGAACGAAAGCGCACCCTTCTATCTTCTGCACCGACCCAGGCACCCGCTACCAGGTCAGGCGTAAAGCCGATGAACCAGCCATCGGCCTGGGACTGAGTCGTACCCGTCTTTCCGGCAATGGCATTGCGCAGGCCATATCGAGTCCGCAAACTTGCAGCGGTACCGCTGTCAGCAACGCCCTGAAGCATAGAGACAATCATATCAGCAGTCCGCTCATCCATCGCGCGATACTTACTGCCATTTGGAGAAAATTCTTTGATCACATTGCCAGACCGGTCCTCGATTCGAAGGAGTAAAACCGGGTCGACATAATAGCCGTTATTGGCAAAGGTCGCGTAGGCACTGACCATTTCGTGCAGGGGCAAATCAGCCGTTCCCAGGACCATCGTCGGGTCTTTGGGGATTTCGTGTTTGATACCGACTTTGCGTGCAAACTTCAGGGCAGGGGCTATCCCTACTTCCATCATGACCGCAGCGGAGACCGTATTCACCGAATGTTGCAACCCCCCACGCATGGAATAAGCACCGCCATATTTACCATCTGCGTTGGCTGGAGACCAGTTGTTATGCCCTTCATAAGTCTGCTGCTCATTCTCATAAAACGTACAAGGATCTATACCTGCATCAATCGCAGCAGCGTAAACGATGGGCTTAAAGGTCGAACCCACCTGACGCTGGGAGGTAACGTGGTCATATTTGAAAAACTCATGATCTATGCCGCCCACCCAGGCCATAATTTGCCCGGTCTTGGGATGCATGGCCATAAAACCCGCATGGAGAAAATGCTGATAGTATTTTACCGAATCAAGTGGACTCATCAAGGTATCCAATTCCCCCTGCCAACTGAATAGTTTCATGGGAACGGGCGTTTTGAAAATTTCTTCAATCTTCGCTTGCTCGACCTTCTGCTTTTTGAGGCCTTTGTATCGCTCCGATCGCTCAACTGCCGTTTCGATCACACTCGTTTGCTTGCCCCAGGGATCACGTTTATTCCAATGGGCATAGAAGATTGTTTGCAGATCGCTCATATGTGCCTGCATCGCCTTTTCTGCATATGCCTGCAAATCAGAATTGAGGGTTGTGTGAATGCGCAAGCCATCCGTATAGAGGTTGTATTCACTTCCATCCGCCTTTTTTTGCCCGGCAAGCCATTCTTCCAATCGGGGACGAAGGTGTTGCCGAAAATAAGGAGCCAGCCCTTCGTTGTAGGTATAGAGGGTGTAATCTATTTCAAGCGGAATGTGTTGAAGGGAATCTGTCGCTGCTGCTTCCAAAAATCCATACCGCATCATCTGTGTCAGGACGGTGTTGCGTCTGCGTTCGGAAGCTTCGGGGTGCATCCGCGGATTATAGCCCGTATTCGCTTTGAGCATTCCGACCAATACGGCAATTTCTTCCAGCTTGAGTTCATCCAGATCAGCATTAAAAAACCTGCGGGCAGCCGTTTCGATGCCGTATATGTTTTCGCCAAATGAAACCGTGTTGAGGTACAAGGCCAGAATTTCTTCTTTGGAATAGGCCTTTTCCAGGCGGCCTGCGGTAAACATTTCCCGCAGCTTATTGATCGGGAGACTGAGGAGGGCGTATCGTTTTCTGGGAAATAGGTTTTTAGCTAATTGCTGACTGAGTGTGCTTCCGCCGCCGGAACTTTTGTCCCGCATGAGCATTGATTTGAAAAATACCCGCATCATGCTCTTTTGATCGATTCCGCCATGTTCGTAAAATCGGGCATCTTCTGTCGCTACCAGCGCATCAATCAGGCTTTGCGGAATCTCATCGTATCGAACTTCGGTCCGATTCTGAATGAAATATTTGCCGATGAGTTTTCCATCAGCTGCATATACTTCAGAGGCGGTGGCATTCTGAATCTTTTTGAGCTGATATACACTGGGAAGGTCTCCAAATATGCCAATTCGAACCGCAAGAATGAGACCTAGTATAGTAAACGTGAGCAAACCGATCCCCCACAGGCTGTATCTACCGGCTTTTTTAATCCAACTATCAGCCGCAAGCGGTTTAGGCCTGGGGAGTCGTTGCCAAAAAGAAATGAGGGATTCGAGAATGTGTTTGGGAAGATGCTGCATATCCAATACCGCTACGGCGCTACCTGTTTTATACCTGCTGAAAGCAGAAAGGTTGAGAAAACAGACCAGATTCGTAGCTAATTAACGCGAATTTCAGGCCAGATGTATAGGAAATGTGGAATTTCTGTAATTTGATCCCATTGATATGAATTCCGCATCGCCCATCCGTCCCTCCGAACGCTATTTTTATGGCCTGCTTGTGCTGATGCTTATAGGCGTCAGACTGTTCCATTTGGAAGGGCCAATTGACGACCCCCATTCGTGGAGGCAGTGCGATACGGCACAGTATATCCTGGATTTTTACCAACATGGAATTGACCTGTTCCATCCCTCTGTTTGCTGGATGGGAGGCCATAAGACCCTGATCCTGGAATTCCCATTGCCAGAGGCGGTTGTGGCCATGGTGTACAAAGTATTGGGACCAGATCACCTATATGCCAGGCTTGTCTTCCTCTTGATTTATCTGGGTTCTGCTTATCATCTCTTTCGAATTGTCCGGTTTTTGTATGCAGAACGCCTGGCCTGGCTGACCACTGTTATGTATATGAGCTTACCACTGGGGATTTTTTATTCCCGGGCGATCCATGTTGATTTCAGCGCTTTACTATGTGGCCTGGCGGCAGTTGATTATCTGATGCGCGGCTTGCGGGAGAATCGCACTCGACTCCTGCTGCTCAGTACCGTTTTCGCAACGCTTGGCTTTCTGATCAAAGCGCCTTATTTATTTTATTTTCTGTTTCCGCTGAGTCTTTGGATTTGGAAGGAGGGAAAAGGTAAAATGGCCTTGCGCCATTCTCCCCTTCTCTTGTTCCCCATTCTCGCTTTTGTGGGCTGGAGGATCCATACCCAGGCAGTCAATGCCGCGGCGCCAGATTGGTTTTTTATTCCCGGCTATCTCAAGATGGCAGGGGAGGGGATGGGCAGTTGGTATTTCGGCACCTGGGAACAACGACAGGATGGGTATATCTGGAAGGTCTTATTTCGGGAACGCTTGTGGGGAGAAGTCCTGGCGAAGGTCGGATTACTCTTTGCGCTGCTGGGATTTGCCTGGCCTAAAACTGCAACCGGAAAAGGAACCGGATTTGCGCGCCTGTGGTTGATCGGTGTTCTGTTGTACATGGTACTGTTTTTTAACCTCAACTACTTCCATAACTATTATCAGATTCCCTTTTTACCTGTGGCTGCGCTTTTGATTGCCTTGGGGATTTCTGCGATTGTTGAGCAGCAGGTATTCCGAAAGCTAAGCCCCTATATGAGTCTGGGACTTCTTATTCCTCTACTTGCCTGGAACGTATGGAAAGCAGAGACGCATCCCCATTATTATCATCTGGATAAACCCCTCATTGAAGCAGGGGAATGGATACAGGAGCAAACGGATCAGGAGGATTTGGTGATCCTCTCGCGTACCCGAACAGATCCTCGTAATCCGCTCTTGCTGTATCGCGCTCGCCGCAATGGCTGGTCCATGCATATCGATCGGATTACGCCTGAGATTGTTCGCAAATTGCAAATCGAAGGGGCTGCTTATGCCGGTTTCTTGACAAATGCGCCGATTGATAGTGTGATGCAGGATTTTTTACAGCCCTTTCCTATGGATTCCCTTGCCCTGCAACATGGCGATAGAACCTTATATCTGTATGATTTACGCTAGTTTTTTCTATGAGTCAATTTATATATTTGCAATTCGCGAATAGGGAAAGGGACGTATGGCGTATCGAATCCGTGATAGTGTATTGGCTTTTATAGGGATCATCTTATTGAGCCCTGTCGCAGTATTGATTATGCTGCTGTTAGCTTGTACCCAGAAACGGATATTTTTTGTTCAGAAGCGACCGGGCTTACACGGGCATCCTTTTTTGATGTATAAATTCAGTACCCTCTATGATGCCGCGCGGGGAGAAGATGAAGCTGCCCGCCAACGGGATCGATTGACCCCTTGCGGGAAGTTCCTTCGGGCCGCTTCACTTGATGAACTTCCTCAATTACTCAACGTATTGAAAGGGGAAATGAGCCTTGTTGGGCCACGTCCTTTATTGATGGAATACTACCCGCTTTATTCTGAAGAGCAGCAGCGCAGACATTCTGTTCGACCCGGAATTACGGGGTGGGCTCAGGTACAGGGACGAAATACGATTAGCTTTTCCATGCGATTTGAATATGACTGTTGGTATGTCGATCATCAGTCTCATCTGCTGGATCTGAAAATCCTGGCCATGACTTGTCTGAAAGTCTTTCGTCATAAAGAAGTCTATTCCAATTCAGAAACCACTGCCCCCAAATTTGATGGGACGAATTAGGGGAAGAGGTGAGGGATAGACGCTTCGCAGACCGGCAATGTCTATGGTCTAGTGTCTTCCATCTTTTTTCTTATTCAACGCACAATCCTTCATGAAATACTTTTTGATCTTATTGCTGGCAGTTAGCATTGGTAACTCAGCGACGGCTCAGCCTTTATTCTC
>CAYGTH010000253.1:0-10441 GCA_964352745.1 uncultured Bacteroidia bacterium
AGGTTCCTGAAGTCAGCATTTTCTAAGGAAATTAGCGTTCCAAACATGGTCTTAGCCCCGCGAGGGCTATTGGTGAATTCCGGTCCGCCAATCCTATTCGTAAAGCGAAGCCAATGACTAGCCGGGGCAGGAGTCAAAGATCAGGGAATAGGGGACAGGTTCTAGAATTTTCAAAAGATCTTTCTTCTTTCCTCTTTTCTCCCCTTCAGGGAAGAAGAATCGTTGATCCGGTAGTTTGCCGGCTTTCGAGCAAGCGATGTGCTTCCGCTGCTTCCCGCAGGGAAAATCGCTGGTTGATCGATACCTTAATGATTCCTGCCTGTAATACTTCAAATAGCGATGCGGCTGCCTGTTCCAATTCCGCTCGTGTTGCGATATAGTGGAATAAAGTGGGCCGGGTGGTAAATAGAGACCCTTTCTGTGCCAGGTGCCCGAGCTGAAATGATTCGATCAGACCCGAAGATTGTCCAAAACTCACCCACATCCCTAAGCGCTTGAGGCAGTCCAGCGACTGTGGGTAGGTATCTTTTCCGACAGAGTCATAGACCACGTCTACGCCCTTTCCCTCTGTGATTTCCTGTACGCGTTCGACAAAGTTTTCCGTGCGATAGTTGATGACATGGGCATAGCCATGGGCTTTGGCAAGTTCAACTTTTTCATCAGAGCCCGCAGTGCCAATCAAAGTGGCTCCAATATGCCGCGCCCACTGCCCTGCAATGAGCCCTACGCCCCCTGCTGCTGCATGGAATAAGGCTGTGTGTCCTTTTGCTAAGGCAAAGGTTCGGTGGAACAGGTATTGGACCGTAAGGCCTTTTAACAGGACTGCCGCTGCTGTTTCATAGCTGATCCCTTCCGGAATGCGTACCAATCTCTCCGCATCAATCAAGCGTTGTTCTGCATAAGCCCCGGTGGATAAAGTATAAGCGACCCGATCTCCTACCGCCAGATGCTGTACGCCTGCTCCAAGTGCCAATACGGTGCCTGCCGCTTCAGCACCAATCACCAGGGGGCCTTCCTGTGGCCATGCATAGACGCCTTCCCGGAAATAGGTATCGACAAAATTGACGCCGATTGCATGATGTTGGATAAGCGCTTCGCCGGGACCAGGATTGCCGGTGCTAATGGCTTCAAATCTCATGACTTCCGGTCCACCGGTTTGATGAATACGAATCGCGTTTGGCATAGGAGGCTATAGTTTTTGGGGTGTAGGCCAGTTTTCCATAAAGCGAAGAATAACCGCAAGGTTCGCAACAAAAAACGCTACGAACGCAAGGAAGAAGAGCTTGCAGATATACTTTGCGCCCCTTGCGAGTCCTACTGCGCCCTTTGCGGTTTCTCTTTACGGAATTTTGGCCTACACCCTAGTTTTTGTTAAAGATACAAAAAGCGGCTTCCTTTTGTATATTGCGCCTCTGATAAATTGACTCACTACGCCTCAACCGCTCTTCCCTATGGCTGAATCTTCCCAATTAGACGAACCGATTAGCGAACCTATTCTCCCTGTTTTGCCCGATAGGGTACGCATCCTTCAGGATTTTAGAACAGGTTGTCTTAGCCGGGAGTTAAGCGTGATGCTGAGAAAAGAGGTACTCACCGGAAAAGCAAAATTTGGAATTGGAGGGGCAGGAAAAGAAGTCCCTCAATTGGCGATGGCACGGGCCTTTAAGAAGGGGGACTTCTGGGCCGGATATTATCGGGATCAGACCTTTATGCTTGCCAAAAAACTCGTTAACCCGGAATCCTTTTTCGCATTTTTGTATGGAGATGCGGAGAACGAACGGACCTCGGGTGGGCGACAAATGAATAATTGTTACAGTTCTCCTCTCGTTGACAAAGACGGAAAATGGCTGAAACACACGGACTTATACAATGCCGCTTCAACCTTGGCTCCGGTAGCGGGACAACTCACACATGCCATAGGGCTGGCCCTTGCCTCCAAAAAATATCGGGAAAACCATGCCCTGAAGTCAGACACACATCTCTCTCATTTTGGGAATGAAGTCTGCTTTGCCTCGATTGGAGATGCCGGGACTGCTGAGGGCATTTTTTGGGAAACGGTGAATGCAGCAGGCGTGATGCAGGTGCCACTTGCGATCTTTATCTGGGATGATGGATATGGAATTTCCGTTCCTGCAGAATACCAGATTGCCAAACAGAACCTCTCCGAACTCTTATCTGGATTTAAGCTGAATGAATCAGGAGAAGGCCTGGATGTATATACCCTGAAAGCCTGGGAGTATGAAAAACTGAACGAGACCATTGAAAAGGGCATTCGCAAAATAAGGGAGACCCACATCCCCGCTATTTTCCATATCCAGGAGTGTACGCAACCACAAGGACATTCCTCCTCGGGCTCTCATGAACGCTATAAATCGATGGAACGCTTGCTGTGGGAGCAGGAAAACGACTGCCTAAAGCGCATGGAAGACTGGATGCGGGCAGAAGGCATAGCAACCCGAAAAGAAATTGAAGAACTAAAATCTTCGGTAAAACAGGACGTAAAAGCAGGGAGAAACAAGGCCTGGCAGATGTTCCAGGAGCCGAATCAGCAATTATTCCTGGAATTGCGGGGCATTTATCAGCAAATCACAGCTGAGCCTAATTGCCAGGAAGCAGCAAAGGTACTGGGGCAGGAACTCGTCAAATTAAGGGATCCTGTGCAGAGTCATCTGGTGGCAAATGCAAGAAGAATGAAGCTGATACTGGGGGCCAAATCACCTGAACCCCTTAACCGATGGATTGAAGTAGCAGCAGCAACCGGAGCCAATCGGTACAATACACATCTGTACAGCGAAACAGCTCGCTCTGCGGTATCAGTCGCACCTGTTCCGGCTGAATATACGGCAGACAGTCCCTGGATTAATGGCTTTGAAATCATCAATGCTTTTTTTGATCAGGCGCTTGCAAACATGCCCAACCTCTATGCATTTGGAGAGGATGTGGGGAAAATTGGAGATGTAAATCAGGGATTTTCAGGATTGCAGGAAAAGCATGGAGAAGAACGGGTATTTGACACGGGAATCCGGGAATGGTCGATTATAGGACAAGCAGTAGGAATGGCAATGCGGGGATTGAGACCTGTTGCTGAGATTCAATACCTGGACTATCTCGCGTATGCCTTTTCTGCACTTACAGACGATCTGGCTACGCTTCGGTATCGAACAAATGGGACCCAAATAGCTCCGGCAATTATCCGGACGCGCGGCCATCGGCTGGAGGGGATTTGGCATTCGGGTTCTCCTATGGGGATGATTTTGAATGCGATGCGGGGGATTCATGTGCTGGTGCCCCGAAATATGACACAGGCGGCAGGGATGTACAATACCTTGCTGCAAGCTGATGACCCGGCGATTGTGATTGAATGCCTGAACGGATACCGACTGAAAGAGCAACTGCCAACCAATATGGGCACATTTACGGTGCCGCTTGGGCAGGTAGAAGTCCTGCGGGAAGGGACAGATATCACGCTGGTCACCTATGGTTCCTGTGTCCGAATTGCCGAAGCGGGAATCGATCTCCTGGACCGGCATCAGATCTCGGTTGAATTAATAGATGTGCAGAGCCTGTTGCCGTTTGACCTTGATCACCAGATCGTCGCTTCACTGTACAAAACAAACAGAATCCTCTTTCTCGATGAAGATGTGCCAGGTGGCGCAACCGCTTTCATGATGCAGGAAGTACTCGAAAAGCAAGGCGGATATGAATTGCTTGATTCTTCCCCTGCAACCCTCACAGGCAAGCAGCATCGCCCGGCTTATGCGGACGATGGCAACTATTATTCCAAGCCCAATGCAGAAGATGTCGCGGAACTGATTCTGGACATTATGCAGGAGGCTGATCCGAATCGATTTATGGAATGATTCTGGCGACTCTATTTTTTATCTCTTCAGGCAACTATTTGATCAATGCCTGCACCTTAGGTATAGTTGGGGTAATTTTAATTATGAATGGAGGTTGAAAAAATCGTGCAACGGTGTATACAGGGAGATGAAAAATCCCAACGCCTGTTGTACGAACAATTTAAGCACCCCTTGTTCACAGTCTGCCTTAGATATGGCCGGGACCGGTCAGAGGCAGAAGATATGTTTCAGGAAGGATTCATCCGAATCTTTAAAGACCTGCACCAATTTAAAGGGAATGGGCCTATAGGTGCCTGGATGCGCAAAGTAATGGTGCATTCGGCCTTACAATACATTCGTAAATGGAAACGAGGATTTTCTCATCTCGAATTTGATGAGGAATACATGGAAGAATTATCCGTGCCCGAAACGGCGTATGCACAGTTGGGGGTAAAAGAATTAATGGACCTGATACAACGACTCCCGATCGGATATCGAACCGTCTTTAACTTATTTGTCATTGAAGGATACTCGCACCGGGAAATTTCAGAACAATTGGGAATCAGTGAAAATACATCAAAAACACAGCTTTTTAAGGCAAAGGCAGCCCTTCGTGCTGCATTAGAAAAGCTAATTTTATCGTGAGTAACATGGAACCGAATTCACAAAATGACAACCTGGAAGACTTGTTCCGAAGATCATTTGGATCAGGTGGAGATGGGTCTGCTGGAGAAGGATGGAATTCCCCTCCGACAGAAATGTGGGGAAACATCCGGGCGGGAATCGCACCCGCACCCGTTCCTTTTTGGCAAAGTAGCCGACCCTGGAAGTGGGGGAGTCTCGTAGCTGCTTTATTACTGATTTGGCTCTCGGTGCAACTATTTGGCTATCGATCCACTATAGAAGAGTTGACTGAGAAGGTAAATACACATGAAATGCAGATGGAAGTGCTTCATGCAGAATTACATCAGTCCCAAATGTATGAGGGCCAATCCCCATATGAGAATCTATCCTCAAAGGATACAAATGAAAACCTTCAGTTTGAAGAAGAAAAGGTCTTGACTTCTGTGGGGAAAGGTACTGAAAATCGGATGCCAAAGGCGGCTGATTCGGATGCCGAAAACGCCGCGCAGTTTCAGGTTGAAGAAGTTTCTCAAAAGATGAACCAGCTTGCGGAAACAGGTCAGTATAGTACCCTTGCAGATGACAAAATGACTAGTGGGCTCTTTGATGAAATATCTTTTGTCGCATTGAAAACAAAGACTGATTTGTTGACAAAGCCTATCGTAATTCCTGCACATGCAAGCAAACTGATTTCCCCTGTTGCTCAAACGGATATCCCTGAAGCTGGCAACGGCTTTTATTTGGGCGGGACGGCAGGATCGATCTGGATCACTCAATTTCAATATGGCAACTCAACCTATAGTCATAATAATTTTTACAGTCGGAATGGATATGCTGCAGGGGTGAAGGTAGGGAAGGAAATAGGAGGTAAATGGGCTGTTGAAACCGGACTTCAGCTTACGACTCATTATGCCAACGGAACTCAAGAGCACCGAATTAAATTTTCCCGAAATGATGAAATCTCTGATCAGATGGGAGGCTATAAAAGTAATTATCGAATTAACCTGACTGCAGGTTCGGAAGAGATTGATACAGAAGTGACCTTTACCCGCCCGGAAAATGTTCAGCCGGAGGAAGGGGAGCGAATTGAATTGAATTTTGAGACTACAGAAATAACTAAATATCTGGATGTGCCTATACTGACACGATATGAGTTTCAATCTGGCAGACTGAATCTGGCATTTCGCATGGGAGTATTAAATCGGCTAAAACTGTCTCATTCCTTTACTATAGATGGGGTAGAGGTCGGAGATGAAAAATTCCTGCCGAGTAAAGCAAGGCATCATGGGCATTCGGGAAGGCGGCGAAGCGTAGCTACCGATTTAAACACCTACTCTTTCCATGCAGTTGGCGGATTGGGAGCAACTTATCGCTTGTCGGACAGTTGGCAAATTGGTATAGAGCCCACTGTTACCCGAAGTCTGGCACGGGTAGGACTTATCGAATACCGGGGGAGAGACAACAAACTCGCGCAGGAATCCTTCAGCCTGAATACCAGCCTGGAATATAGATTTTAGGTAAGGAAGAGGACAGATTTTAGATATTAGACAAAAGACAAAAGACAATGGAGGAATTATTGGAATAGGAAATTAGCGTTTCAAGCATGGTCTAAGAAAACATGGATAAAAAAAAGACCTTCACTACTGTGAAGGTCTTTTTACTATCAAATAGGGAAAACTAAGTTATTGCGTTCGGGTGAGGAATTTAATAATCAGGAACATACTACCAGACATTTCATACCAAAAATTTTATTTCCAGACAGGATCAACAGGATTTACAGGATCAAAATGCTGTAAATCAGGCTATTAATATCCTGTTAATCTTGTAAATCCTGTCAAAAAAACAAGCAAGAAAAACTTTGTCTAGCAGTGTGATCAGGAATTGAAATAACTATGCATTGAGACGCGAAAAATTCAATTGAATAATCAGCTGATCATTCCAGGCTAACTCAAACATGGGCATATGGGCATGCCAATTCCACCAAACCAGGGAGAGTGCGTACATCCGGATTCCCCAGTATGCGAGATAATTTCTTGATTCTGTATTCATATGTATCGGAGTTGAATCTTGTCTTCGGAAAAAAGACTATGGCCTGTAAAAATTACAGAACCACAGTCTGCTTGAAAGTGCACACGCCAAATTCGTATATATGTCCGATTAAATCGGGGAATATTCGTGCTTTTGTGTATATGGTGTAAGGTTGCCGGAAAAAGTTGCCTGGGGGTAAAAAAAGTAGGATCAAGTACAGGCACGAAAGATTGATCCTGCTGAACATTGTTTTACCCGCAAATCAATTCACACTGTATTTCGATAGAAAAGAATTGGTCTTTACTATTAGGAGGAGACGGTATGCCCAATTCAGGTTTTATCCGAGCTTCTTATCTGCAAACAATAATACCCGAAGGGCATCTTCGATATGGCCAATTTCTACAAGACTCTGAGCATACCGATGCATTTCTTTGATTGGGTCATTGGAATTATTCAAGATCTGCTGAATAGGGGGCATTTGACTCACCGATTCTACAGCCACTGCATCTGGCAGCACTTCTGAATTGGCTAAACGACCCAGATTATTACCGGTCAGAACATGGCTGGTGCGAATACTTTCCGGGAGGGCATCGACTCCGATTCCCAGGGTGCGCAGGGGTTTGGGAATTTCAAACAAGGCCTCCCCACTTGCGCGGGTGTACCAAATCCCACCCATTCGACCAACCAGGTCCAGCTTGGTTGTATCCAACTTACCCGCCTCATTCAGGAATTTTTCCTGTACATGGATCATTACCACGCGCGCCATGACCAGATTACCGGCTCCCGGCCCGTCACCGAGTTCGATTACCTGATCTACTACACATTCAAATGAAACAGGTGCTTCTCCTACTCTGGGCGGCCGAATTTTTTCAGAGGCGACTTCCGTAAAGCCAGCTTTTACGAATTCATTGACCCCTTCTGCATATTCCGTACTGGCGAGAGACATCTGCTCTACCATCGGATAATTTACAATGCTAATGACCGTTTCCGGGACTTGTTTGATGTTGTTGTAGGTGTGTTTGTTGGTATTGTCTCTGCCCCGTTTTGCCGGAGAAAAAATCATCACCGGAGGATTGGAACTAAACACATTAAAAAAACTAAAAGGGCTCAGGTTGACATTGCCAGCCTCGTCGATTGTGCTGGCAAAGGCAATCGGGCGAGGAGCTACTGCTGCGAGGAGGTAGCCGTGGAGTTCCGGTTGCGGAATAGAAGTCGGGTCAATGGATTGTGTCATGGGGAGAAGGAAGATGAAAGAAGGAAGATGAAAGACAGAAAAAGTGTCGGGAGTCAGAAAACAGAAGGCAGGATGAAGATGCCAATTCTAATGTCCAATGTCTATTCTCTATCATCTTCTATGCGGGAATAATTTTCCCACTTACCTCCCCGAATCCAACGCGGACCCCGTCTTTTTGGGCATAACCGCGCATGCTCACTGTATCATGGTCTTTGATGAATACCCGATTGCTGCCATCGTTCAGGGTTTTGGGTTTGCTGCCAGCCCAGGCAATTTCAAGCATAGAACCGTAGGACTGTTCGTCTTTTCCACTAATCGTCCCGGAAGCCATCATATCGCCAATATTCACATTGCAGCCATTGATGGTATGATGGGCGAGTTGCTGTGCCATGTTCCAGTACATATATTGAAAATTGGAACGGGAGACGACTGTTTCTCCACTGCCTTCGGGCGTAATACCTACCTCCAGGGCAATATCGTAATTCAGTTGGCCTTCATATTCGAGATAGGGTAATACGGCAGGTTCCTGTGTCGGACCGGCTACGCGAAACGGATTCAGTGCCTCCATCGTTACGATCCAGGGCGAAACGGAAGAAGCAAAATTCTTCCCTAAAAAAGGACCCAGTGGAACGTACTCCCATTTTTGAATATCCCGCGCCGACCAGTCATTGAAGAGGACCAGTCCAAAAATATGGTCTGCTGCATTAGCTGTAGAAATGCTTTCGCCGAGTTCGGTGGGTTTGCCAATTATAAATCCCATTTCGAGCTCAAAATCCAGGCGCGCCGAAGGTTGAAAAACCGGAGCACTCGCATCTTTGGGCATTACTTGTCCCTTGGGCCGACGAACAGGCGTGCCACTCACCACGATGGATGAAGCTCGCCCGTGATAGCCGACTGGAATATGCCGCCAGTTGGGCAGTAAGGCATTGGCAGGATCGCGAAACATCTTACCGACATTGGTGGCGTGCTCTATGCTGGAATAAAAATCTGTATAGTCGCCTACGCGTACGGGCATATGCATCTGCACGGTCTTTTGGGCAAGTAACAGCTCCTGCTGATGGGTTTGAATGGGAGAACCTCCTTTGCACAACCATCGCTGTACCCGAAGGCGGACTTCATTCGTAACCCCTTTCCCGAGTGCGATGAAATCATTGAGGGTGGACTGCCCAAAAGCGGCTCTGGAATCGACCAGGTCATCAAATCCCCCTAACTGAGCGAGGGCTGACAAGTCGAGTACCTGATCGCCTATTGCAATGCCGGGGCGGGGCAAAGTGCTCTCAGTGGAAAAAATGCCAAATGGCAGGTTGTATATGCTAAAATCTGAATCTTCAGAAATGGAAAGCCAGGAAGTGAGAACTGTCATAAATTGAGAATAGTTAACAATCGATGTCGTAATGGATTCAAAAATGGCAGATGAATATTCTGCTAATTAACGTGCTGTTTGGTTTGACCGGTTGAGGTTCGAGCGGTTTGAATGTTGAAGTTGAGCTTGATCTTTGAACTGGTAGTTTCCAGCCTTCTTTCCTCTTCTCTCTCCTGCCCCCTGACCCCTCTTTAATGATCCAACCAGGATTGATAATAGACCCCATCATCGAGGCCGAGAGCAGCTTCTGTGATTTGAAGTGGTTTGAAGGTGTCAATCATCACGGCTAGTTCTCCCGTTTCTTTTTTGCCAATGCTGCGCTCATATGCGCCGGGATGCGGGCCGTGTGGAATGCCGCCGGGGTGGAGGGTAATGTATCCCTTGTCAATATCATTTCGACTCATGAAATCTCCATCCACATAGTACAGCATTTCATCCGAATCAATGTTGGAATGATTGTAGGGAGCGGGGATCGCACGGGGATGGTAGTCGTACATCCGCGGGCAAAAGGAACAGATGACAAAGGCTTTGGCTTCAAACGTCTGATGCACCGGCGGCGGCTGATGTACACGACCGGTAATCGGTTCAAAATTGTGAATCGAAAAGCCATAGGGATAGTTATAGCCATCCCAACCCACGACATCAAAAGGATGAGTCGCATAAACCAATTCGTGTAGCATCCCCTGCTTCTTGATCTTCATTACAAACTCTCCGGTCTCATCATGAGTTTCCAGATTCGCAGGTAATTTATAGTCTCTCTCACAAAAGGGAGAATGCTCAAGCAATTGCCCAAACCAGTTGCGATAGCGCTTGGGGGTATAAATCGGATGGAAAGATTCGGCGAAGAGAATGCGATTGTCCTCCGTATCAAATTCA
This sequence comes from uncultured Bacteroidia bacterium, assembly GCA_964352745.1. GTDB lineage: Bacteria > Bacteroidota > Bacteroidia > J057 > J057 > CAYGTH01. Next base: position 9,965 of record CAYGTH010000253.1, read on the forward strand.
ATTTGATAAATCATCCCCCGTGGGATGATCAGGTAGTCGCCATATTCAAATGGAATATTCCCCACAAGCGTTCGCAGGGTTCCGGTCCCGCGATGGATGAACAGCATTTCATCAGCATCGGCGTTTTTGTAAAAATATTCAGTCAGAGACTTAAGGGGAGCTGCTACCCCTATATGAATATCCGAATTGACCAGTAAAGGGATCCGGCTTTCCAGAAAATCTTCTTGTGGCACTGTGTCAAAACCGATAAGCTTTCGGGCTTTCATGTTCTTTTGTACAGCGATTTTGGGGCTGACATCATAAGCGTCTCCGATTTCCTTGACCATCGTGGGCCGGTTGATGTGATACATCAGGGAAGACATGCCATCAAATCCAATAGTCCCAAACAATTGCTCGTAGTATAAACTGCCATCGGGTTTTTCGAAGATTGTATGCCGTTTGGGAGGCAGTTTTCCGAGGGTATGATAGATGGGCATA
>CAYGTH010000254.1:0-1895 GCA_964352745.1 uncultured Bacteroidia bacterium
GCCATTTCTGCGAAATTTGTGTTGGGTTACGGATCGGAATCCGAAACCAGCCGTGCTGGCTATATATTTGAGCCCTCCGGGCTGTAGGCGGATTCCGGTCCGACTACCCATCGATTGTAATCCAAAGGATTCCCTGCCCGTTGAACATCCCAACTCGCACAGGGCCGCATTCCCTTCCAAGGGAATTTCGCGCGGGCCATTTCTGTGAAATTTGTTTCGGGTTACGGATCGGAATCCGAAACCAACGATTCCGCTCCGCCTACAACACCTCCTCATACAGCGCCATCATCTGGGCTGCCAACTGCTTTCCTTCGAATCGCTGCACGTAGGCATGGCCCGCTTCGACGCGCCGAGATCGATCCGCAGCATCGCCCAAGACGGCTTCAATCGCATGGGCTATCTGCGTCGGGTCTTCCGGATTGACATACCAGGAATTGGGACCACCGGCTTCGGGCAGGGAAGAGCGGTCGGAGGTAATCACCGGCGTGCAGCTCCACAAGGCTTCGATGACCGGAATGCCAAAGCCTTCATACATCGCGGGAAACACAAAGGCGGAGGCTTGCTGATAGAGGGCCGGAAAAGCCGAAAAGGGAATATCGGCAAGAAAACGCACCCGATCTTGCAGGCCATATTGAGCCAGTAAGGATTCTATGCGTTTGCGGTATGCCTTCCCGTGTCCGACGACCATCAGGGGAATATCCAGACTCGCTGGCAGCATTCGCAGGGCTTCTATAATCTGGTGCAGGCCTTTCCGCTCAATCAGAGAACCAACATAGAGGAGGTAATCAGTTGGCAGGGAAAAGGGCGCGAGGATTTTTGTGCGCTGTTCGGGACTCAGCGGCATTTGAAAGGAAGGGTCGCAGGCCTGGTAGATGACTGAAATTTTTTCAGCCGGAATCCCATAACACGCCACAATGTCGCGTTTGGTACTTTCACTGATCGCTACAATCCGATCAGCCTGCTTACAAGCGTACTTAAATTTATAGGCATAGATATGCCGATCTAGAAAAGCATACTGCGCTGGATAATGATGGAAAATGAGATCGTGAATCGTAACAACAGATCGGATTCCGGTCTGCTGAATGCCAATCGGCAATTCATGACTCAGGCCGTGATAGAGCTGAATCTGATCTCGCGTCAACTCCTGTTTGATGCCCATTGATCGCCAGAGAAATGGCATACCGGCGGGCTGGTGTACCTGAAATCGATTGTTGTCTAAAAAGGGCGCTACCCGGGGATTATCTGCTACTTTGGGGGTGTACAGGTGATAGGCATGTTCGGGGAATTGCTGTTGCAAATCCTCCAGCAAGGTCCGGCCATAGTTGCCCAGCCCGGTGAAGTTGTTGAATATCCGTTTTCCGTCAAATCCTACTCGCATATTCACTCAGCTTGTAGGGTGTCAGATGGCATCAAACAATATTGTCCCACACATCCGATAAGGGGGTGGGGTTTCGGGCAGGGGAGTTCTTTCGCCTTGCCTACGGCCGTATAGGGAATATCATGTTCTGCTAAGCGCGTTTTGACAGACAGCCCGTGTTTGTGTTGTTCCGTTACATAGATGCTGTCCGAAGTGGTTTGTAATTCCGATAATTGTGTCTCTATCTTGTTACTGATCTGACTTCTGTGCGGATAATAGGCATTGGCTACCAAACCGGAATTGAACAACATAGCAGCCAGGATCAGATAGCCGCCTACTTGTTGCCCCCATTTTTGCTGATTCATCGCCCAAATCATGGCCGGAACAGGCACCAATATTAGTTGAGGGGTAAAGCGTGCCCACCAGGGCTCGGAAATTAACAGGGTAGAAAACAGAAGCCCCAGCGAAGTGATCAGCGCAATCAGGCCCGCTTTCCGATCCGTACCGATGGCAATTAGCAGGACAATCCCACTCAGCA
>CAYGTH010000254.1:1995-4850 GCA_964352745.1 uncultured Bacteroidia bacterium
AGCATCCCGGCTACAACCAGGGCCAGGCCTCCACTTGCCAGCCGGATAGCTTGTCCCGCTTCTTTGCGCGCAAGGATGACCAAAATCCAGGCCACTGCCATGACCATCCACGAAGCCAATTGCCCGTCGATGTAAAAACTCATGCTCTGATAGAGATTGAGTGGAGCGAAGGCAATGCCTATGCCCGCAATTACACACAGCATATGTGGAATGCGGGTACTGACCAGCAAACTGCCTATACAGAGGAATGCCGCCACACACATCCAGATGTAGTTGTATGCTTTTACCGATTCGATCTTGTCAGTAATCAGATAGAGCGCTGCTCCATTGATCCAGGGTCCTTTGGCATAATAGTCGAGGGTGAGTTTGCCGACTTCTGTTTCTACCGGATTCCAACCGTCTGCCAGCCGGATATTGGCTTCCTGATGGTACCATTGTCCATCATAGGTGGTATCATAAAACTCACTACTCAGGGAGATGCTGCCGAGGAAGAGGATTGTACAGATAAAATACCCCGGCAAAGGATGAATTTCCAATTTTGCTGCCAACCAAAAGCTGATGCCAAACAGTACAAACAAGGCAAGGATAAAATGGGCCTTAGTCATCGCCATCCCCATCCAAAACCCACCGGTGGCAAGTAACAGAATGAGGAGAAATAGCATCACCGGCATCATACCGGCCAGCAGGTAATATCGTGCCCAACGTTCTCTCGTCATGACTTACCCTCCAGGTTGGCGCAGCTTAAAGCCTTCTTTTGATTTCTCATTTTTAACCATCAGGGCGACATCTTCCAGTAAGGCCTTGGCATCATAAATGATTCCATCCTTGATCGTGTAATGTACACCCCCGACCCGTTCTATGGTATTGTTTTCCGTCAGTTTGATCGCTCCGGTTCCATAAAGGGTTTTAAGATTTGCAAGGGGGTTTTCATTTACAATCACAAAGTCTGCCAATTTGCCGACTTCGACTGATCCAATTTCGCCAGCCATGCCCAGCGCTTCGGCTCCTTTGAGCGTTGCGGCCCGAATGACTTCGAGGGGATGAAACCCTGCTTCCCGAAGCATTTCCAGTTCACGGATAAACGCAAATCCATACAGTTGGAAAATAAATCCCGAATCCGAGCCTGAAGTTACGCGCCCTCCTCTGTTTTTGTATTCATTGACAAAGGTCATCCAGAGGCGGTAGTTTTCCTTCCAGGCCACCTCTTCTTCGGTGCCCCAATAGTGCCAGTGGCTGCCGTGTGAAATCCGGCTCGGCTGGTAAAACTGCCAAAGTGAGGGCATGGTATAGGTTTCGTGCCACTCTGCCCGGCGTGCCCGCATCAGGTCGCGATTGGCTTCGTAGATATTGAAGGTAGGATTTAGGGTAAAATCCCGAGCGATCAGGGTATCCATTACCTCATTCCACCGCTCCGAATAAGGAGGAGCAGCCTGCTTCCACAATCGCCCGGCTTCACCAAAGCGATCTTGCTCATTCTGATAGTTATAATCAAGGGGATAATCCTGAATGGTGCGATCCGTAAACAGCGCCTCCGGCAATCCATACCAATGTTCCATGCTCGTCAGCCCCATTTGAGAGGTTTGCAGGACATTGAGTCTTGCGACATTCAACTGCGCATGATGGCAGGCGGATCTGAGCCCTAATTTAGCGGCTTCGTCCAGGGCAGCGGCCATAATATCGGGGCGGGTTCCAAAAAACTTGATGCCATCGGCACCCTGAAGGGCAATATCGTGTACCCATTCCCGGGCGAGTTGAGGCGTAGAAATCGGTTCCTGAGCATCTGCTCCAAATCCAAAATATGCTTCTATGCGGGGAGCGGTGATATCATTGTATGCGCTCTTTTTCTTATGCTGAAGGGTCCATTTGGTTCCATTAAAACTGCCCGGCTCCCGAACAGTCGTGATGCCATGCGCCATCCAGAGTTTGAAAACGTATTCTGCGGAAACGCCTTGTCCGGTGCCTCCGATGTGGCCATGCATGTCAATGAAACCCGGCATGAGGTACATCCCTTCGGCATCCAACTCCCGGGTTTTTTTATCCGCTTTGGGGCGGCGGGAGTCATCAATGGGAACGCCTGGATAGCCGACTACTTCTATGCGGCTGATTCGGTTTTCTTCTACCACAATATCGACGGGCCCGATAGGCGGAGAGCCCGTTCCATCAATCAGGATCACGCCCCGGATAATCAGTTTATCAAAAGGCCCTTCTCCTTCTCTGCGCGCGGGTGCATTGGGCACTTCGCTTTGCGCCTGGATACCCGGCGACAAAAACAATAAGGCCAGCAACAAAAATGCGTAGTACTGATAGTTCCTCATACTCATAATAGGGCTGTGTTTAAGGGCGGTTTCGGTCCCGAATCTCCTGCTGCCGCATGGGCATGCCATCAATAAGCGTAAACAACTCCTGCATACTTAGGAACTGATTGGTTTTTCGGATTTTTTCACTGCCATCTTTTCCGACCAGAATAACCGTGAATTCTTGTGGAGAAACGGCATAGTGCTGGCGAAGTAATTCCATTTGCTCAGCAAAAATGCGGGGGGTACGCGGCCCAAAACCCGGGCCGGCTCCTTCATTTCCTGTGAATTGGAAAAAGATAATGTCTCGATCTTCCAACTCACGGTGTTGAGATAAGATCGCAGACATTTGTTTGGCAAACATCCCACTCCGGTCCTGCTCTCCTTCAAAGAGGAGGATAACCCGATTATTCCATTGGTATTCACTCAGAAAAGGAGGGCCTTGTCCAAATAGATCAGTTGTACTCATGCTGAGGATCAGGAGAAATAAAACACTCAATCGTTTCATAACCAATTCATTTTCAATAAACCTGCAAACAGTCAAAGATACAGGCTCCCAGG
>CAYGTH010000254.1:4950-10438 GCA_964352745.1 uncultured Bacteroidia bacterium
GGGTATTCGGTTTCTAATTCCAACAGACGGCTAGCCGGATTGGGGCTTAGGCGAATCGTGCCGGGCAGCAAACGGGTGTCCAAAGAAGTATTGAGTGCATTGCCTATATAAACCGTATGGGTATATCGTCCTTCGCACAAGCTTCCACCTCCATTTGTTGCAAGCAGTTCAATCTCGAATGATCCCGTATCGGTGAAGGTATGGGTAGGGAGCGCGAGGCTGGAAACCGTTCCATCGCCAAAATCCCAGGCCCAGCTGTCAGCAAATTCGACAGTGAGAAAATCAAAAAGCGTGGCTTCCCCGACCCACAAAGTGTCTGGCAGGGTTCCACTTACTGTAACCTCGGGATATATCGTAACCTCCACCTCGTCCGTGGCAGTACAGCCTGATGGGTGGCTTACCATGAGGGAGAGTAAGATCGTTTCGATGCTATCCGTAGCAATCCCCGTAAACATGGGCTGCCCCAGGGTAGTATCGGAAATACCCGTTGCAGATTGCCAGGCATAGACATAGGCAGGATCGGCCGGGGTTCCTATTTGAACCGATTCACCCGAGCAAACGATCCTATCCAAACCCGCATCCACCTGTGGGCTGGTCGCCGTTTGCTCGATTTGAAGCGTAATTGAATCCTGATAAACACTGCCGGAGCAAGTGAGTGATCCATCTGAATAATGCAGCACCAGGGTCCGAATACCAGGCATATCACAGGCCAGGAGGCTTTCTACTATAAAACTTGCATCCGTAGCCCCTGCTGGCATCAATACACTATCAGGTAAAGGCACATAATCGATTCCGGCAATCGCAGTTCCGGAAGCGGAGATGGCTATCTGGGTAGGCTGATCCTTACTCAATGCCTGTTGTAGTTGAATGGATTGTTGTGTTCCGCCGGGCAGGTTGACAGGATTTCCACTTGTCTGATTAGCAATGCGAAACTGTACGAGCCCCGGATTGGCACAAACGCCTTCCCGTCGGAGCAATACCGCCGAGTCAAATACCTGATCAGAAACATCTGCTACCCCTAATTTCATTTGATAGGTAGCACCGGGGCTTACGGCAGCATAGGCAATCATCGGAACAGTATATCCATCATATTCGATGCCCGTTCCAGCGGTATTATCAACAAACAAGTTCGGATTGGTAATCGCATTCACGGAATTGATCGCTACCGGTTGCCCCGTAGCAGGGATCGTAGCCATGTTATGCAGTCCCGTATATCCGGGTCCGGCAATGAAGAACCCAAACACATCATTGAAGGGAGATCCGACAAACTCCGGGTATTCTTCCGAAGCAAAGACATACTGTATAACAAGGGTATCACAAACCGAGACGATGTCAAAAGAAATCACACAGGCATCCATCGTAGGCATGCCGCTCATCAATGAACTGAGGTCAGCATCTCCGGGCGTGCCGAGCACTCCGGTAGTGCCTCCAATGCTGTTGGGGCCTGCTGCGGATTGAATATCGCCGGTTGAGAGGATAATGCCATCAGATAGTCCTATGCTACTCATCCCATTATGAAAACGCCCCATTGCTACTGCCGTATCGCAGGTAAGGACAACATTGGAAACCGTCACACCGGCACCAAAGAGGGTATTGAGGACAGAATCTGCCGACATTCCGGATTGGATCGTAAGGGATTGAGCAGAGGCGGAAACGAGGCCCAGGCAGCAGGCCATTACCAATAAACTGTGTCGAAAAAAAGGGTAGCATGTTGGATTCATGGGAAGGGGGGTCAGGAGTCGGATAATAGGGGTCAGGGTTCAGATAAGCGTTGCTGATTATCAAGTAGGTATAGTCTTTCGTCTAATATCTTTAATCTATCTACTCATTCCTAGTCGCCTGCCAGCATAGAAACCATGCGCCAGCCTTCTGGCTTCTGCACAAATCGCACCCGCATATCGATCGGAGAGCGCAGGTATTTGCTATACACAAAGCCAGTATCATTTGCCCGGGTGATGACTTTTTGCCAAAGATGGGTTTCTCCCGCTATTTCTTCAGAGATGACCGGCTCAGGTTTGTCCCAATTGATTGGGGCCAATTTCACCACTTCATAGGAGAGTTGCGAAATCACCTCCCCTGCCGAACCTGGCTGTTTTCTGAGTCGGACGCCAGAACCGATCACCAACTCTTCTGTAACCATGTCCATCTCGTCTAACTGAAACACGTAGGGGGCTGAAAAACTGGTCAGTTCCTTTTCGTGAAAAATCCCCCCTAGTTTCAGAATTTCGTCCAGTTCGTTCCAGATTTCTGATTGCTGTGGATTTTCCCTCAGCCCCCACATTTCAATAAAAAAATCCTTGCCCTCTCCATCCGCAATGCTGGGTTTAATTTCGTCATCCACATGCTCCAGGAGATATTCTGTGTCTTTTTGAGCAATTGCCATTTGGAGTTTTTTGCGGAAATCGAGAAACTCCGGATTGGCAGGTGCCTGGTCTACCGGCCATGCCTGTCCATTTTTAAGCGGAATTCCGGAGGGATAGGCAACCCATTTCATCGGTTCCGCGACTTCTGGCAGGCTATCTGCCGAAACCGTAGTGGTGCTGTCCCCCTCTGCATCAGTTGGGAAATCAACAGGGGTTTCAGTCGAATCTGCTTCTGGTGTTTCTACCGGATCACTATCCGGTTTGGTAGAATCGGGCAAGCAGGCACTCCCTGACAGAAGGAATACCAGGCAAAACATATGAGCGATTGGCAACAAAATGCGCATAGGGTATTTCGATATAAATTAATACACTCTTATTCCCGACCTCCCGATCTCTCCTGCTCTCAATCTCCCCCGCTCCTAATTATTTTTCGACAGGCGATTCAGGCTCATTTTCACAATCTCTCCCATTGTCTTGCAGGAGTGAAAGGCATCTTCTCCATAGTGATCTGCCAACTCTTCCCGAAGTTGTAATACATAGGAATCATGTGAGAGTTCAGACTCGGCCATATAATGCAGGAGGTCATCTACCTTACTCCGGGCATAACGCACCCTGCTGGCGATCAATGCCCGCTCTTCTTTTTGATACTGCCGCATCGTCGTGGGCGTCATGTGGCGCATCCCGACTTCTATGATGGGCATGTTCTGTTTGAAGTATTTGGGCATATAGATGTTTTTCCGCGGTTCGTAGGATTGCTGATCGAAATCGATTGCCCGAATCCGGTAGTGAACATCTTCGAAGTCAGGCATGATCTCCACCACATAGTTACTGGAATGCATATCTCCGAGGAGGCGTACGAAACAGCGTTCGTTGAATTTAACAAACTCTTTTGCCAGTCGAATTTCATTTTCCACCTTCCCTGCATGCAGGTAATTATGGATAAATTCCTCGCCGGGAATTCCCGCGATATGCTCCTCAATCAGGGTATCCTGATCGACGACAAAACTGATCCGGTTCGGAGAAAGTAAATGTTCTAATTCCAGACCATAAATTCGGGAAGCATCCGCATGTTTGATATAGAAATAGTCAAAATTGTCATTGATATTATTCACGATTCTCACCCGAAAAGGATTCGTATTGCCATATAAACACAAATCTACCCGATCTACATAGAGGTGTTTCATGACGGTCATGTCCCCATTGGCTTTCAGGATCGCATATATTTTTTTCAGGCTTTCGTTGATGTGATTGAGGTCGTCCTGGGAATACAAGAGGGAAATCCAGAGGGTATCTGCTCCATACTTATCATACAGGGTAATGCCTTCATTATACCGCAATAAGTCTGTGTACTGAATCGGCAGGTCCATCTCCCGGCCATAATCTGACAGATAGGTTCTTAGCCCTTTATCTACAGGATATGGCACCTTTTTCTTATTGATCTTCGCCATGTCGGAATTTAGGGAGAATTATGAATTATTACTACTGCTTATCGAATGCAATTCCACTTACTCAAGCCCACAGAATGCAGGTACATATTCGCTATTCTCCAAATAAGCCCTAATTTTGTACTACACGAAAATTTAAGTTGAATATGTCTATTCCTACTATTCCTTCCCAAGACCTGATTCCATCTTTCGATGCGCCTGTTCGTACCCTGATGGGTCCCGGACCTTCAGACGTTCCTGATCGCATTTTGCAAGCGATGGCACGACCGACTATTGGCCATTTGGATCCAGAATTTGTACGAATGATGGATGAAGTAAAAGTACTCTTGCAATATGCTTTTCAAACCCAGAATGAAATGACCATGGCGGTTTCTGCCCCGGGTTCTGCGGGAATGGAAATGTGCTTTGTAAACCTGGTAGAGCCGGGCGACAAAGTTATCGTGTGTCAGAATGGGGTGTTTGGCGGGCGAATGAAGGAAAATGTAGTACGCGCAGGCGGTACAGTAGTCATGGTGCAAGATGAATGGGGAGCACCGGTCGATCCTCAAAAGCTGGAAGAAGCCCTCAAGGCTCATCCTGATACAAAAATCGTTGCCTTTGTACATGCGGAAACCTCCACAGGGGTTCGTTCCGATGCAAAGAAGCTGACCGAAATTGCCCATGCCCATGGCTGTTTAACCATTGTGGATACAGTAACTTCTCTGGGGGGAATTCCCTTATTGGTAGATGAGTGGAACCTGGATGCGGTCTATTCCGGCAGCCAGAAATGCCTTTCGTGTACGCCGGGTCTTTCTCCGGTAACGTTTAGCCCACGTGCGCTGGAAGTGATCCAACAACGGAAAACACCTGTTCAGAGTTGGTTCCTTGATTTGAACCTGGTCATGGGATACTGGGGTGCAGCCACCAAGCGTTCCTATCACCATACAGCTCCCGTAAATGCCTTATATGGCTTGCATGAATCCTTGCGGATGTTGCAAACAGAAGGCCTTGAAGCAAGTTGGGCACGCCATCAGGCCAATCATCTCTTACTGCGTGATGCCCTGTCACCGCTCAATTTGAATTTCTTTGTAGAAGAAGCCTATCGTCTGCCTCAACTCAATGCCATGCGGATTCCCGAAGGAGTAGAAGATGCGGCAGTTCGTAGCAGTTTATTGAATGACCACAGCATTGAGATTGGCGGAGGTCTTGGCCCCATGGCAGGACAAATCTGGCGAATCGGTCTGATGGGCTATGCATCCCGGGAAGAAAATGTACATAAGCTGGCAGCGGCGCTCAAAGCAGTCTTGTAGCGTCTCTCGTTGACAATAAAGCCCCTGATTACAAGAAACTTCCTGATGTTGAGGGACTTGATTTGAAGGAATTTGATTTTATTCGGGCCAATGGGTAACGCTGGCAGCATTTTTGATTTATTTTAGTTTGGTATTTTGAATAAGTTTGTGAATGCTCCTGGCAAAAAAATATTTATCCCTTCGATTGCTTTTCCTACTCCTGCCTGTGGCGGGCCTTACCATGGCCCTCATGCTTCCGGACAAGGATATTAAACCTGTTGCGACTCAATATTCCTTTATTCGAACCGACCTCAATGTAATTGATAATAACATCCGAGGCCTAAAAGGCTTCTATGAGCAATTGCAACGACTGGAAAAAGATGAAATCAATGCCGTTCGCATTGTTCATATT
>CAYGTH010000255.1:0-10409 GCA_964352745.1 uncultured Bacteroidia bacterium
TGGCGGTTGAGTTTCACTCCCCCCCTTCTGGTTGGTCTCAGGAGGATCTGGCATAGCCGCAGGATTGACCCGCATATGATAATAGGCACCTCCACCAAATCCATAGATGGCAAAGCCATTGGCAATGGGAATTCCCGTTGGGATCCGGACCATTCCATCGACATACCAATAAGAGAAGTAATCCTTCGTATTGAAGGCTGCATAAGAATTGTTTCGCACTACTCCGAACTCCACATTAGTTTGTAATCCCAGGTTCATCGGCAATTGCACATCCAGGTTTCCCCTTGCCCCTTCTTTATTCCCTTCTTTGTAAAAATCCAATCTCCCTCTCAAGCCAAATTCACTGATGGTTGCTTCTACCCAGATACTTTTCATCTGAAAGCCTTTCAGGCGAAACTTCTGCCGTTGATTATTGCCTAATAGTTTCAACTCAGATTCAATGGCCAATTTAGTTTCAGCAGCGATGCCTGTATTGCCTCCCGTTAAGGAAAGCCGGGGAACGATTTCTAACGTAAAGCCTGAGAGGTTAGGCCTAAGGTCTATGCTTTTTATTGAAAGGGGGAATCCAGACAGAAATTTTTGAGGAGAGGCCTTCGATAAATGTGTATTGGTAAACCCCTGATCCGTACTGTAGGTCAAATGACCATGCAGACCACTCAACTGAAAAGAGGGTACAAAGGTACCGACCACACTGGCAATATTTTGAATATTCTGATCTGCTATCGTTAGCGACCCCAGAAGATTAACCTCTGCATAATCAGTCCGCAAGTTTCCATCATCCTGCGCTCCTGCCCGAATTTCGACATAGGAATTTTGGTCGAGTTTGAGCTTTGCCGCCATCATATCTATGTTGATGTCTCCTGTTGGATCCACCCGGAAGTAAAAGCCCATTTTCCGGTTGTTCCGGGTAAGTAAAGCCTGATAGGCCAGGTGATCTCCATCGCTCATGACCGGGATATCGATCTTTCCGATCATCTTACCATGCTTAAAGGCATTTTGAACGATATCAAGCTCAAATAAATCAACGGAAAGTCCCCAGCCTTTATAATTTCCTTTATCCAGCGGCACAAAATTGTTGATCCGCAAGCTGGCTGTGAAACCTTCTCTGTCGATAATCATATTATATGCTCCGGCAGAAGCGTTTGCCCCCATAGTAAAATCTTTAGGCGCTTTTACCTCCAGGGTTCTCAGGTAAAATCCCTGCCAGTTATTTGCCTGATCTTCATCTTCCAGGTCAATATTGGTTTCATAATTATCCGGAAAAGTCATGTTTGCTGGATTTTCCAGGTCAGACAAATCCAGATAAGCATCCTGAACCCGAAAGGTATAGCCGGGCGCACCGGGAATCTGAAAGGGGTCCATGTCCAATTGAAACATAAGGTTATTCCCCCTGCACTGTTGACCTCGAATCCGTCCTTTTACCTGCCCTTGGCCCGGGCCGCCATCTGGTCCTTCAGGAACGAGCAGTTCCCGCTGGAAATACAACTCTCCTGCAACGTTCAGGCATTTGTATCCTTCACAGTCCCATTCGATACGAGTAACCCATTCTGAGTCTGTGGCATCATTAGCCCCTTTCATTTGAAGATATACAGGCCAGCGTGTATCAAACATGAAGAAACTTCGGGATAGGTATAAAATTCCGACATCTTCTAATCCATTGGGATGAAAACATACTGACTGTGCTCCAAATGAAGGCGTGTATTTATTCCAGTTGGCTGAAAAATCAATAGCTGCCATAGCTTTCAAGCTGGCACGCTTGGGCGTAAAGTCCATCTCCATGATGCCGATCGTAAACTTCTGACCGGCAATCGTCCGGTCTAGCCCCAAAGGCATACCAATTTCTCTGCCTTGGGTCAAAGCACTTATCAACCTTCCTTCTGACAGGTAATCATTGAATTGTGATTCGACATTGGGGACTAAGGCCAGCATGTCGCCTGCAATAGTGGAGATTTCATTTACGGTAAAAGGGTTGTCTTCCTGAATAGCATGTGCCTCCCCTGCAAATACAACGTAATCCGAATTGACTTGCAGGTTTTGAAAATCAACCTTGATTTTGATGTTATTCAACCAGGGAATCTGGATAATTCCCCGACCTGCGTAGGGTGCCTGCGCGCTGGTGAAGGATTTGATCTCCATTGGGAACTTCCCAATTCTCGTATAATCGCCTACCTGAAGTAGGGTAACAGGCGTTTGATTCTCGACAGGTGCCGCATCGCAATTTCCCTTGCAAGGATCTTCCGGATCCGGATCCGGGTCAATGGTGAATTTACGAACCGGTCCTTCCAAATACGGGCTACTATTGGCATCCTGCGGATCTGAGAGATACACGACTCTCCAATAGTAGGTGCCGGGTTGATTGATCTCGAAAGTATGAGACAATTTCTGGTTATACAGCTCATCTGCAATTTCTGATTCAGACATCTCCGGGTATTTATATTCCGGCCCTCCCAGAGTACCTGAAGTCAAATATCGTTTATCCTGAAAGTCCGGATCAGTCGCGACTTGTAGCTGCCAGCGCTCAAATGCAGCGGCCGTTTCCTGCCTATCGAGGATCTGGTTACCCTCCATGTGTTGAATACGACTGAGGGGTGGAACCAGTCGCCTGGGTTGACGACCGGGCTTCCAGGAGAAAGGGATTTCCCCTTTCTCAACAGTTGCATCTTTTGCTGGTGATTCCGGAACAGGCTTGGTCATACCAATGGTAAATTCCTGACCTACAATATCACTTGGTGCCCGATTCTGTCCTGCATACATCCAACTGAATACTGACCACTGATAAGTATTCCCCCGGGTCAATCTTATTCCGGAAGCTTCCTGATCCGCACGAAGATTCAACGGCAGGGTTTGAGCCTCTTCATTGGAAGCAGGCCCTAAACCATTGGCATTCAATTGTTGATTGAGGTAGGCTAATGGGCCTCCCGGTCCCCACCGGTTCTCATCACTCCGAATATAAGCGGTACCGGCTTCGTCCCGTAGCGTAAGGTCAAATTCAAATTTGGTATAATAAGGGCAAAGGGGGTCATGTCTTACGCTTATTGGTATATAGCCTCCCTTCGATACGTCCATCCCCGCAAAGGGAATGGTATCCTTATGCAAGGGGTAAGCCGGTGAGAGCAGGTAAGGCATGTTGTCTTGATTACACCCCCCATAGGAAAAAATAATAATATCACTTTTCCCTTCCTGACGATAGACGGTTTCCCCCGTTGGGTCATAAGCAATCACCCTAATCGCATACTCATGCCCCGGAATCAACTGTGGGTCCTGAAAAGAGTATCCATAACTTTGTAAACTCAGATCCTCCACCTCAAAATAAACCGGAGTCCCAGGGTTATCCAGTGCCTGATATATATTTTGATTACCAATGTCTGCTAAATCAACCAATGTCAGTCGGAAACGAACATTCGGCGAGCCTGATATATCCGTCCAACTAATGGGAACAAATTGCAGATCTGAGAGGTCCAATTGCTCCCGATCTATGGGTTGTACGATGATGGGAGGGTCTACATACAATATCTGAAACTCCTGACTACACCCATCCGGTTCAGGCGCTGACAAAGGCATCTTAGTCAGAAAGTCAACCGCCTGAAAGCAAATCTGGTAATTCCCTTCCGGGATGGATCGGTTAATTGTAACCTGATTTCTGATCACATCGGTCACGCCGGTCATTTCCAATTGCTCAAATCCGATATCTCCCAGGTAGAGGGTCAGTTCGTTGGGGGAAAAGGATCTACTTTCCCCCGGCAGCAGGGTTATCGGTGCAACGGATGCGTGATTTTCATCGAGGGTGAGGGTAATGCCATTATCGCCTTTGAGGGTGCCGGTCAAAGTCAGAGATTGGGTTTGAAGGCCCTGGTTCGTAAGCGTCAACATCTGCTCCGAGGTTCTGTTTGCGTACTCATCCAAATTGAGCGAAAAGGGGGGAGCGGGGTGAACCAGTACCGTAACTGGCCAGGTTTGTCCATACCCAAACTCCATACTTAGCGATGCAATCAGGAACAGGAGCAGGAATCTATATGCGATGATGCGTTTCATATGCTCGTTCTGTTAAATGTTTATACTTGGGGTTAAAATCTTATGCTGTAATTGACAGACATTCTACTTTCCTTAAAAGAGGGGCTTTGACTGGCTTGCTGTTGCTGCTGAATGAGGCGAAGTGTCACATACTGTTTGGGGCTCAACTTATAGCTGGTGCGGGCCTGCACGTTCCAGGTAAATCCCTCGTTGGTTCCTGTGGGCAGGAAGCGACTATATGCCAGGTGCAGGTTTACAATCAGCTTATCCCCACCGATCCGTTTGGTTGAGGACAGACTGGCCCCAGCCCTTTTCCTGAGCTGTCCGACAATCCCTCCTTCCCAGAGGTGGGTCCCGATAGATGCATCCAGCTGTGAGCCTTGCAGTCGATAGGATAGCTGATAATTACGCTGAATAAAGGCGAGTTGAGGTCTGTGCACATCTTGCAGCGCATGTCCCATCCAATTGACGGAAAGGGAATGCCGCGTGTTTCCACTTCCCCAATTCAAGGAAGAAAAGAAATTTCCGCTCTGGGTGAGGCTTGCAATTCGAAGGGTGTCTGCGACGATATTCAGTCCGTTTTCCTGATTTACCTGGTAATTTCGGTAACTCCCTCCGACGTAAAAAGCAGCGCTACTGGCCTCGGTACCTGTTCTATAACTCAAGTTTGCGTGCGCTTGACCAATTTTTCGTAGCGTGGTCAGGCTTCTGGACGATTTGATATTATTGCGTTGTAAGCCCATCGTGCCCGACAAAGAGCCCGACAAACGATCGTTTGATTTCCCAAGAGGGATGGCCAGGTTCAGGGTATAGTTCTCCTTGTCATCCTGCATATAGTATAAGCCCATGGATTCAAAGTAGGGATCGACCCGTTCGAATTGTGCTGCCATACGGAAAGCCTTCACCGACAACTCTGCTCCCGCCCGTACCGCGAGGTTGGCACGGGAAGAAATTGTAGGAGTGATTGCGCTTCCAATGAGAGGAAGACGCTCCCAACCCTCAATTTTGACCGGCTGACTGTGCATATTGCGGGTATATATGCTGGCGGCAGCCCTGCTGTAGATTCGGAATCGCTTGGACAAACCCAAGCTAAAAGCCAACTCAGGGATCAGGTTAGCAGCCGGAGCGGCAAGGGTCGTATCGGGCAGGAATTCGGTGGTATCGTCCATCGCATGCAGCATATTGGCTTCGATATAGGTCCGATGATCCCCCCAATGAATATGGGCTGCCCACATACGTCGTTCGTACCCCGGTGCCAATACGGGCCCAAATATCAGCGTATCTCTGGCTATCCTGGGTACTCTGAATTGCCCTTTCAGGAACTTCAGTGCAAACTTGCGGCGATTGATTTCTACCCCGAGGCCCCGGATTGTACGCCCATTTAAGGTATAGGTATCTGGGGAAAGGGAAAGGTTTCGATATCCAGCATGCAGGGTCAGCCACTTGTAGCGGGGGCTGACACCCAACTGGTTCAGGGGGGTCGAAAAGCTGCTTCGCTGCCTGCTGTAGGTAAAACTCAGGGGCACATCTATCTGGTTAAACAAGCGCAGATTGATATTACCACTGGTCACCCATGACCAGGCATCACGTCTTGCAGGTATCCCCTGAACCTTATAGAAATTGGCTCCGGCATGGAAGTGTCCAGAGAGCTGAAGGTAATGCGAGATATCGCGTTTTTTCCGGATTGAATCCCGAGGCGTTGCCTGTAAGTTGTAGCAATAACATCCTACCATCAGGACTACGCAGAGGATGATTTTGATATGGTTCATGGGATTAGATTAAGGCGTAAGATTCCCCTCCCTCCTCCATTTAGCAACAGGGAGGGGTTCTAAGCAGCAGTACTGAAATCGTGTTATCGTTATCTGACCAGACTTATTGATGTATGGCCCTGGATCCTTCCCGATCGCATTCGGAGCATATAGATACCCGCTGGAAGACCTGACAGATTGAGGCGATGGCTACGTTGTCCTTGTTTAACCTGCTCACTACGGATAATTTTTCCGGTTGCATTCATCAGGGAAAGATTCACGGCCTCCCTTAGTTCCGGAAATTCGACCGACACCCAGCCAGATGTGGGATTGGGAGACAACCGGATATTGAAGGTCAAAGGTTCACCCACCTTCGAGATCGGATTCAGATACAAAAAGTCTGTCTGTTGAAAGCCCTGGGTCAGTATCTTGTTCCCAGAATTCAGGGTTTCAATGGCCGGCTCTCCCACGGTGTGTTGCAGGTAGATATACCCGTTCGTCTCCCCGCTTCCAGTCGTCGTTACTACATACCGGTCCAGAGAGACCTGCGCGAGGAGGGTGGTCGGGATCAAGGCACATAAGCCTAATATAATTATTAGGTATTTCATAGGATTGAGGTGTTTAGGGTGAGCTTACTCTTTTTCAGGTGTTTTAGATGGAGCACTTTCAATCGCCGACATCCCCTCGCTGGCATGGCGAATAACCCTGAAGTTCTCATCGCCTTTCCGAACGGCTGTTGCATGCCAGTCCACCTGGTAATTTCCCGTTCCGCCACGCAGTTCTTTAATCCTAAATCCTGTTTCCAGCTTCTCAACAACGGCTAATCCTTCCGAATTGGCAGACAAGGGAGTAAGCATGACCGTCATCGTTGTCGGGTTTATTACAATGCCAAAGTGCTCAGAAAATGGTACAAACGCTTCTCCATTTTGCAATTGAATCGTTCCTCTTTCATAAGCTGCTGCTTCCGGGCCCTCCAGTGAGCAATAGATCATCACGGAATCAGGTTTTGTAGGATGTTTCAAGCGGAAATACTTGTGATCTCCCGATATAATGCCTTTGCCGTTAGCATCGACATAGATACGTGCCTTTGCATTCCCAGTAGCATCATAAATAGCTAATGATCCTCGATTGGCATCCCCTACTTCATTCGTAATTACTGCATTAAAATTACCATTCGGCCCTTTAAGTCTCACCCATCCTCCATTACCTACAATCTCGATATTTGCCTGATCCCGGTTATATTGATCGTACAATGCCAAATAGGGCCAATCTGATGAGCCGTTTTCGTTTGCCAGTAAAAAATTCCGGCTTCCAGGGCCCCACGTCTCTATACGCCCTTCATTTCCCCACCCAATCAGCTCTACTCTTTTGTCGCCATTTTTGCTTAGTTTAATGTGCCGATCTACTGTCAACCGTGCATTGGGATTGGATGTGCCGATCCCTACGTCTCCATTCGAGAAATGGATATCGCTACCGGAGGAATTCCATACCGAAGAGGCGTTTGCAGCAAAGTCGGCATGGCTTGCGTGATCAGCATTCTGGGCATATAATGCATAGGGCACCGCCATAAATGGAATCATGCCGAAGTCATCATAACCGGAATTATCATAATCCATTTCCACCTGAAGCTCAATGGGACCTACCGACCAGTCGATACTGGAAAACTGCTGGCTTGAGGAGACAGGGGTTCCCGCACCGATGACTACGTTGACTAATCCATGATTATTCGTATTTGTGATCTGGGTTTCCTGATAAGTCTGCTGTGCATTCTGAAAGATAGAGAAGCGAATCTGAACGACCTGACTCACCAGGGGCGTATGGGTACCGATGTCCCTCAAAATTGCCTGATAAGGAATCCCTTGAGGGACTTGATAAGTCTGATTGGGTTTGAATGCTGAGAGGGCAATCCCAATCAATATCATCCAGACTAGCCAGATTCCAGGCATAGTTTTAAAAAACTGTTGAGCTTTCATGAAATTTTTTATTAATGGTTCAAAAACTAATTAATACCGTCCGTTCTTAGCGGATTAATTATGTATTCGTGCCACACAATAACTTAGTTTCGTATATTACGGATAAATACTATTTTAATATTTACATACTATCTCAATACAATAAATACTACATAATAAAATAAATACGATGGTTATAAATAAATACGATCACAGCAAATAAATACGGTGACATATGAATGGAAAAATATGGCGAAATCAAAGATTACCAATAGGACGGAGTTAGTAATCTAGCATTGATTTGATACCTAGGCAGGCATATTCTATTTACCATTTCTGGAGTTATAGAGTCCGTAATTTATTTGTGGTTTATTTAGTTTCCTTGATTCCTCACGCCATAGGCATCCCTAATTCTAAGGAGGTTTTTTCAACAGAATATCTCGTTATCTCAAATTGAGATAACTAACTGATGTAACGATTCTTGCCAGGCTTGATATTATTGTTTAATTATCCTTATGAGGAAGGCTTAAAAATACTTTCGTCAACTAGACAGGTTTGCATCCTGGCAGACTCATTCGAACTTGAAACTATCGCTCCTTCATTGTTTTTTTACAGGAGAACGTTCTTTTTTTGTCAAAAAAACGTCATTACACCTTGATCTAATTCTTTGGTTAAAGAAAACATTCAGGATGATTCTTCTTTCCCAAAGCGTTAATTAAGTTTTTTTATGTCGAATCCCGCACTAGCGTTGAGGAATAAACCGATTGTTGGGGAATTTATTGATTTGACTGCACCTGCATTAGGTTGAACTGTTCTTTCGGTTAAAAAAAGAACATTGACAATAGACAAAATAGGTTTTCCACACGCAAGGCTAAGTCCGTTTCGGTCAGTTAGCAAGAGAATAATACTGATATTAAACTCCTTTCTTCCCAAGCAGACTACTGCCTCTCGTTTGGCCTGATTTTGAATCCTGTAAACTAGCCAACAGAAAGATAAGTCAGAAGTTTATTTGTATTCTTCAGCTTAAACGAGACCTGCCCTCAGTACCTCTTCTTACCCCGTTTTCGGTAGTACTGATTAGTAACTGCCAAGTAAGATGATCTCTAAAAATCAGTTACTCAACGGGAAGCAAGTCTCAACGAATCCCGGTTTTTTATTTGTGGATTTAGTATACACTCCACTAATAACCAACCTTAAATACTAATTACCAATGTTTTACGCGATGGAATTTTCGTTTTTTTATGATCCTGCAATATTTATTACAAGTCTACTCGCAAATTATTACTAATGCCAATAAAGCACAAGGCTTAAATATATTTTTTTTCCAAGTAGCTATATCCACAAAAGTCAAATCACTCAGCCTCAATCAACCTTACCGGTTCCTCCCAAAATGGTTCTTTCTTGAAATACACAGCAATGTATCTCAATTCCTCAATTGATCGGGCCGAACATAATAATTTGAACACTTTGGTTGTTTTAGTAGAATTTTTCTCAACGGAAATCGGGATTCCTTTATTTAGCGGAACAGTCAAGAATGATTCTTGTTTCCCATCTTCTGCAAACTG
Source organism: uncultured Bacteroidia bacterium (assembly GCA_964352745.1). Classification (GTDB taxonomy): domain Bacteria; phylum Bacteroidota; class Bacteroidia; order J057; family J057; genus CAYGTH01. The sequence goes on from CAYGTH010000255.1 coordinate 9,277, forward strand.
GTGTTCTGCCTCACATTTCAGGCCAAAATAAGCTTTAAGATTTCCGCCTTCATGTATGCACGTATAATCATACACCTTGGGGATCGCAACTAGAATTTTATCTCCTAAAGGGATAAAGGGGCTTCTTTTAAGATAATCTTTGACTTTTTTTTGGATCAGTTGAAAACCTACCTTATTTATCAATACTTCTCTGGTAGAACCATACTCGGGTTCATATTTTGTCATCGTTGAATCGGTGAAATAGAACCATGCATGGTTATTAAAATACAACATCCCAAACAGATTCTTTGCTTTCATCTGCAATTCGGGGAATTCTTTACGAAGCTGCAGTATAGAATAAGTCGCATTTTTTGTTATCGTTTCACTTGTCCTTTCGGAATAGTAGGAATACCACACCTGATATTTAAGGTCTTTTATATTGTTTTTTCGGTACTGAGTATCTATATAATCGATCAGGTCATCATTATATGAAAGCTCCTCATTTTGCCATTGCTCTTCTAATTCTTCAATGAAAAGGGGTAAATTCTCTTCTGATAAATAATCAGGACTCTGCTTATTTATATAACATTCGGGGCATCTAGCCTGCACAGGGTCTATTGTTGTATCCATCAATGTTGTATCCATCAATTTCACCAAACCCAGAATTGCTAGGCCAATTAACATTGTCATGACAGCAATTCCTCCCCATTCACGAAATTGATATCTTTCCTCACTGGATTGTTTCATACCGATAAGCGTTAGAACGTATCATTTTGCACTAGTCCTAGCGCCAGTACAAAAAACACAGTTTAGAGTCAATATGTGGGTCTAAAAATACTAAATATTTCCCCAAAGTTCAAATAGAGCAAATGATATCATACTTAAAAAATAAGTATTAAGATCTGTCTATTTCCAAACAATAAAGCCTATGGATCGTCAGATAATTGAGATCGAGACAAGACTCAATAGAACTACACAATATCTACATCAGCAATATTTTCACATTTCTCGCCGTAAACTCACACCTTACACTAAATCGTTCAAGAGAACAAGCTCCATCGGTCTCGTCAACGTAAAGTTCAGAGTGGCAACTATTCTTCACAACGAGAGGTGTGTTCGGAGGAGGAGATTCAAGTGGGGGGTGGGCTTTGGCC
>CAYGTH010000256.1:0-10401 GCA_964352745.1 uncultured Bacteroidia bacterium
CCTTTTTTCCAGGCCCATAATTGGGGAGAAATGTAGTAGAAAACCTGGATATCCAGCGCTTTGAGAAACTTGGCAAGCCGCAGGTTAAAGCCCGGATAATCAATCAGTACGACAGCATCGGGCTTCCATTCAGTGATATCTGATTTGACGGTTTTAAACAGGCGTCGAATCGTCCCCAGATTTTTGATCACCTCCCAAAATCCCATGAAGTTGATGTCGCGGATATGCGCAACCAGATCCATGTTCTGCGCCTTCATCAATTCGCCTCCTACCCCCCGAACTTCCAAATCCGGAGCGGCGGTTTTCAGGGCTTTTATGAAGTTGCTGCCATGCAGGTCTCCGGAATCTTCGCCAGCGATCAGGTAAATTTTCATAGGAGGTCGCTAGAGGCTTAAGTCCCAATGCGTATAGGCGTCCATGGTGTCATAGGCGGTCAGGTCATGCTGCATAGGTGTGACCGATACATAGCCGTTCCGTACTGCGGCTTCATCTGTATCATCCCCTTCGTCAAGCAGGGCAAATTGCCCTGTCAACCAATAATAAGGTCGCCCAAACGGGTCAGTCCGCTGGTCAAACTCCTCTACCCAGCGGCCTTTTGCCTGACGGGTGATTTTCATGCCTTTGATTTCGGCAGCGGGCAGGTCCGGGATATTGACATTCAATAATCCGCCCGGTGTCAGCTTGTGCGTCATGACGCTCTCGAGTAATTTTCGAACAATTACCTGCGCGCCGGCCATGTCAGCATCGTGATTATAATGATTGAGGGAAAATCCGATAGCGGGAATGCCCTGAATCGCTCCTTCCCGTGCCGCGGAAAGCGTACCGGAATAGACACTACTCACAGATGTATTGGCCCCATGATTGATTCCGGAAAGAATCAAATCGGGGGTATGATCCATCAGTACCCCCGTAGCGAGCTTTACGCAGTCAGCTGGCGTACCGCTACAGGCATGGCCAGCGAGTCCATTGATCAGGTCTTCTTTATACAAACGCAAGGGCCGTCCGACACTGATCGCATGGCCCATGCCACTTTGAGCGCTGTCAGGCGCCACTACCGTTACTTCCCCAAACTCCATGGCAACTTCGACCAGTGCCAGGATACCCGGTGCGTGAATACCATCATCATTGCTAATTAAAATACTGGGACGGGACATAGGATCGTTAAGCTCAAGTGAATAGGAAGAGGAGATTGTCTGTTTTACAGCGTTAAAACGGACACGCTTCAAAAGGCGAATGTCTGACCTCATTTACGGGCACAAAGGTAATAAGCTGCCGGGAATAATGTGGGAAAATGATCCCATTCTGATAGAATAACTGAGACCATGCAGAAGAACAGAGATATATAGCCGGAGCGGAATCCGGCTATAGCAGGCTGCTGCGAGAACCAGGGATAGCCCTGCGGGTTGCTTTCGATCAGGCCGAAGGCCCAGCCGCTTAGCGGGCGGCTGAATATTTGTAGAACCAGACCCCTCCTCATTTTGGAGATCGAGCGTCATTGACGCCTGGAGTCGCGTGAACTTGAACTTGGGAGTTTGGGATACCAACCCTCAAACTTTTTCAAACAAAATCATTTCATGCGCTATCAGCGCCCGACAGCAAACTGGGGAGGCGTTATTGCTACAAATATTGTTTCCCGATGGGAAACAGGGCTTCGCCCTATCTCAGGAAAATCTGGCAACTAAACAATGTTGAAATTAGCATTCGAAACAGGGTCTAAATCATGCCCCGGGACTTGAGTTCCAGGTATTTATTGAGGGTATTGACGGTAAGGTGTTCCGGCGGGGTGAGGATTGAGATAATGCCGTGATGCTCAAGTTCTCGTGCGATGAGCTTTTTCTCAAAGGCAAAATTTTCTCCGATTGTCTTGGTATAAACCCCTTTCAGGTCATTGGGTTCGGTACGCAGCAATTCGGTGAGTTCGGTATTCTCAAAAAAGATCACCATCAGCAGGTGGCTACGTGCGATTTTTTGCAAATAGGGTAGCTGCCTCCGGAGGTTGCCGATAGATTCAAAATTGGTAAAAAGAATGAGGAGGCTTCTTTGCGAGACTTTTTGTTTGAGATGCGCATACAGTCGCCCATAGTCCGCTTCGAGAAATCGGGTTTGCTGATTGTAGAGCACTTCTTGTATCCGACTCATCTGTATGGGCTTATTGCTGGTCGGTAACATCGAGTTGATTCGCTCAGCAAAGGTTATGAGCCCGGCTTTGTCGTGTTTGTGAATGGCGATATTGGAAATCACCAGGGAAGCATTTATGGCATAGTCGAGCAAGGTCATGCCTTCGAAGGGCATTTTCATATTTCGACTTTTGTCGATCATGCAGATGACATTCTGCGCCCGCTCATCTGTAAATTGATTGACCATGAGCCTGCCTGCGCGTGCAGTGGCCTTCCAGTTCACCGTTCTATAATCATCTCCCCGCACATATTCCTTGATCTGCTCAAACTCTGAAGTGTGGCCCAGTCGCCTGATTTTTTTTACCCCGACTTCCTGTAGTCGATTTGAAATCGCCATCAATTGATATTTCCGCATCTGAAGGTAGGAGGGGTAGGTCGGTACCATCAGCGGACGCTCGGCAAATCTATATCGTCTTCGAATGAGTCCGAGAGGCCCTGCCACATAGACATTCAAACAGCCGAAGGTGTATTCTCCACGCTCTACAGGGCGCAGTTTGTATTCAATGCTTTTTTGCTCTCCTTCTTTGAGGGAAAGTCGATAGAGGAAATCCCTCAATTGGAACTGAAAAGGAATCTCGTCGATGAGGGTAAGCTGTACGGGAAAGGGGTATTCGTTGCGTAAGGCAAGGGTAATGGGGTTTTCGTCTCCGTTGGAAAACCGATCTGGCGTATGTCGCTGTGCCGAAAATGCTGATTGTGGGCGAAACAGCATGACAAGATCCAGCACCAGCAGTAAGACTGTTACCAATAAGCCCAACTGTGCTATCCGCATAAATGCAGGATACAAAAAGGCCGTTATAAACACCATGACCCAGATTCCCAGTACCAGGAACAGTCGTGGATTGAGATATAGATTTTTGATCAATGTCATAGGTCCCATACAAGCGCTTATCGGGGCACTTCGATCGATTCAATCATATTGCGAACTACAGCTTCGGGGGTGGCTCCTTCCATTTCTTTTTCGGGGGTAAGGATCACACGATGTTTCAATACATGCGGCGCAACAAACTTGACATCTTCCGGGGTAACAAAATCCCGGCCCCGCATTGCGGCGATTGCCTTTGCAGAAGTCATGATGTTGATAGAAGCACGCGGCGATGCGCCGAGGTAGAGGTCGCTGTTATTGCGGGTGCGATTGACAATGGCGACGATATAGGCCGTCAGGTTTTCATCGATATGAATGAGGCGAACTACAGCTTGTGCTTTAGCAATCTCTTCGGCGGTAAAAACCGGTGTGATGGCATTGAGGTCGTTGACCCCCTTTCGCTTGTGGAATTCATTTAGAATCTGGACTTCATCTGATTCGTTTGGATAACCTACTTCTATTTTGAACAAAAAGCGGTCGAGCTGCGCTTCCGGCAATCGGTAGGTCCCTTCCTGTTCGATGGGGTTTTGGGTAGCGATCACGATGAAAGGCGGGGTCATGGGATAGGTTTCGCCATCCATGGTAATCTGTCGCTCTTCCATGACCTCAAAAAGGGCTGCCTGTGTTTTGGCAGGTGCCCGGTTGATCTCATCAATGAGGACGACCTGTGAAAAAATCGGGCCTTTCCGAAATTCAAAATCTGTCGTCTTGGCGTTGAATATCGAAGTGCCCAGTACATCTGAGGGCATGAGGTCAGGGGTAAACTGAATCCGGGAAAACTCCGTCGCAAGGCTCCGCGCAAGTAGTTTTGCTCCCAGCGTTTTTGCTACGCCCGGGACCCCTTCGATCAGGATGTGTCCATCAGATAATATGGCTGCAATCATCAGCTCTACCATCTCATGCTGCCCGACGATGATTTTTCCGATCTCAGATTTGATCCGCTGTACGGCATCTCTGAATTCGGTGAGCTCGGTTCTCGTCTCAAAAGGTACTTGCTGGTCCTGATCTTCTGGTTTACTTAAATCCATGATATATCCTTGAGTGTTCTATAGGGTCTGAGCCTGTGTATTGAGTTGGGGACACGCCTCGTTTCCTTTCTGCCTATCCAACTGTTGTATGTAAAAACTGATCTATTAATTCGGTTAATTCTATCAGATCATTTTCGGAGATGTACTGAACCCGCTGCGCGCCATAAATCTTGCGAAACAGGATTTTTACCTCTGCCTCGGCTATGCCCGATTTTCCTGCCAGGGCACGCTGGAATCCTTCGTCAAAGGTTTCCGTCTTCAGGAAATAGTTACTCCGAATATGCTCGAGAAATATTTTGATTTTTTTGTCTGCTATATTCTTGTGGTTCCCGCTTTGGTAATACAATTCCCCAACGGTCTCCGTAAATTCCTTTGTGGAATTGGGCTTGGGTTTCATAATCGGTACAATCCGTTGGGTACGCTTGATTTCAAAAACGACATATAAAATGACCGATGCGATGATGAGCCAAAAGGCGTATTTCAATGCGGGCTGCGAGTTGATGTACTGAAGCGCACTGCCATTGTATTGCTTCCTAAGCAGGTTTTCTACCTTGTAGTATTCATCCCAGATCAGGTTCGACTCCCGGGGCAGATAGGACAAGGCATGGGAGGCATAACGATGATTTACGGTATCCAGAAGTTCGTGATTGGTCAGAATAATCGGAGCGGAACAGATATAAAAAGTCCCTTCTCCCCATCCGATTCGGACGAGGTTGGCATCGCCCTGGTTGTTACGTGCCAGGACTTCAGTAGCGAGGGTATCGATTTGAGTGAAATGGTCGGCAAGGTTGCTTTCGGTAAAGTCAAAGCCTTCTCCCTTGTCAATACTGGGGTTGTAAAATTTTGCCGAAACAGAATCTTCTTTCGCTTGACCAAATAGAGAGGCTCCTGTTTCAAAGCCAAGGGAATCCCGCATCGCATCGGGGAAAAATCGTGCGGCAATAAAGGCTGTATTTCCATTCCGGACATAAAAAAACAACTCGTCCAGATCTTCTATTTCCAGGTCAAAGTCGTCATTGATAAATAGATAGCTGGTATTGGTATGATATTCTTCATAGCGATCCCAGTCATTAAGGGTTTCATAAACCGTTTTTCGGGTATCATAAATCTCCGAATCGGGAAATAAAGACTCAATTTCCTGGTACAAAATATAGGTTCCGAACGGAATCTTGTCCTGACGGGAAAAGGATTCGCGCCAGTTAATAGGTTCGACTTCCCCACTTGCTCCAAACTGGATCAGGAGGTAAACCAGAACTATGGCACCCAGCACAAAGTAATAAGATCGCTTGGTTCCTTTCATCAGGTTCTTTTCACGCCTTGTTGAAATCCTCTAAAAATACCCTCCATCGCCCGGAATCCTTTTTGGTCAATCGGGAAATCTCCGTACCAGACATATTCATAGCGCAGGGTCAGGTCATCAAATGCCGACCGGATTCCAGTCCCGGCGAGCTCAAGTTGATAGTCCTGATTGGTTTTGTGTTTTTGCCAGTCAATCCACTCGTTTTGGGTAAGTTCTTTGAGGGTTTCGAGATACAATAAGCGAACTCCACGCCGGAAGGACTGCTCAGATGCCGCCTCTCGAATCAGGCTTTCAAAATCCATTTCGTGGATATTGTCATCCAGCTCTTCAAATTCCAGTTTCGTTTCAGCTTTCCCTCCTCGCGTAAAAAATCCAGCAGGTTTCAATTTCAGGATGCCAAAAATGATGATGAACAAGGCTGCACCTGCGAGTAGGTATCCGAATATATTCCAGAATGCAGAGCCTGTTCCCGATGGAAACAGATTTCCAAACCATTCCAAAAACCGCTTGAACCAACTGAGCTCAATGACTTGCGGATCATATTGAAAATCGGGGTCATTCCTATACTCCTCCAGTGATTCGGGATCGAAACTTCTGATATCTACATAAGACGAGTCATACAGGATGGGATAAGGTTCCCCCTGTACAGATAGGGAAGCCATGAGCAGTAAGATACCGATCCCTCCCTTTCGCCATATAGATAATAGAGTTTGCTTCATAAATCAGACGTCCTCGCCTATATCATCAATGTTTGAATCAACATCCTGCCCCTCACCCTCTTTTAGGTTATAATACTGTAATCCCACGCCTACTGCTAACACAGCGCGCGTGGTTAGTTTTACAAGGCTGGCCAGTAAACCATATCCCAGTGTCAGCGTTCCGAGCAAATTGGCTGTGTAAGCAGCTCCCATTGAACTGCCCAGGATCAGACCTTCAACAAAAGAAAGCAATAGGGACAGTGTCAGGACAAGCCCTAATGTCTGCCACCAATGCCCACGGATTAGATCATAAGCCCTTCTGATTCCACCAGCACCTCCACTTTCTTCGTTTACTTGTATGGGGTATATCAAGGCCAAAGGTACATACAGATAAATGCCTGTGCCTACAGCTGTTAAGCCCAGAATGCCGATTAACACGGTAGCGACTCCCGGCATATCTGCAAATAGCATATTGACCAGATACACCAGTAACATAGTCCCCCAAAAGAGAGAGATTTGCAAAAGAAGCAGGTACAGATTCTTCAGAAGATGCGTGCCTGCCATCCCGGGGAGTTTGGCAAATGTTGCGGTGCGTACCGTACTAAGACTCACTTCTTTCGACTCTGATTTGGAATAAGCCTGCATATAGCTATAGACATAACTGTAAAAAACAGAAGTACCCAGTAAGCTCAATAGCAGAAGTACCGGAATCTTCCAGGATAACACAGCTCCAAGTGATGAGAAATCGGGGAGCAGGACGCTGGAATGCCTCACGACATCTGTAATATCGAAATCCCATAGTGCAAGTACGCTGACAACATCAACCAATACCAGCCCGGATAAAATCCCGATAATCAGATAAAATGGGCCTACATAGAGCAATAGTCCTACCCAAAAGGAGCGACTTTCCTGAACAACAAACCGGAAGGTGTCCTGGAGTAATTCCCCAAGATCACGCGCCCGGAACAGATTCATAGGTTCCATCAGCAGGTGAATTAAGGTTGCGAGAGATGTATAACGGATACACGATATAATAGCCGATTATATAGGCCAGTGATACCAGGATAATCATGAGTTTAGCCACCATGGGCATCTCAGTCAGGCGGGTAACAAAGCCTTCCAGGAAAGCGGCAACGATGAATACCGGGACAAGTCCAATAATGATTTTAATGCCTTTTCGGGCAGCTGTTTGAGCAGATTGGAAGCGGGTATAAGTGCCCGGAAATAAAATACTATTGCCCAGCATAAACCCGGCTCCTCCCGCAATGACAATCGCAGATAGCTCAAGTGTCCCATGTATATAGATAACCGGCCAGGCTTCGAGGGTCAGGCTTCTCTGCTGGAAAAACATGAGAAATGCCCCCAGCATCACCCCATTATTAAACAGAACCCAGATGGTGCCTAGTGAGCAGAAAACCCCCAGGGCAAAGGCGATAAAGGATACCCGCACATTATTTGCGGCGATATAGGTAAACATCCACAGCTTATTCTCTTGCTTATACACTCCCATCGGATCATTGTCTTCGATATTCTCGATGGTCATGTTTACATAGTTGTCGCCCAGGATTGCCCGTACAAAATTTTCATCCTTTACAGTCGATAGCCCGCCGATCAGAAAGGCAAAGGTGAACAGCAGAAAGGAGTAGAGCATGTACTTATGCGCATCCCGGTAGATAAGAGGCAATTCTTCTGTCCAAAAGGTGATCAGTCGATTTTTTGAATCCTTTTTGTTTTTATAAATCGTGAGGTGAGTTCTTGCCGCCAGTCCGTTTAGGTATTTGACCGTCTGACTCCTTGGATAAAAGGTGCGCGCATAGGCCAGATCATCTGTCAGCTGTACATAGAGCTCGGCAAGTCGGTCAGGGTCAATAGAATCTCCCTGCTCCCCAAAAAGCTTAGCTTCGTATTCCAGCCATTTGTCCTTATTTTGTCGTAAGAATAAGGGTTCCCGCATCTATTCTTATCTTGGATTCCGAGAACAGCATGAACGCAATCTGTACAAAATCCCAACATTCGCAAACCAGGATTTTCCACTCAAATATACGTTTCACCTGTGTCGAAACTTGTATTTTCTGTTAACTTTGGAAAGTTAAGAAAAAATATCGAATGAACACGATCATCATCCCCACTGCTCAAAATATTGAACTGGAATATCCCATTGCCAGTTCGGGAGATCGTATTTCTGCTGGTTTGATCGATTGGGTTGTCCAAATCGGGTATTTGATCTTATTGGCACTGATCAATGATGGGCTGAATTCACCTATGGATGAGACGGCATGGATATTCGCTACGCTTCCCTTTACCTGCTATCATCTGGTATGTGAGACTGCCCTCAATGGACGAAGTCTTGGGAAATATATCCTGAAAATGCAGGTAGTTCAGATGGACGGTTCTGCCGCTACGCTTTCCAGTTATTTACTTAGATGGACTCTCCGGATTGTAGATGTCTGGATGAGTCTTATTTTGATGGCTCCGGGCGCAATTGGTTTGATTGCGATGTCCGTCAATAAGCATGGACAACGTCTGGGAGATATGCTTGCGGGAACAACGGTTATTAAACTAAAATTAGTTACCACTTTTGGGGATACCATCTTTCGGGAAACGGGCGAAAATTATGAAGTCGCATTCCCGGAAATACAGATGTTATCTGACAAGGATATGTCAATATTGAAGGAAGTGCTGGATGCCGGACTCCGTAGCGACAACCCTGATTTGCTCTACAGATTGGCTGAAAAAGTCAAAGAAGTGGCAGGAATTCAGACTCATTTACTGCCTCAACCCTTTCTGGAAACCGTATTACGGGACTATAATCACGTGTTTGGAAAAGCGTAATGTTTTCGGTTTTCTGATATTTGTATTTCCCAAGGATTGGAAGAATGAAATACCTGAGATTCGGGGAGTTCCTGCCTTTACCTTCGTAAAAGGAGGGGTTCGTTCTAGCTGTATATTGCTGTTTCGAACATTACGACAGTCGAATTTACTAAAAAATAACATGTAAGATTTGACTAGAATTGCATTTTTTTTTATATATTCGAAGCATAATTCTATCGCAAGGGAAAAGCTTAGTTCATTAGATGCACCTCCGGGTGTGTACTATTGTGCTGATTAATTGATGAATTTCTCCGCTTGTTCTGGCAAACAAAAGGAGTGATCACGAAAGGACACGACATACTAGTCGTCAAAATTAAGAGACTAAAAAATGAGCCATCGCATGCTTCAACCTGTTACTTTTACTAAATTTTAATGTCAAAAAAATGATGATTAAATCAAGTGAATGCGATGCCGGTAATGCCCCTTCATGATCTACTAAGCTTATTCACACTATGAAAAGATACTTTACGTTTGCATGTATCGCCGCACTTTTTCACCTCTCATTTGGGCAGGCACCTAAGACCTTTATCAAGGTCCGTAGTAATACATTTGACAAACCTTTTTTTGAGCCGGAAGTGGTCAAGGATAAAAATATTAAGGCAATCCGGGTTACGACACTGGGAAAAGCGCCTTCTCTGCGACTGGGAAAAGACCTTGCATATAAGTTTAATGATCAAGGCAACCTTGTTCAATTCGTTGAACTCAAGAATCAGGACACAAGCTATGTAGAGGCTTTTTCATACACCGAAAGTGGTGCTATGAAATGGAGCCAGATCGATAATAAGTCCTGGAATCGCACCTATCGGGAAGGGTATCGCCACAACCGCAATCGAACAGTCTTCCAAGCCAAGTCTTATGAGGTTGTCAATGAAGCGGAAGACGAAGTTGTACTGCTTCATACCAAGCAATATGTTTACCTGGAAGGCCAGGATAGTTTGCTTCAAACGATCCGCTATCTGGAAAACGATCGATTGGCAAAACAAGAGACATTTGCCTACGATGCGAATGACCGCTTGCAAGATGAAGTTACCCTCAATTCGCGATCTGATACCCTCAAGCATATCTCCTACACCTATAACAATCAGGGTTTGTTGACAAATATTATGACCCGAGAGGGTGTAAATATCAAAGAAAGTAGTTATACTTACGATGTAAATGGTAATCCGACCCTCGTACAATGGCTTGAAAATGGCCAGGTCAAAGGCACCATTGCATACTCGTACGACGACGAAGGTAAGCTGACAGAGATGAAGCAGACAATCGAAGAACGAAAGACTGCAAATGCTGTTCATATCTTTGAGTACGAAAAACACGAAGACACTAAGAAACCGGAAACAGCAGCTGCTGGCCGGTGAGGGACCGAAATTTAGAATTTACTACTACTTACTATGATGGGAGGACACTTGTCCTCCTTTTTTGTGTTTAATGAGCTCTCTTGTTTGATTGCTTTTCCCCAACTCTC
>CAYGTH010000257.1:0-9329 GCA_964352745.1 uncultured Bacteroidia bacterium
CAAAACTGTCCGACTCCGAGGGTTACGGATTGAGCAAGTCCCTGTGCAAGCGCATCTCCTTGGGTAGCCAGGGCTGCCGGTAAGATGAAAACAGGGTTGGTACTTCCCATTTCCGCATATACGGGAATCGGTTTTTCGCGTCGGTTGGCAGCATCGAATAAGGCCTTCCCTCCTCGAAAAGAGCCGGTAAATCCTACTGCTTCGATGAGCGGATGCTGAACCAGGGCGAGGCCTACAGCATGACCCGCACCGTGTACCATAGAAAATACCCCTTCGGGCATGCCGGTCGCCTGTGCGGCCTTTATAATGGCGCTGCCGACCAACTCCGAAGTCCCGGGGTGTGCGGGATGTCCCTTGACTACAACGGGACAGCCTGCTGCCAGAGCAGAGGCTGTGTCGCCGCCTGCTACAGAAAATGCTAAGGGGAAATTACTGGCCCCAAATACGGCTACCGGGCCCATTGGGATTTGCATCTGCCGAATATCGACCTTGGGAAAGGGTTTTCGATCCGGATCTGCGGTATCAATCCGCGCGCGGACCCAGCTTCCTTCCCGGACTACCTGGGCAAATAAGCGAAGTTGACCCATCGTGCGGCCCCTTTCGCCGGTTAACCGACCCGTTGGCAATCCCGTTTCAGCAGTACCCCGCTCCAGCAATTGATCTCCTAATGCCAGGATTTCATCTGCGATTGCCTCCAGGAAAGTGGCTTTCTGATCCGCAGAAATAGCCCTGTAGATGGGAAATGCCTGAGTAGCAGCCTGAATGGCTGCATCCACCTCGGAAAGCGTCGCTTCGTGGTAGGGGGGAGAAAGTTCCTCCCCGGTTACGGGATTGAACGCCGTAAAAGAAGTATTGCCTTCAGCAGTTTGTTGAAAGCCAATTAATTGTTTGCCGAGTAAGTCCATAGAGGTATGCGGGCTAATGAGTCTGGAAAACCGCAGAAATAGCGGTTCCCTGTGAATATAGAAAAGGATTTTTTTCTCCCCAAGGCATACGCACATTATTCGCGAAATAGGGCAATGCTTTGTAGGCTCAAAAAAAGGAGATGCCAGTTATGGCACCTCCTGAGATCTTTGATTTAATATCTTTATACGCTTTTCTACTTTATTGAATTACCACCTTGCGATGGAGACTTCCTGATTCCCATTCAAAATGGATGAGGTAGATACCTGCTGGCAAGTGATCCAGGTTCCAGGTTCTATTGACCCAGCCGCTTTGCGGAGGCAATTGTTCTGCATAAACGGCTTTGCCGTAGATATCGGTCATGCGCAATTGCAATTGCTGCGCTTGTAGTAGATTCAACTCGATCTGGAATTGACCCGAATTTGGATTGGGGGAAATCCGAATGTCTGAGGCCAGGCCTGCTAAGGCATCAAGCGCGGTAATCATTGCTTCAATCGGAGCAGAGGGGCCCGATTCGCAGCCGGTAGCATTATCTGTAGCAGTCGCATGATAGGTTCCGGTTGAATTCCCTACAAAAGGATCCCCCATTCCTACTGCCACGTCATCTTTATACCAGGTATAGGTATAGTCCGTATTGGGAGAGGCTACGGTAAAAGTCTGGTTGCCATCAAATGCGATACTCGGCACAGGAGTCGTATTGACTGTCATCGTAAATCCATCGGACAGTTGCGTACACAGAGTCTCCGGATTGATGACTTCGACTGAATAAGAACCGGCTTCCATGACCATCAGAACTGTATCGTGGGCATTGAGGAGCGGAAGGCCGTCCCGGTACCACTGGAGGGAGTCGGCAAAATCTGTGGTCAGCCAGGCAGTATCGCCATCGCAGATAATATCACTCCCCGGAGTGGTGATTTGTGGAATGGCAGGTAAGGCATCAATTCGGATCGTATCGCTACAGGTAATCGTGTCGATCGGGTTTAGAATGTCAAACGTAACCGTCAGACCATTGTTGATGACCGTAAGCGGGCCAGGTGAGGTGAGCGGAATGGTGAAAAATACCGAAGCCCCGCCTCCGCCAGTTCCATCAGCACAGCCATCGTCATTTCCTATATCATCATGATCCCATACTTGAAACTCATACGTACCGGTGTCGAGTACGAAATTGGGAAGATTGGTAACAATGGGCAGGTTGGACCCGCCATTTACAATTTGATTCCCATCAGTATTGACGAGTATGCTATCGGCAGGGTTTTTCAGAATCCAGTAGATATCGCCTGCATCGATCAGGTCGCTGCAATTAACAGCCGAGATGGTGGCATCTGTCAGGATAAATCCCAGGGTATCAACCGTCGCAGTATAGTCAATGATATAATCTCCTGCATCCGTAAGTTGCTGAGGGAGTGGGTTTTCATCAGCGGTCTGATAAGAAAAACCGTTGGGTCCCGTAAAAGACCAGCCATATGAAAATCCTGCTTTTCCATTGCTCAGGACATTGTTTTCCACGCTGAGCTCAGCCGGTTCACAATTAGAAGTGGTGCTATACGTGTAGCAATCGCCTGTAAATTGACAGGGGAGCACTTCTAACTCCAACTCAAAAGTAGTCGGTTGGTCGCCTACCAATTCCAAATTGGCCGTTACATAAGCCACAATTTGATAGGTGCTGGGGATAGTAGGAGTTCCAAATATTCGGATACACCCTACCGAATCCGGTACGGGGTTATCCGGGTCAGTATCATAGACACAACCCGGAGCTAGGTTACATTCCCAACTCATTCCCTGGGGAAGGCCTGCGAGCCCATCAATCGTAAATGAGTTGAATGCAAGCGTTACAAACTGACCCGGGAAAATCTCGGCAGTAGTATCCTGTGGGAATACAAAAGTGATGTCGACATCATAAAAATCACAACCTTGTGCGGGGGCAAGTGTGTCCGGATAGATGCCATCTACATAGGGAAGAGTGGAATCAGGCACACATTGAGCTACAAGGGGAACAGGGGTAAGGTAAAGCGTGAAAATAGAAATCGCAATTGCGAGGAGCGTATGAATTCTCATAGAAATAAGGATAGATTGGGTACAACAATACGTGTGGGAAAAGCTCCTTTAGCAATACGGGTTTTGGAAAAAACCAGCACATAGATAACTGAAAAGCGGAAATAATATTGCACGGTAGCTAAGCGGCTACCTGAGTGCTTTGAGGATGTGTTTGACAAAGCCCGGACCTTGATACACAAAGCCGGAATAGACCTGAATGAGGGCTGCGCCACCTTTCAACCGGTTGCGTGCGTCATCACCGTTCATAATACCGCCTACGCCAATCAGAGGGAGCTTGCCCTCCGATTTTGTATGGAGGTATTCGAGCACTTCCTGTGCTCTGTGGGTGAGCGGTTTGCCACTCAGTCCGCCATTTCCAATGGCTTCTACCTGCTCCGCCGGAGTGGAAAGCCCTTCTCGGGAAATGGTTGTATTGGTAGCAATCAATCCACTGAGTTGGGTAGTTGCTGCTACCTCCAGGATGTCATCGAGTTGACTGTCTGTCAAATCCGGTGCGATCTTGAGCAATAAGGGTTTTGGCGATTCGCTGGATTGGTTGAATTGCTGGAGGGTACTCAAGAGGTGGGTCAGAGGTTCCTTTTCCTGTAAGCTGCGTAGCCCTGGCGTATTGGGGGAACTCACATTCACCACAAAATAATCGACATAAGGGAAGAGTTTTTGAAAGCAGATGACATAATCATCCACGGCTTGTTCATTGGGGGTATCTTTGTTTTTTCCAATATTCGCCCCAATAATCAAGTCGCTCTTTTTGATTGTTTGTAAACGTGCCACAGCGGCATCTGCGCCTCCGTTATTGAAGCCCATCCGATTGATAACGGCCTGATCCGCAGGGAGTCTGAATAAGCGGGTACGTGGATTTCCTGCTTGCGGGCGTGGAGTAATGGTGCCAAGTTCCACGAACCCAAACCCAAAATACTGCCAGAGGTCGCCGAGTTTGGCGTCCTTGTCAAAACCTGCTGCCAGTCCGACGGGATTGCGAAATGTCAGCCCAAATACGGTCCGCTGCAAAGAAGTGTCAGATGTGCTGAACAGGGCACGCGTAAGGGCTTTGGCTCCGGGAATTCGGAACCAAAGCCGTAATGCGCTGAAACTAAAATTGTGTACCCCCTCCGGATCAAATTGAAACAAGAGTGAGCGGAGCAGGAATCTATACATGCTGATTAAGCTTCAGATTCTACTTGTTCTGCTTTAAGCGTAACGACTCTTTCGACTGGATTGAAAGGACTGGGCACTAAATTTCCAGCTGCGTCAAGCAATTCGAGCTTTACCGTAACTTCTCCCATTGGCAGGCCTTCGATTACATAAGGCTGCCATTTGTCAAAGGTAAATGTCGTACCATTGATGGTCGCTTTTACCGTATTTCCACCCGTAGCCAAGTCTGTATTGATCAGGAAGAAATCCAGCATCAGGCGCTTGGTGTCTTTGCCGATATACGTCCCTTTGGGGCGGCTGTAAAACATGTGTGCCTGATTCAGGTCTGCTTGTTCGGCTGGTTCATCGCCTACCTTGTATTGAGTCAGTACATAAGAATTGGCATTTTTTACACTCTCATGATACGAGCGGGACAAGAAAGCCAGTACAACATGGTTACCGGGACTGAGTTCCTTTACCGCCTGCGGCTCATAGTGAGCAGAGTAAGGGCCATTGTCCAGGATGAAGTGGATGTGTTGTCCTTTGCCAGAGTTAGCCAGTCCATTTGCAGGCGTGGAAGGGGTTTGGGCACCGAGTTTATAGTCAGCGACGTTGAAATCAAAGGTGAAAGCCCCTGCATCGTCAGGTTTAGCTGAAGTAAGCGAAAGCTTGGCATCGCTGTATGCGGGCGAACCTGCTAATACGGAGACCGTCAGGCCGTCTTTTTCCATAGGGAATTGCGCGCCTTTGACAATTAATCCTGTAGCGGCCTCTTCTTCTGCTGCCTTAGGGCCGCAAGAAAGCCAGAGGGTCAGGAACAAAAAGCTAATCAGGAAATAAGAGAGCTGTTTCATAATCTACTTATTTTCATTTCTACTTAGAGAAATGGGTTAACATGGGTTGGGATAAGGGAGAAGTCCCAAATTCTGCCAAATTTAATGAACGGGAAAGGGAAATAATAACTTTTAGCCCAATTGAGGGAAATGAATTTGAGATGGCTCCTGTAAGTGGGGTATACACTGCGCCTTTTTTCAGTCCTTTGTAGGGGAGTAATGCCCTGTGTCTAAACCCAAAACTTCGTCAACGAGCCGAAGCCCATTGACGAAGTGGTACATTAACTGAACTCGTTATTATCGAATCCACTTGATATTACATCCGCTGGCATCTGTCGTGGAAACGGTTACGGCTTCGCCTGCGAGGATTTGCTTGAGCGCATCTTCGAGAAAATGGTTTTTTGCCAAAGAAGCATCGAGCGGATTATCATCTATTTTGCCGCGATAGACCTCATGAAAGCCTCCATTTTTTGGAGTGGCTACAATCACTTCGGGCGTTTTTACTGCCTTGAATTGCTTGGCAACACTCTGGTCTTCGTCTTTCAGGTAGGGAAATGAATAGTGAGACAGGCGCGCCATTTGCGATTCTGAATCACTATCACTCAGGCTGGGGTCATTGCTGTTAATCGCAATGAACGAGATGCCTTTTTCTGAATAGGTTTCATTGAGTTTGGAAAGGCGCTCTTCATACATCGTGGCCCATTTGCAATGAGAGCTGGTAAACACGATCACGACTGCCTTGCTTGAGTCGAAGTCTTTCAGACTGACTTTTTCTTTGTTATTGGCCATCAGAGAAAAGTCACCCAAGGTGTCTTTTTCTTGTGCCAACAAGGGCCCCTGAAGAATAAGCATACCCAGCAGGAAACCAAAAAATGTACTATACGCTAATTTTGCCATAGTTTGGGGGATAGCGTGAAAAATTATCGAAAACTTTGGTCTTTGCTAATAATCAATTCTACTTCCCGCGGATCGGTCATTCCGGTAATTTCTACCACCCGGCCTGTATTGTCATACAGGATATTGAGGGGGATAGCCCGGTTCCAATTTGGATATACTTGCCGTATATAGGTTTCTACCTTTGCGGGATCATAGTGATATGACCTAAAGTTCATACTGTGTTTGTTCAAAAAACCTGCCAGCTTTGTTTCCAGCCCTTCTGGTTCATCTAGTGAAACAAAATGAACTTCCACCTCACTGTCCGGATTGTTTTTAAGTTTAATGAGGTCCGGAATCTCCTTGATACAGGGTTTGCAGTATGTTGAATAGAAATTAATCAAAACATAGGGTCGGGTAGCTTTTTTGACGATTTCATCAATCCTGGCGCTATCAATAGACTCTATATCTGCGAATACAGCAGTATCTTCTGGCTGCTCTGAGTTACAGGCAGTCACAAGTATAAGTAAGTAGATACTCACCAGATATGCTGTAATGTATTTCATATCGTTTTTCAAAACCGTCTTTGTGTACGACTGCTGAGAGCTTTCCGTTCGATCTTTCTTCCAAGTCGCTGATATAGAGGTGTATATGATTTTTGAATGAAGTCCCTCTTTCCCCAAATATCTTATAAATTGTTTCTTTCGCACTCCACATCAGCAAAAACAGTTCTTTGGACTGATTGGCGTGAAAACCGGCAAGCTCTTCTTCATTCATAAACAGAAAGCGGGTCTCGATGTTGCGCTGCCGTAATAAATATTCTATATCTATTCCTACTTCTGTCTGTTGGGAGGCAATTGCTGCGGAGAATTTATTGGAATGGGAAAAGGAGATTCGGTGAGAATTGTTGGAGAGATATGGTTTTCCGTTATGAGAATTCAGCGCTTCTACCCGTTGTGTATTGGAAATCTTGAGTAGCTCTTTCATACAAAGCCTGCTCGAAAGCCATTCCAGCCGTTTTTGGGGATGCGAAATGCGAGACAAGCGTTTCCACTCGTTCTCATAGAGTTTTAGACGGGTAAGAAAAAAAATTTCTTCCTCTTCCACCTGCCACAAACCGAGGCTCACCCCGGGAAGATCGGTATTCAGTTGAATATATGGCATTGCCAGTTTGCAATACAGCTAATCATGAGATTGAAAGGCGCTTCATTCACTTGAATTTACTACTTTTTTTTCGGTAAGCCAATCAAAAATAAAACCGCCTTACGATGTAAGGCGGTTTAGATAAATGTAATAATTTTTTATTTCGCAGGGACTAGTTACCCATGATCAGCTGAGATCCTTGACCAGCGAGGTAGTTATCTGCCTCTTGCATTGTCACCCGAATCCCATCAATGTAGGGCACAACCCACGCATCTTTGATGCCGATCTTACGCAGAGAATCCCGGAATTCATCTCCTTCATTCTGTGTCCGGAAACTTCCAATAACATATTTGTTAAATCCGTCTGAACGTTCTGCCAGGAAATCATCTGAGTTTCCGGGCTTGTTTTCCATCTCATAAAAAACAAAAGCACCGATCTGAACCCGGTACACCAGGCCGTCCTGAATCCCCATTTTGTTAACCGTTTTCTGTGTCTTGTAAGCAGACTGTAGCTTTTGGCTGCTGTTTCGCTCGGCCTGGAGTTGTCCCTCCATTTGTACGAGTGCAAACCGGAGACTATCAACGAGTCCGGCTTGGTTTCCCGTCGAAGATACGCTGTTTTGACTACTGGAAGGCCCGTTTGAAGACAATTCTTTATTTTGCTTCTTGAGGTCTTTGATTTGGTTTTGGTAGTTTTCGAATTCAGCTTTTAGAGAAAGTGGATTCTTGGAATACAGCTTAGCTTTCTTTTTCCAGAATGATTTTTCCTCCTTGGTCATCTGAGCGGAGGCGGTAACGTTAATTAAGAGCATCCCTAAAAATAGCGCTATTAGCGTGGTGGACCTTTTCATATTGAGAATTACTTGTGGCATGACTGTCCAAATGTAAAAAAATTTCAAGGTGAAACGAAGAGGTGATTTTGTGAGAACCTAACGTGTCTGTCAGGTAAGTTTCTGCGTTTCGGTAAAATATTGTAAAAATTCTTACCTCCTATCTATCAACAAGTTTTGTGCCTATACTGCTCGACACCCAAAATTTTTGTGTCGAATAACAGGTAAGGTTTCCAATAAAAATGCAGACGAAAGGATAGTAGAATATTCCCCAAAAGACCATAAGTCTCGATTGCTAAACGTAGTTTGGTGGGAAATATGTTACGGCAGATGAAATATTTTAGAGAATTTGTCGAATAAGTATTGCGCAGGATTCTTTTGATTAAGCATTATATCCCCTATTTTTGCGCTCTCTTACATGCATACTATTTACCCGAAAATAATAACAGAGAATGGCAAAAGTCACAGTAGTAGGGGCAGGCGCAGTGGGCGCTACCTGTGCTGAAAACGTAGCAAGAGCAGAAGTAGCTAATGAAGTTATCCTGCTAGACATCAAAGAAGGACTCGCAGAAGGGAAAGCCCTCGACCAGTGGGAAACCTCTCCGATCAACTACTTTGATACGCGTATCGTAGGTTCTACCAATGATTATTCCATGACTGCCGGTTCGGATGTTGTGGTGATTACTTCTGGAATCCCTCGCCGTCCGGGCATGAGTCGGGATGATCTCATCTCCACCAATGCAGGGATTGTCAAGATGGTTACAGAAAATATTGTAAAATATTCTCCTGACACCATCATTATAGTTGTGTCCAATCCATTGGACGTTATGACCTATCAAGCATACCTTACTGCCGGGTTGCCTTCTCAAAAGGTAATTGGAATGGCTGGGGTATTGGATACGGCACGCTATCGTTCTTTCCTCGCATTGGAATTGGACGTGTCGCCGAAAGATATTCAGGCTGTATTGATGGGCGGCCATGGAGATACCATGGTTCCACTGCCTCGGTACACCACAGTAGCAGGGATTCCTGTTACTGAAATGCTGAGCGCAGAGCGGATTGATGCGATCATCGAGCGGACTAAAAAAGGCGGTGGCGAAATTGTAGGGCTCCTCGGAACCTCCGGATGGTATGCTCCAGGTGCTGCAGCTGCCCAGATGGTAGAAGCAATCCTGAAAGACTCCAAGCGGATTTTCCCTTGCTGCTCCTGGTTGACTGGCGAGTATGGAATCAACGACCTCTACCTCGGCGTTCCCGTAAAACTGGGCCGCAACGGAATCGAACAAATCATCGAACTCGACCTGAATGAAGCTGAAAAAGAACTGCTGGCCGGTTCTGAAATAGCCGTAAGAAGCGTGGTCGAAGTTTTGAATAACATCTAATCCCTTCCGGATTATTTCATATGCAGGAGTGCCTTTTCAGGTGCTCCTGTTTTTTTGTAGCTTCTGTTATGTCACAAAGAGGCACAAAGTAAGCACAAAGGTTCTCGGAGGTGTTTCCCGCTTTGCGCACCTCCGTGATCCTCTCTGAGCAACTCTGTGGAATAATCGCTGCAACCTGAA
>CAYGTH010000257.1:9339-10396 GCA_964352745.1 uncultured Bacteroidia bacterium
GAGGCACAAAGTAAGCACAAAGGTTCTCGGAGGTGTTTTTCCCACTTTGTGTACCTCTGTGAACCTCTGTGGGATAACCGCTGCAACCTGAACAAAAATATTCGGTCTTTATAGCAGAATAGGTCAATACTGACTCAAAATACATTCGTTGTTCCATATGTACACATTCACAGAAACTATTGTCATGAAAAAAATCATCTTCACCCTCTGCCTGTTTTCATTGTTTGGAGTAATCAACCTGAGTGCGCAAGCCCAGCAAGTCGAAACCCGTTCCTTAGGTTCTTTTAGCCGGATAAAGGCGAGTTCCTCATTCGAGGTGATCTTAAAAAAAGGAAACAGCGAATCTGTCCGTGTCGAAGCCCGGAATGTGGACCCTTCCAAAGTGGTAACAGAGATCGACGGCGATCGCCTGAAATTATATATGAAGCGGGGTAACTATCGCAAAATGCGGGTAAAGGTGACCGTGACGTATCGTGAACTCGAGGAAATTGTTTCTTCCGGATCGGGAAATCTGGAAGCCCACGACCTGATTCAGGCTGATGAATTGACCTTGATCAACTCAGGCTCTGGCAACCTGACCCTCAGCAAAGTCAATGCAGGAAATATGATGGTGAAACTATCAGGATCAGCTAACCTCAAGCTGGCGGGCCAATCAGTCGACCTGACCATTCAGGTGTCCGGCTCCGGTAATGTGGATGCCTTCCTCCTCAAAGCCGAAGCAGGAGAAGTGCGGGTTTCCGGATCAGGGAATGTAAACATGTACGTATCTCAATTGATCGATGCCAGCGTCTCGGGTTCTGGAAATGTCCGCTACAAAGGAAATCCCGAGCGTACCTACGTCAAAACTTCAGGATCAGGCATGATTCAGGGCGTAAACTGATAAGCGGCGACCGAGTAAAAATTAATATTTCATCCACTTCTGAAACCCTTCCTGCCGGTATCATGCCGGTCGCGTAAGGGTTTTTTTGTATATATAGCTGCAGGCTACCAAGTGAGGGTTGCTTAGACCATGTTTGGAACGCTAATTTCCTTAGAAAACACTGACTTCAGGAACCTG
>CAYGTH010000258.1:0-10352 GCA_964352745.1 uncultured Bacteroidia bacterium
CTTATAACGAAAAACAATGAACAAGAAAGTATCCTTATTTGCACTGATTGGACTTTTAACGCTGAACCTTTCTTTCGGTCAAACAACGGAAGAGCTCACGGCACAAAAAGCTGAAAAGGCTGCTAAAGTAGCGGAATTGCAAGGTCAAATTGATGGGCTGAATGGCGAGATTGCAAGTATTGAAGAAAAGTTAGTCATCTGGCCTCGCTGGGAAACAGGTGCATTTGGTACAGTAGGCCTGGGCTTTAATGGCTTTAGCGACTGGGTTTCTCGCCCACAGCCGAATATTGCTTCGAGTTCGATTAGTGTTGCCCTCAATGGGTATGCCAATCATCTGGCAAAGGATTATTTCTGGAGAAATGGGGCTAACCTGAATATGGGCTGGGTGAAGTTTGATGACAGAGACAATCCGGATGATATTGACGGATATCAGCAGTCGGCAGATGCGATTAACCTGACTTCTTTGTTTGGCTATAAGCTCAGCGAAAAGTTGGCGATCTCTACCCTCGCAGAATACCGTTCTACTATCCTTACAAACTTCAACAATCCTGGTTACCTCGATATCGGAGTCGGTGCTACCTGGACGCCTGTTAAGGATCTGATAGTTGTAATTCACCCGTTGAACTACAACTTTGTATTCGCAAATGATAGCCTGAACTTTGAGTCATCACTTGGTGCAAAAATCGTTGCAGACTACACCAAAGAATTGGTGAAAGGGGTAAATTGGAAAACAAACCTGTCTATCTTCCAGAGCTACAAAAGCAGTGATCTGTCTAACTGGACTTGGGTAAATAGCTTCGGATTTCAGGTGTTTAAAGGAATCGGTGTCGGCCTGGAACTTGGGCTCCGGAGCAATAAGCAGGAATCTCTGGCAGCTGGTCTGACGGATAATCCACTCCAATCTTATTATGTAGCTGGTCTTTCTTACAGCATCTCTGCTAAGAAATAAGCTGCACAACAATTGAATAGTAGCATGCCCGAATCCTCTTTTTAGAGGGTTCGGGCATGCTGTTTCCTGAAAAAAATTCACTTTCCCTAAGGCTGCGAAATCAGCATTCGCACATGAGGATTGATAATGATATAGGGGCAACTATTACACTGGGACTGCAGTAAGGCATTTTGCCATTCCCGACTGCTCGGAACTGGATAAGCCTGCCCTGAAACCTGCCCCCAACTGTTGATCGTTGGGCTGCCTGTTCCGGCGATTCCGTCCTCATCTCCATCTGATACTTCTGCTTCTTTCGTATCATAACAGCCATCATTATCGGCATCTGTTTCCAGAAAATCCGGAGGCACATCTCCATCGGAATCTGTCCCGGCAAGCGGGGAGCCGCTCGTATAACTTTCCCACTGATTGTCATAGGTATCACACCAGCCGTCTTCGTCCGTATCGGTGATGCCTCCGATGGTATAATCATGACTGGGATGCTGGTCTGTCGAAGTATTTCCATCTCCAAAATCCCAACTATAGGAAGCAATGCTGCCATCCGAGTCGCTGGAACCAGAACTGCTGAATTGAACGGAATAGGGCCCGCTTCCGGTATTGCTCGTTACCTGTATCTTGGCTGTCGGGGGCTGATTGACTTCTTCGCCACTGCAGATGCTTAGGTTTTGGAGATAGGATTCCGCTACTTCGCGTGGTCGGCTTCCGTTAAACCGAATGACAAGCACGGCATTGCTGCTGGAACTGCTGGGTGTCAGGCTTATACTTTTAGATACGTAGGAGGAGGAGGAATAGCCATTAGAAACAGGAGATAGGCCTGCTAAATAGGAGGAAGGGCCATGCCATACCAGGTCATCTGCGTCTGCAATTCCCACCTTGAGTTGGTTGATCGTAGAATGTGTTTTGACATCAAAGGAAATGTCAACAGCCTCACCGGCCGTAACAGAAAACTCAGCACCTGTTCGAATGATTAGTACCTGCGACTTCCCCCATGCCCGGTGTGTCAGCTTCAAAGCGGAACTTGCATTGGAAACACCAGAACCATAGTCTTGATCTGACCAGTTGTTTCTGACGATCCATTCCCCGGCAGAAGGCTCCGCATCTGTATCGCAACCCGCGCTACTTCCGCCGCTACCGCTGCAACTGGTTTCACTTGGGCCTGTTCCGGTAGGGGTAGAAGCGGTAGTCGAAAATACAATCTTATCGACTTCGAAATCATCTTCTCGCCTAACCAATTCAATGGTTTGGGTACCGGTAGAACTGATGGAAATACTGCCCATACTGACCCAGGTCCAACTGCTTTTGCTACTGCCGTTATAATTACTCGAACTCTGATTGCCCGCTACGCCTATGTAGCCGGAATTGGAGCTGCCATTAGGGGCTATCACTCGCGCAT
Organism: uncultured Bacteroidia bacterium; assembly: GCA_964352745.1. GTDB lineage: Bacteria > Bacteroidota > Bacteroidia > J057 > J057 > CAYGTH01. The sequence goes on from CAYGTH010000258.1 coordinate 2,340, forward strand.
ATACATAGAAAGTACCGGTAGAAGTAAAATGGGTTTCATATGTAAGCTGCGCACTACTGGAGAAACTCCCGATTCCGCTGGCAGAAGGGATATTTACATAGCCGGTTCCAGAATAGCCACTGCTGGAAGTCTTAATTTCCCAGGCATCGGAGTCGGATCGCTGGTTGTTGGCATCGTAATTTTCTGCTTCGATGGAAATGATCCCACTGGATTCCTCGAATGAGATGCCATCACAAGCACTCGAACTTCCGCTACTTCCGTCACAACTTGCGGCTGTTGTACCTGCTGAAGCAAAACTGGAGCCTGCCCCACTCCCTACGGTAACGGTGCCGCTGTGCGTCGAACTACATCCTGCATCGTCTGTTACGGTCAGGGAGACGGTATAGGTTTGGCCGGATACCTGACAATCGACCTGCCCGTTGGTATCGCTGTCAGTCCCGCCGGCTTCTACGAGATCGGAGATGCCGTCATTATCACTGTCGAGATCCAGGTGATTGGGAATTCCATCCCCGTCAGTGTCAAAGTTGCTGCATACTCCATTACTGATTCCGCCGCATCCAGGGAACCCTGAATCGGTATAATTTCGAACTTCGTTTGCATCTATGTCATCGGAGGGATCTGGCAGGCCCCCGTCGCAATCCCAACCGGTGCTGACAAAGTAGGTGGCGCAGAATTCAGCATCTGCATAATCGGGTGTGCCATCGCTGTCGTGATCACCGGCATATATTTCCTGAATATCGGGGATGCCGTCATTGTCATCATCTTTGTCTATAGAATCTTTTACGCCATCTCCATCGGTATCCTGGGTGTCTTCCGGAAGAGAGGGGCAGTCGGGATCATCGCTATCCGTCAGGCCGTCATTGTCATCATCCAGATTATTGTCACAAATCTCCAATACCAGCGGACAATCTGTATCTGAGTCCGTAGCCCGAACTGTTACCTGTACCGGGAAACTACTTGCTTCTGAAGGTTTGATCCAGTAGATCACTTCCTCTCGGGTGGTGCTACCTCCATCAATATAATTGGGGTAGAGCACTTTTACTTTATAGTTGTAATTGGTGCCATAGGGCAATCCAAAATGCACCAGTTGAGGATCCTGGGTTCCGTGTCCGTTTCCGCCATTTACCTCGCGAATACCCGATATCACCTGATCATTACAGTCGAGTAGCACAAGGGTTGCACCGGTAGCAGGGCGTGTTTTTCCACTTTGCATAAAGCTCCGATCCTCCAGTACTTCGACAAAGAGATATTGCTTGTTGGATTCGGGCGTACTGCTGCTATACAGATTGTTGATCCAGAGTTCATTATTATCATCTTTGACATTGATATAAATATCCAGATCGCCGTCCTGATCGATATCTACCATGACCGCTCCTTCTCCGTTTTCGCCTGAGATGATCGAGTGGCTGTTGTCCTCACTGAATGTCATGGCGGTACCGGTATTGACTCCGCCTCCTGGGCTATTGATTTGGTTGATCCACAGCTCACTTCCATTGTTCTTGAGAAGCAGTATGTCAATGTCGCCATCATTGTCAATATCTCCACATACGACTTCATCTATGCCCCGATCAGAGGTAGGGATATTGGTAGAACTCCCCAGCGAAGTCCACACACCCGCACCATCATTGCGAAACAATTTGTTGTCCTGATCGTCTGTCCAGAATGCATCAAAATCGCCATCATTGTCAAAATCATACATGGCCACTGCGCCCTTGTTGCTGTTATTCGGCTGGGCGAGGTCGATTCCATTGGTGAAGGTTCCCCCCTGATTGAGAAAGAAGTCATTTTCATTCTGCTTACGCATGAAAATATCCACCCACCCATCATTATCTACATCGGTAACCGAGCCATAATCCCCATCCCTTGCGCTTTGTGCGAGGCCCAGAATGGTACTGGATCCAGGGGTCGCATGGGTAAACAGGCTGCTTGAGGAAGGATCGACTACTTGCCCGGTGGAGTGATTGATGTAGTTATTTCGGAGAATGTCAACGCCATAGTTGTGGTTGTCAAATAAGATGTCGAGGTCGCCGTCGCCGTCAAAATCAAAAACTCCGGCCCCTTCTGTATTGACCCCATTTGAGATATTTGAGCTGTTAAATATGATGGGGGTGGTGCCCCCGGTTCCATTCCCGAATACATTATTGCTGGATTTTTGTAAATAGATTTCGATTCCCCCAGCCGAAGTATTTCGAAGAAAATCCAGGTAGCCGTCATTATTCAAATCTCCCCAAACGGCACTGCGTTCCCGCACATTGTTAAGCAAATAAGGCGCTTTGGAAGAAGTGACATCGGTGAAAGTGCTGTTCCCATTGTTGCGATACAGGCGGGAATCCTTGCTGCTGGTGCTGGTATTGACCAGGAGATCGAGGTCGCCATCATTGTCATAATCTCCAAAAGAGAGACCGCCGTCTTTGGAACCGCTGAGGTCAATGCCCCAACTGGAAGCTTTTTCCGTAAAGGTGGTTTGGGCAAAGGTCGCAGGAATCCCTGCCCAAATCAGGAACATACTCAGCCAGTACCATTTCGTGATGTTTCTGCGCATAATCCTCCTATTTGACAACAAATACCACATTGAGAATGGTACAACTGGATGCAGGGGTAGCAATGACATCATAGGTCATCACCCCTGTTGCCGCGATGCTGATATTGGCGAGTACAGCACTGTCGTAGTCGGTAACATAGTAATACAGCTCTGTCTCTCCATAGGAAGGAATAGTGCTGGGAGCTCCCGAACTGGCTATACTGGGGCTTCCAAATCGATCTTGGTATTCCTGATGCAAATCCAGGGTAAGGTCGGTGCCGGTACTGCTGGCATCGAGCGCAAGTGCCGGAGGGTAAAATATGCGTGATGATTTCACGGTGTTGACTTCTATGATATCTCCATCTGCATCTACGGCCAATTGATAGGTCGGAGTACCGGATTCATCTCCGGCTCCGTAGTCTGAGAAGCGAACACTGCCGCCTTCTACATCGAGATGGGCATCTGGCGTGATAGTCCCTATTCCCAAATAGCCATCAGGTGAGAGGTGAATAGCTTGTAGCCCCGAAAAAGTCAGGGAGTAATCGCCAAGACTGAGGGTACGATCAGCAGTCAGGCTGCTATTGGCCTCATATATATTGAGGGTGCTAATTTGATTCCAATTACTGCCATCCCATTCATAATGGTCATGCGTCGCGTTGACATAGGCGATTTTGCATGCCCAATCATCAGCGCCCGGACTGAAGGCAGTTAATTGGCTAAGGGTACTAAACTCACAGATTCCCCATTGCCCTGCACTTTGCCCCTGAATGGAATCAGGGAGAAAAAAGAAAGGGATAAACAGGCATACCCAGACAATCGGTCGGAGTCGTTTTTTTGTTAAAAATGATAGATCAAATCTAAACCAATGCATAATGATGATTGCTCGGAATATTTACGATCCGAAATATCAGAACAATCATTAATAAATCGAGTTTAGAAATGTGTCAAATATTACAAAAGAAATAAATTTCTTATTTCGTTTTAATTTTAGTATCTGATACGGGCACACATTGCTGGATTTGGGTATAGGGGCAGATGGCTTATGACTTCAATTCCAGGACCTCAAGATTATGGTTAGTATAAATACAAATATCAGCAGCAATATGGAGAGCGGCTTCTACCATCTCACGTGCTGTCAGGTGGGGAGAATGTCTTTTAAGGGCGACTGCTGCAGCTTTTGCATACATGGAACCCGATCCGATAGAGAGGACGCCATCTTCAGGCGAGAGCACGTCTCCTGTGCCGCTGATGATCAGCCCTTTTTCTTTGTCCATCACGATGAGCATTGCCTCCAATTTGCGGAGATACCGATCCGTCCGCCAGTCTTTTGCCAGTTCGATTGCTGCCCGATCAAGGGTACTGCGAAACATATTGAGTTTTTCCTCGAATTTTTCCAGCAAGGTAAATGCATCTGAGGTCGAACCTGCAAACCCGACCAGGATCTTGCCATTGTCCATCTCACGGACTTTTTTGACATTACTCTTGGCGACAGTATTGCCCATCGTGGCTTGTCCATCTGCACCCAAAGCCACCTGGCCATTGTGTACGACTCCTAATACGGTGGTTGCGTGTATGCTGGGAAATTTATCGGAAGGCATCATGTGAATTGCAGTATATTATTCGACAGAACTGGTATGGAAAAGCCCATCCAGAGGATAGGCTTTCTATTTACAATATACGATTGGTAATCTATTATCCCTCACGCTTATCCTTGTCTCTGACAGAGTGGATATTGTTCGCTGGGTCAAAGTTGTACACTTCACCAAAGTTTTGGTTTCTTTTCGCTTCAAGCCAGTCGAGGCGAGGCTTCAGTTCTGATTTTTCAATCATCAACTTGTCTTTGCCATAAATAGCCTCTCCGCGAGATTGGAAGTTAAAGTCGTAGTCAGGGCTCATAACGATGGCCTCTTCCGGACATACTTCTTCACAAAACCCGCAATAAATACAGCGGAGCATGTCGATTTCAAACACAGAAGGATAGCGTTCTTTCTCGTCCTCCGTCTCTGCAGCCTGCATACTGATTGCCAGTGGCGGACAGGCGCGGGCACACAAGCCACACGCTACACATCGTTCTTGTCCCTCTTCAGCCACCAATACCGGACGACCCCGGAATTCAGGCCCCATAACCGGCTTTGTCTCCGGATACATCAGGGTAACGGTAGGTCTGAAAATATGCTTAAAGGAAAACCACAATCCTTTGAAGATCTCCGGAAAATACAATTTGCCAGAAAGACTGAGTTTTCGCTCGTTTTTGTTGCCTTTTATGATCCCCATAAATAATAAAGTCTGTTAGGAGGGCTAAATTACAAGACCTCCCGATGTTAACCAAACATTTTAGGGAATTGTTTCGCCCTCAGTTTTTTCGGTAAATTCGTGAATCCCTAATCCGAAGCAATGCTCCGCGATATTAAATATTTCTTTCTGATTTCAAGGCCCCTCAATCTGCTGATTGCCTGGATATCTTTTGCCGTTGCCTGTTTCATCGCTGAGTATCAGAGCTGGCAATTTTTAAGTGAAGGAAAATTCTGGGGGACTTCTTTTACCATTGTTGCCATCGCGGCGACGGGGTATTGGATCAATGATGTCTATGATTTTCGGATTGATCGGATCAATAAACCCGGTAGAACCGTTGTAAATGCCATTCTTTCCGTCAAAAAGGTCATTACCATGTATATGATCGTCAATGGAATGGTCCTCTTGTTTTCGGCTGTTTACCTGACCTGGCGGCACCACCAACCGGGGATCAGTTTCATCAATGTGTTGTCTCTCTTTTTACTGTTTATATATGCCAGTTACCTCAAGCGGGTAAGTGTGGCCGGGAATCTGGTGATCGCATTTCTCATTGCCTTGGTCATCATTCTTGCCGGATACCTGTATGGGTGGAATGTTCCCCTTGCCTGGACGATTATTTTCGCTTTCGAGATTACCTTCATTCGGGAAATCACCAAGGACCTTGAAGACATGCCCGGCGACCTCCGGTATAACCTGCAAACCCTGCCTATTCAAGTCGGGATTCGGCGTACCAAATGGATTTTACTGGTTTTGTACCTGATTTTTCTGATTTCCTGTTACCTCCCCTTCGCATTGAAATACCTGCGTTCGGGAGAACTGCTATGGGAATACCTGACACTTTCCTTCTTTCTGGTCCAGTTGCCGACGCTTTATTTACTCTATCTGCTTCGTGGATCGATCAAACCCAAAGACTTTAGCCGACAAAGTCAGTTACTGAAATACCTGATGTTGACAGGAATCCTGACTCTCTTATTTTTAGGGTGATATCGTTGCGGATTCCATTTTTAAATTTGCCCGTTGTTTGCAGACCCCGATCTGTAACCCTGCTGTAGGCGGATTCTGGTCCGCCTACCCAACCTATTTCATCAATCCCAAAGCAGCTTCCACACTCTCTACCGGTAATTGACAAGTATTGCCTTCACACACGTAAACCGTAGTTGCTTCTCCCAATCGATCTTGGAGTAAGGGAATCTCAGAGCTGCTTTCGGCACCCGCAAACAGGCGTCCGGGATGATATACTTTACTGATTTCTGTGCGAAAGCTTGCTGCTTCCGGCCCGGTAATCGCGACTTCATAATGCGGAAAGACATGCTTGAGCATCAGCCCGCCCCAATGCGCGTGAAAAGCTGGAGTTTGCGTCAAAGCCTTGCGGGCTGTGTCCATCATTTGGCTGGATAATGCCAGGTATTCGGAGTTGAGCAGGAGCAAACCCAAATCGTGGAGGCTATGGGCAATCGAGGCATTGGAAGAAGGGATAACATCGTCCTGAATCTCGATTTTACGATTAATCAGCACTTGCCCTTCATCCGAAGTATAGAAAAACATCCCACTTGCCGTATCAAAGAAATGTGCCTGAACATATTCCATATGGGCATGTGCGGCTTGTACCCATTGTTCATCAAATGTTACCTGATAGAGTGCGAGATAGGCTTCGATCACAAAGGAATAGTCGTCTAAAAATCCCGGGATCGACCGTTTCCCTTCTTTGTAGTTCCGGAAGAGTTGCGCGCCTTCTGTCATTTTTTCCCGAATAAAATGGGCATTTCTTAGGGCTGCATCCAGAAAACGTTGCTCCCCAAATACCCGGTAGGCGTCGGCATACCCTTTCAACATGAGCCCATTCCAGGAAGCGAGGATTTTATCATCCAAACCCGGCCGAATCCGACTGCCCCGCGCTTCGAGCAATTTTACTCTTCCTGTAGCCATTTGCTCGCTAAAGGATACCGGATCGAGGTTCCAGCGCCTGGCAAATTCTGCTTCGGTTTCCAGCACAAACAAAATGTTATTCCCTTCCCAATTCCCAAAGGGATGCACATTGTAGTAGTCGCAAAAAAGCTTTGCATCCGAGTCCAGCAATTCTTCCACTTCTTCATAGGTCCAGACGTAAAACTTGCCTTCTTCGCCCTCACTGTCTGCATCGAGGGACGAATAAAAGCCCCCTTCCGGTGAGGTCATTTCCCGCTCGATGAATTCCAGAGACTGATAGACCACGTGTTGATACAGGGGCTTGGGCTGCTGCTGCCATGCCTCCGCATAAAGACTGACGAGTTGCCCATTGTCATAGAGCATCTTCTCAAAATGCGGCACCTTCCAAAAGGTATCAACCGAGTAGCGGGAAAATCCTCCGCCCAGGTGATCATAAATCCCCCCAAAAGCCATTTTTTCGAGTGTCAAATCGGCTGCTGCCTGCGCTTGCTCATGTCCGAGAAAATGCGCGGATCGGATCAGGAATAGGTTGTTGACCGGTAAAGGGAATTTATTGGCCTGCACCTTACGACCGCCCCACTTGAAGTCGATTTGATCCATCCAACCTGCCAGTAATGCCTGTACAAGATCAGGAGTGGCTGCATCTTGTTGATCGGCTTTTTCGACAATGCCCATATTGAGAATGGCGGATTCGATCTGATCTGCGGATTCCAGCATCCGGTTATGGTCATTTTTATGAACCTGCACCAATTGCATGAGGACGCTCTTCCAGTTTTCCTTGGGGAAGTAGGTCCCGCCCCATACGGGTCGCCCATCGGGAAGGGCTACCGCATTCAGGGGCCAGCCGCCGCGCTGTGTCATAAGCACAACTGCGTCCATATATACTTTGTCGATGTCGGGTCGCTCTTCCCGATCCACTTTGATGCATATAAAGTGGGTATTCATGATGTCCGCGACTTCTTCGTCCTCAAAAGATTCCTTTTCCATCACATGACACCAGTGACAGGCCGCATAGCCGATACTTACGAGGATGAGCTTATTTTCCGAACGAGCACGCTCCAACGCTTCCTCCCCCCAGGGATACCAGTCCACCGGATTGTGGGCGTGCTGTAACAGATAAGGGCTGGTTTCGTGAATCAGTCGGTTGCTCATGGAAAAGGGAATTGAAAATTGAGGCTGCAAATTACGGACAATTCTCTGAATCCTTATACCCCCCTCGTTTCCCAACGCATTGTCCCCCACGCGCAGGCAAGAGGGCCGGACGGTGGGGGACA
>CAYGTH010000259.1:0-10255 GCA_964352745.1 uncultured Bacteroidia bacterium
CCGTAACATACACCTTTGCCAGGCTTAAATCGCCGGTTGGGCGCACCACGCTGATCGAGAGCATCGCACCCGGCACGTATTGGCGACCATGTACCATGATCGAACTCAACTCCTCATGAATCAGTCTGCCTATTTTTTTTTGAACAATGGTCTCGGACATATAGCTTTGTTTTCGCTTTAAAGTTAACAAATGCAGACATATTTGCGAATTATCGGATACGGTCGCTCCTACTATTGGCTGGGAGGACTTGCCTTAGTGGCCATGATCGTCTATACGATTTTTAGTGCTGTATCCCTCATCTCCATTATTCCATTTTTGGAGATTTTGTTTTCCAGCACGAGTCCAGAGGCCCCAACTGAGCCCCTGAGTATGATTTCCAGCAGTTCTGTAAAAGCACATGGCTATTATGCCCTCGGAAAAATCATTTCCATTCAAGGCAAATTTGTAGCTCTTCAGTATTTCTGCGGCGCCTTATTTGTTGCCATGATGCTCAAAAATATTGCAAGATATTTCAGTTCTTATTGGATCAGCCCCCTGGAACAAGGCATCGTTAATGGAATTCGCAGCCATATCTTTCGGCATTTGAGCAAATTGGACCTGGCTTTTTATACCCGCCGCAAAAAAGGCGATCTCATCGGGCTGCTCGTTTCTGATGTGCAAGTTGTTCAGGAGTCCGTCATTGGCACCGTACAAAGCCTGATCCGGGAACCCCTGACCATGATCACCTTTTTCTTTGTGCTGCTGTTTGTTTCCTGGAAGCTCACGCTATTCACCCTGATCATTCTACCCTTGACAGGTCTTATGATCGACCGGGTGCGGCGGCCGCTCAAGCGCAGGGCTAATCAGGGTCAGCAGGTATTGGGCTCATTGGTTTCTGTGATAGACGAATTTATCAGTGGTATCCGGATCGTGAAGGCATTCCAAAAGGAATCTTATGAAGTTAAGCGATACGACACCCAAAATGATCACTATACCCGCTTGCAGGTCAGCATACGTCGCCTGTCAGAACTCGCCTCACCGCTTACTGAAGTCCTGAGCATCGGTGTGGTGTGTGCGATTGTCCTCTATGGAGCTTCCCTGATCTTGTCAGAAAACAGCGAATTGACCGCACCGGAATTCATCGGATTTGTGGCCTTATTCTCCCAATTCCTCTCTCCGATCAAGGTATCTGCCAATGCGATTTCCAAAGCGCAGAAAGGAATAGCAGCTTTTCACAGAATCGAAGATTTGCTCGCCGAGCAAGCAGATATTACAGACCCATCGAACCCTGTAGCACTCGATTCGTTTACCTCAACACTTGAATTCGACGGGGTTTCTTTTCGATATGATACCCAGGATATCCTCAGTGATATCCGTTTTCAGATGAAAAAGGGCGAAACACTGGCCCTGGTGGGGCCATCTGGCGGCGGCAAATCTACTTTGGTAGACTTAATTCCCCGGTTTTATGATCCCTATGCAGGCAGCATTCTCATCGATGGCAAAGATATCCGCACGGTTTCCGTATCAGACCTCCGCAGCCTGATTGGCAATGTTACGCAGGAAGGCATTCTATTTCACGACACCGTACTCGGCAACATCGCTTACGGCATTGAGAATCCGGACCGGGAAGCGGTAATAGCGGCAGCACAAATTGCCAATGCCCATTCCTTCATTTCCCAACTGCCTGAAGGCTACGATACGATCATTGGGGAACGCGGCACGATGCTTTCAGGCGGTCAACGACAGCGGATTGCCATTGCAAGAGCCGTATTGCGCAACCCGCCCATTCTGATTCTCGACGAAGCCACTTCCAATCTCGATACCGAGTCCGAAAAGCTTGTCCAGGATGCCCTGGAAAAGCTCATGGCCGAGCGCACTTCTATCGTTATTGCTCATCGGCTGTCCACCATCCTTAAGGCTGACCAAATATTGGTTATTCAGGCAGGGAAAATCGTAGAGCGCGGTACCAATGAAGAATTGCTCGCAAATGGTGGTATGTATAAGAAACTTTATGATTTGCAGTTTGAGGGGTGAGACAGGGATAAAATCCCTGTTAACATTCAGGAAAGGGATCGTTCCTTATTTCTTTTAATTTCCTGTGAATAGTTCTAACTTCAAGTTTCAATCAAGAAATCTATTACATGCGTTTTATTTGCCTAGTAGCAGTTACTTTGCTCTCAGGATTCTGTTTTGCAGGGAATCGCGTCAAAAAAACCGTTTCTCCCCGCTGGGTTATTCCGGTTCAGTATGAAGAAGCCGAAGCTATTCCCGGAAATGAGTACCAGTACTTTCTGATTGATTCTCAAGATAATATCCCCAAACGTGCTATTTTCCGGCATTATGCAACAAAAATTCTAAATGCAGAGGGCCTTCAGTCCATGTCTGATATCAGCGTTGATTTTGACCCTTCTTATCAATCACTCGCATTCCATCAGATCCAACTTATCAGAGAAGGAGCAGCTATTGACAAATTAGCCGCAAGTGATATCCAGGTCCTTCAGCGGGAAACCAATATGGAACGCGGAATGTATGATGGTTCCCTGACAGCTCTTATTCATCTGGCAGATGTCAGAGTAGGTGATGTAATAGAATACGCATATTCCATTGAAGGATTTAATCCTATTTTAGGAAAGCATTATTCCAGTACCTTATATCATCAGTTCGTCATCCCCGTAAATCGGGTTTACAATCGAATTCTTGCCTCCTCAAATAATGACATCACTTACAAACTTTTTAACGGGGCCCGGGAGCCCGCCAGGCAAACTCAAAACAAGGTAACAGCATACACCTGGGACCTCGACGCGACCGCGCCCACTTTGTACGATCAAAATGTCCCGTCCTGGTATAATCCCCAACAACGCGTTTCCGTAACTACGTTTCAAAATTGGGAATCTGTTTTGGAGTGGGCCCTCCCGCTTTTTACGATTACAGATGCAGAAAATCCCGAATTACCTCCACATCCAGATGGTAGGCTATCAAAGGAGCAGCGCATTGTCTCGCTTATTCGAATGGTTCAGGACAAGGTCCGTTACCTGGGATTTGAAGATGGTATAAGTGCTTATAAACCTCATAGCCCCAAACAAGTCTATGAGCAACGATATGGAGATTGCAAGGACAAATCACTGCTATTGGTCAATTTGTTGCGGGAAGAAGGAATTGAGGCATTTCCAGTCCTGGTTCATTCCCAACTTGAAAAAGAAACCCACAACGCTCTCCCGAGTAATCTCGCATTTAACCATTGTATAGTCAGTCTTATCTATCAGGGGCAGATGTACTTTATTGACCCTACAATTTCCAATCAGGGAGGTGGCATTGACAATATCCATTGCCCGGATTATTCTTATGGATTACTGATCAAACCCGGCCAAACCAGCCTGACCAAAATACCGTCAAGTGAAAAAGCAACTATCCATATTTTGGAAACCATTACAGTGGATTCAATTGGGGGAACGGCAGACCTGGTCATTGAAACTACTTATTCCGGAAGGAAAGCTGATTTTACCAGAAGCGAATTCAGTACCAATTCCCGGGAATCCATCCAAAAACAATACCTCGATTTCTATAGCAATTTATATCCTGCTATTACCCAGACAAAAGATATTATCTTTTTAGACGAAGACCGCAATCACTCCAATCAGGTCATCCTGAAAGAATTCTATAAGATTGAAGAATTTTGGCAGGAATCTCAGGAAGAAGATGGGGTTTACTGTGAAGTGTACCCAATTGTTCTTGAATCAGAAATCAGTTACCCCAATTCTGCGGCAAGAGAAATGCCCTATTACCTGGGCCCTCCTTACTCTTTTTCTCAGATAACTCAGGTATACTTGCCCGAAAGATGGCAGATATCCTACCAGGAATCTATAATCAATGGGATTGGTTTTGAATACAAAAACATAACTCAGGGTGACAATAAAGAAGTAACCATCATGCACAGCTATGATCTTACCCATTCCTATATCCCAGGTCCATCTGTCAAACAATTTTTGCAATCGCATGAAAAAGTCCAGCATAATTTAAGCTACCTCCTGACCTACGGAGTAGCTAATACATCGACGGAATTTAGCTGGATTCCCATCCTTATTACGGCATTGGGACTCGGATTAATTGTCTTTTTCCGAGTTAGAGGCAATCGGTCTTAGTTTCTACCTTGGGCAAAGGATTGTTCCATATTGTAATAGTGCGTACCAATCTGGAACAATCGCATGATTCAAACTGGCACATTTCCCTACATAAAACCTCCAACAAAACCACTTAATCCCCTCATAAACAGATACTTACCAACAATTGGCACACATTTCGCACCATATAAAGGGAATGCCTAATCTCACTATCATGAAACGAATCAGCCAATTTCTCCTTTGCATCCTGTTTGTTCTTCCTGTTTCGACATTTGCTCAACTGACAGATGCAGATCCAGAACTGAATTACGCAGCAGTTGAGTGGAAAGGTGATATCTGTTTTGAGCAACAAACCGGCGTTCCCGTTTCAGGTAAATTGGTTGATCGGCTTCCCAATGGAAACATACGTACCGCCTCGCACTTTCACGGTGGCAAACTGCATGGGTCGACCCGACACTATTTTGAGAATGGGCAACTGCAATCCATTCGCCAATATGAGCAGGGAATTCTTAAAGGAGAAATCACAGCCTATTTTCAAAATGGCCAGCTGGCATTTCGCGGAACCATTACAAAGTCCTATCAGGATCAGGAGTATTTATTGGTAAATGCAACTCGCGGAATCCAAACCGCCGAAGGATATGAACAACAATCCCGTAAGCGGATGTGGGTCCGAGTTGAGCCTCAGTCAATGGATTATCAAAACGAACGTTATTTTTCCAGCTCAAAGTGAAATCCACCTTCCCTGAATAAATAGGTCTCCCCATTACTAATTGGTCAAGTTGCCAGTTATAGCAGGTAGTGGCCAGGCGAATCGAAATCGCCTGGCCACTATTTATTTTCTGCAATCCAGCTCGAAGTGAGGTTATAGCAGCAAGGCTGCATCAGCTAGTTGTCTTTTTCCATATATTGGGAGTGCCAAATCGCCGCCCGCATGTTCACCTTTCCACTCTCCTTTTCTATTGGTCCCTTACAGCTCAGTGCTCATCTGGTATTTGAAATCCTGGCATTTTTTATTGGTTTTCGCTATTTCCTTTTTTTGCGAAAACGACAAGCTGATGCCATCTCGGATACCAACCGGATATGGATTCTGATTGGAGCGGCATTTGGGGCCTTCCTATTTTCCCGGATTCTCGGTAGTCTTGAAGATCCCATCGCCTGGCGCAATTCCCAACATCCAATCCTGTATTTTTATGCGCATAAAACCATCGTAGGAGCCTTATTGGGTGGATTATTGTGTGTGGAAAGCATGAAGCGGTTAATTGGCGAACAAGAATCTTCTGGCGACTTATTTACCTTTCCCTTGATCTTAGCGATGGTTATTGGCCGAATCGGTTGTTTCAGTATGGGGGTCCACGAAGCGACTTTTGGGACTGCCACTCCCCTGCCCTGGGGCATGGATTTGGGAGACGGAATCGCACGGCATCCGGTTGCTTTGTATGAAATCGGTTTTCTCCTGGCACTCTGGACCGGGTTGTTTCAATTGGAAAAAAAGTTTACTTTCAAAAAAGGAATCCGGTTTCAGTTCTTTATGATCACGTATTTAATATTTCGCCTGAGTCTGGATTTTATCAAGCCAGGCTACCGTTTTCCTCTTCCCCTGACCAGTATTCAATTTACCTGCATATTCGGGCTCATATATTACCATCGGACCCTTTCACACATTTTTGTAGCGCCCTCTGCCTTAATGGACCGCCATGCATAACACCCGGGATTATATTTATTACGACCATACCATCAGCCTGTGCAATGAATGCCATCGAAAGGTCAGTGCTAAGATCATTTTTGAAGCAGATAAGGTTTTCATGACCAAAACCTGTAAGGAACATGGTTTCCAAAAAGTGCTGATCGCCGACGACATCGACTTTTACAAGCAGATCCGGAATTATAACAAAGCCTCCGAATATCCTAATAAACCGCATACTGAAACGATCTATGGTTGCCCGTATGATTGCGGGATTTGCCCGGACCATGAGCAGCATTCCTGCCTGAGTCTGATAGAGGTTACCGATCGATGCAACCTGACTTGCCCAACCTGCTATGCGAGCTCCTCGCCGACACATGGCAGGCATAGAAGCCTCGCAGAGATAGAACATATGCTCGATGCGCTGGTTGCCAGCGAAGGGGAGCCTGATGTCGTACAACTCAGCGGAGGAGAACCGACGGTCCATCCTGATTTTTTTGCAATCCTCGATCTGGCAAAAGCCCGCCCGATCAAGCACCTGATGCTCAACACCAATGGCATTCGCATTGCAAAAGACCTGGCCTTCACCCAACGGCTCGCCAGCTATCAGCCCGATTTTGAGGTGTACCTGCAATTTGATTCTTTCAAGCCAGAAGTATTGCAGCAGTTGCGAGGACAGGACCTGACCGAAGTGCGCAAAAAGGCCCTGGCAAATTTGAATGAGGCGAACCTCTCAACGACGCTGGTGGTAACCCTTCAAAAGGGGCTAAACGATGACGAAATTGGGCCGGTTATCGACTATGCACTGAAACAGCCCTGCGTGCGGGGCGTAACCTTTCAACCCACACAAGTCAGTGGTCGCCTGGAACACTTTGACCCGGCCAAAGACCGGATGACCAATACCGAAATTCGTAATCAAATCCTGAAACAAAGCCCCATTTTCCAGCCTAATGACTTAATCCCGGTTCCCTGCAATCCGGATGCCCTCATCATGGCCTATGCCCTCAAACTCAATGGGGAAGTTTTTCCCCTGACCCACCTCATTGACCCCGAATCATTGCTTAACAATAGCAAAAATACAATCGTATATGAGCAGGAGCCCGAAGTTCACCGGCAGGTACTGGAAATGTTCAGCACGGGAGAATCGGTTGATTCGGTTCAGGAAAAGCTACATCACCTGCTGTGCTGTCTGCCCGAAATATCCGCACCCGACCTGAGCTACAATCACCTGTTTCGGATTATCATCATGAACTTTATGGATGCGTATGACTTCGATGTGCGTGCGATCAAAAAATCATGCGTCCACATCGTTCATCCCGATGGTCGCATCATTCCTTTTGAAACCATGAATCTCTTTTACCGGGATGAATTCAAAGATAAATTAGCCCACCTCCGTAACGAATTGAGTCATGCAATACCTTAAGAAAATAGCAGGAATTAATCTGTTGATTTTACTGACCTACACCGTCATTATTTTTGCAGTGAACGTCAATGGCCCTGGGCGCAGTTTGGGAATTCTTGCGACAGCCATGGTCGTAATCGGTATCCATGTTTTTATCAATGTAGTACTTGCAATTATCTTTTTTATCCAAAAAGATAAAGAACGGGGAATGGCTTTTTTACTCAGCTCACTCATTGTCCTGGTCATCGGATTTTCAAGCTGCTTTGGCAGCGCATTGCTCGCGGATGAAGTGAGTGGCTTAGGGGCTACTTATATGGAGGAATAGTGCTACCGCCAAAATTTCACCTTTCCAAACAAGGCATCAAAATCTGACTGATAGCTTGGGTTATAGGCAATCCGGCGGCGAAAAGCAGGCACATGCGTTCTGAGTTGTTGCGCAAATGGGCGATCCATCAACTTGAGAATTACTTCTATCCTTTCATCATCCGGGATTACCTTAGCCCAGTCGTCGATTTCTTCGGCCAGCGTTTGGAGTGCGAGGTCATTTTCGACTGTAAATTCCCGCAAATGCGCCATTGCCGCCTCATCATTCTCAATCGCCATGGCTTCATCCAACAACTTGGAAAGCTTACCAGCCAATACATAAAACTTATATTCGGCTGATCGGGGAGAATCTACCAGCCTCTCCAGCTCAGTTCGTTCTTCCGGGCTGAGGGCCCCGCGTTTTGGATTTTTACAACTGGCAAAGATCACCAGCAGCGAAAGGAACAGGATATGGATTCCGTGTTTCATCATTTAATCAAATTCAATGCTTCGCTGACAGACGTTACCGGCAATTTACACACTTTGTTTTGACAAACATAAATTGTCGTTTGTCCCGGCACCAGTTTATAAGACAACAACTCCAAATCGCCTTCCGTTTTTCCCCCCAGCAAAAATGAAGTAGGCAAAAACTGTTGATCCAATTCTTTCCGGGCCGCTGCAAAATCATCGCCCAGAATAGCTACTTCATAGGGGGTTTTTACTTGCCAGATCATGGTCGAAAGCCAATTGGAATAGTAAGGCGGGTTTTTTACGACTTCTGCCCGCATATTGTTGAGCATCTGCTTCGATTGATCCAGATAGGATTCATTCGACAAAAAGGTACCCAGCAGAAATAATGCCTTTGCCATACTGGAATTAGATCCCGGCACGACATTATCGGTAGTTTCCATTTTACGGGCAATCAGGGGATCGTCTCCGGAAGAGGTGTAAAAAAACATACCCGAAGCCTCATCGATAAAATTCGCATTGGCATATTGGATCAACAATTCAGCATCCCTTAACCATTGTTCATCAAAGGTAACTTGGTACAGGCTGACAAAGGCTTCGGCCGTTAAGGCATAATCATCCAAAAAAGCATTGATGGAGCTTTTCCCGTCCTTATAAATGCGGTTCAGGCGTCCGTCTTTCTGCATCGCATATTCCTTGAGGAAATTGGCGTTCTTCAAGGCCATTTCCAGAAAAGCCTCATCGCCCAGTCCCCGATACGCATCAACATAGCCTTTGAGCATCAGCGCATTCCAGGAAGTGATGACTTTATCATCCAGACCCGGCCGGACTCTGCCATCCCGAATTTTCATGAGCTTCTCTTTGCTGCGAACCAGTAATTTGTTCAGTTCGTCCTCCGAAATATCATTCCGGGAAGCGACCTCTGTTTTAGAACGCAACATTCGCAATACGCTATGCCCTTTTTCCCAATTCCCACTTTCCCGCACGTCGTAATAATCGGCAAAAGTCGTCGCATCTGCTCCTAAAGCAGCCTCCACCTCTTCATATGTCCACACATAAAACTTTCCTTCTTCCCCTTCGCTATCCGCATCCAGCGAGGAATAGAAGCCTCCACTCTCATCCATCAGTTCCCGCTCTATAAAGTCGAGTGTCTCCCGAATAACCTGTTCGAATACAGGATCATGGGTGAGTTGGAAGGCTTCGGCATAAAGACTTACTAATTGCCCATTGTCGTACAGCATCTTTTCAAAATGCGGTACTTTCCACTCGACATCTGTTGAGTATCGGGCAAACCCACCGCCCAACTGATCATAGATTCCACCAGCCGCCATTTTTTCCAGGGTTGTCAAAACCGCTTCCCGTACCGTTGTGTCTCCTGTCAGATAAAAATATCGCATCAGGAATTGATAGTTATTCGGCATAGGAAACTTTGGCGCTCCTTTTCTGCCTCCTAGTTTAACATCTATGAGCGGTTTAAAATTGGCATATGCCTCATCGAGATTTTCCTGGGTGAAGGTAGCCGGTTCTGTATTCAGGGGAATGGTCTCCAGGCTCCGAACTCCTTCCGTAACCTGCGCTGCAATTTCCTCCGCTTTTTCCGGCGTCTTTTCATAAAATTCACTAATCTGCTCCAGGATTCGGGACCATTGCTCTTTAGGGAAATAAGTACCGGCAAAAATAGGGCGACCATCGGGCAGTGCAATTGCATTCAGAGGCCAGCCACAGCCTTCTCTGCTCATGAGTTGGCAAGCATCCATATAGACATTGTCCACATCCGGACGCTCCTCCCGATCCACTTTGATCGATACAAAATTTGCATTCATCAAGGCAGCTACTGCTGAATCTTCGAAAGACTCATGCTCCATCACGTGGCACCAATGGCAAGCCGCATACCCCACACTGATGATCATCAGTTTATTCTCTTTCTGGGCCTTTTCCATCGCCTCATCTCCCCAGGGATGCCAGTCCACCGGGTTGTAGGCATGTTGCAGCAAATAAGGGCTGCTTTCGTTGATAAGTCGATTACCTTCTTTCTTTTGCTGTGCCGTACAAGCCGAAACAGAAAGCAGAATCATCAGGAATAAATAGGCCAGATATTTTGTCACAATATTAATATTGGAAGCTTTCTTTTTAATTAGCAGGTATCAAATTACGGTAAGAATTGGGAAAGACGGGTAACAAATCAAATAAAAAACGCATTCAATTGTACGGGAATAAGATTAATTTAGCCGAATGAAGCACCTATTCTACCTCTATCTCATCGTCTTGACAGCCTGTATTCCGGCTCCGGAATTTGTGGATGC
>CAYGTH010000260.1:0-10229 GCA_964352745.1 uncultured Bacteroidia bacterium
CTCCGAATACAGAGCGATCATTGAAGGGTTGATGGATCGGACAAATACTGCTATTGAAGCACGTGCCGAAGTTGAACGAAAACGCCGAGAAGAGGAGGAACGCCGCAAAAAAGAAGAAGAACTCAAAAGAAAAGAAGCGGAACGCAAGCGCCGCGAAGAAGAGGAACGACGTAAAAAAGAAGAAGAAGAGCGTCGAAAAAAAGAAGAAGAAAAAAGAAGAATTGAGGCTGAGCGTACGGCTCAGATCGCTCGGAATAAAATGCTCGATGAAATCCGCATTACCTGTAAAACCACCGACAAGATCAAAGAGTATGAGATGCGCTTTGTTCCCAAAGGAATTAAACTCGGTATGCCTCGCGAAGTGATTCTTTGGAATATCAACGAAGCCATAAAAAGCTCAACGTTGATCCCAGAGGTTCAACCCCTCGCCCTTTCTACCCCAACACCACCTATCCCCACTCCAAAACCCACACCTTCTCCTGCTCCGAAATCGGAACCAGTAGTATCGGCTGCCCTCGAAAAAAAGAAGGAAATCGAAAATCCTAAGGTTACTCCAAATCCAGTGGCAAGGGAAGAGGTGCTAAAGAAAGAGAAACTAATGAGTTTGAATGAATTATTTGAGGTGAAAGGTGTATTGCTAGATGTCGAATTTGCAACTAAGAAAGTACTGCCCATAGGCGAGAAGATCACCAAAGTCATCAAGCTGTTGCCCACTGAAGAAGTGAAGGTGGCTGAGAAATATGATGCATTTCAAAAGCTTTATCAAAAAGAATTGAAATACTATGGCGAATTGAGTGAGATTGAAACTGCAGCAGAAGGCAAGTACTATGCCCGTGAATACATCGAACGCAATACCCTAAAGGACTATCTCAAAAGATCTGGCATTTCTAAAAAAGATAGTTTTAGTGAATTGACCAGCAATGACCTTAAGTTCATTTTGCAGGTATTCAAAGAGGTGGACAACCTTGATGTAAGCCATGCAGACTTGAATGAAAACAACATCCTGGTTATTGCAAAACGCAGATGGAATCTTCAGAAAGAAGTCGAAATTAAATTTGTTGGCTTCACATCTAAAGATTGCCCCAAAGCAGAAATGACCGAGCAACTCCACACCATTTGGGCCAAACTCCTTGGGGAGAATATCTACAAGGAGTTTCGCGAAAAGCTTGATATCTAAGCAGATCAAGCCCCCTTCCCAATACCTTGCACGCGCTATAAAATTCGCAATAAAATATGAGGAGGGACAATTTGGATTGCTTGGCCTTATATGTAGGGTTTATATTCTTTTTGTTCCTTTTTTAGCCCCTGTTTATCAGGCTTGGCATTCAAGTTGTGAATAGTTTAGTGGGTCGAAATATTGGTTGACTCATGCGGCGCAATCGTGTCTCAACTCGCAGAAAATACGGCTATGGGAGAAAAAAATACAAAATCAAAAAACCTGA
Organism: uncultured Bacteroidia bacterium; assembly: GCA_964352745.1. Classification (GTDB taxonomy): domain Bacteria; phylum Bacteroidota; class Bacteroidia; order J057; family J057; genus CAYGTH01. The sequence continues at coordinate 1,443 of CAYGTH010000260.1, forward strand.
CTTCCTATATCAGGGAAGTCGAATCCAAAGAACGCGCACGCAAACGAGTCGTTATGATTTCAGTTGGTGGACTCATGACAATCGCAGCAGTCGGACTGGTATCCTTTCTGGTGAAATCTCCTGGCAGTGCACGAAAAGTTGCTTATGACGACCTGAGTATCGATCGGGTATCCGAGATGTTTGAGGTAGATAATACCGAATTGATTGTCGAGTATCCCAATCAGCTTTCACCCGATACCATTCGGTCAATGGATGACTATCTCAGTATCCTGGTTTCTGAAGACCGAAGTAAATTCAACTTTGAGCAAGTGAGTCGCTTTGAGCCCGCTGAAGAGTTTGTATCAGAGGAGGAAAGTAGCGATGCGCCTTCAGAGGCTCCGGAAAATGAAGTGGAATCTATGAATCAGTTTCGGTTTGCAATCGAAGGGGATCGCAAGGCTGGAGAGGAGATGATGTTTGCTATTCAGGACTTCGACAAATCCATCAACTACAGAATGGATTTCGGAAATGGAGTGACCAAGAAAATTGGACAATTTGTTCGCTATACTTATCCTCTTCCCGGTAAATTTCTGGTAAATCTGATTGCCGAAAATGAGCATAAGGCAACCAGTACCTATAGCCGCTTCATCGAAGTTGCAGATGATAAAGAGGATATCCTTTTGGCCTCTGCAGATACTGAATCGGCACTTCCATTGCTTGATAATGAAGCAACTACGAGTGTTGACGAAGGCGTCTCCGCAGACAGTGAAGCAGTAGCGGTTACGACTCCATTACCCGCTGAAGAAATCGAAACAACGGAACCGGCTAGTACAGCAGCAGCTGAAATTATCCTGGAAGAATCTCAGCCTGAGCCAGAAGCGATCACAGGGCCCCTGATTTTTGCAGATAAGATGCCTGAATTTCCAGGCGGAAGAAATGCCCTGGGAATTTTTCTTCGCAAGAAGATCAAATATCCTCAGGAGGCTATTGAAAATAAGATCGAAGGCCGTGTTTATCTTCGCTTTGTCGTAGAAGCTGATGGGAGCATTTCCAACCCCATCATTGTCCGGGGAATCGGATATGGATGCGATCAGGAAGCGATCAGGCTCGCTAAGCTTATGCCCAGTTGGGTGCCTGGAGAACAAAAAGGTCGTAAAGTTCCTGTCTATGCAGAGTTCCTGGTGAACTTCAAGTTCCTGAACCGCTAAGACCATGTTTGGGACAGTAAATTTGTTAGCGAAACTGGTGGATTTAGGGTTCTGACAAGCCATTTTGCGCAGAAATAGCGAGCTATTTCGAGTAGAAATGGTGCAGATCAGGTTCCGGAAGCCGCCAGTTTCTAAGGAAATTAGCGTTCCAAACATGGTCTAAGGCTTTCTTTTCAACCAACAAGCCCGAAGCATGTAGGTAATATGCTACGGGCTTGTTGGTTGAAAAGAGTTCCTCTAACAATCTTTCGATTTGTCCCAGCTTTATTCGACCCAGTCTGCAAGAAATACATTGGTATCTCTTGTGCCGCCATTGTTGCGATTAGAAGCAAAAACCAACTGCTTTCCATCATAAGAAAACATAGGAAAGGAGTCAAACTGCTCATCAAACGTAATCTGTTCCAGGCCGGTTCCGTCGAGATTGATCATGAAGACATTGAACTGGCGTCCGCTTTCAGATGCGTGATTGGAGGAGAATAAAACCTTGTCGCCAGAAGGATGGAAGTAGGGTGCCCAGTTGGCATTCCCTAATGGAGCAATCGACTGTAAGTCTGATCCATCCACATTGCAGATAAATAATTCCATTTCTGTCGGAGCCACAAGACCTTGCGTCAGGAGTTCTTTGTACTCAGTCCTGGCCGCTTCTGTTTCAAACCGGGAAGCCCTGAAAATCAACTTTTTCCCATCTGGAGAAAAGAAGGCGCCGCCGTCATATCCCAACTCATTTGTAACCTGCTGCACATCACTTCCATCTATATTCATAGTGTACAGATCGATGTCCCCATTTCGGGTTGAGGTAAATACGATTTTATCGCCCTGGGGAGATACGGTCGCCTCGGCATCATATGCGTCATTATCTGTGAGTTGGTTGAGGATATTCCCTTCCAGGTCAGCGATAAATAATTCGTAGCTGTCATAGATAGGCCATACATATTTTTTGATTTTTGTACGATCCGGACTCGGTGGGCATTCATCCGAACTTATGTGGGTAGAGGCATAAATAATGGTCTGATCCCCTGGCATAAAATAGGCGCAAGTGGTTCTGCCGAGACCATTACTGATACGTTTCATTTCAAAAGTTGCTCCTGCTGCTGTTGGAATTTTTCCATAAAAAATCTGATCACAGGGAATGCCATTGGCCTCGTGGGCAACCTGTAATACAAGAGATGAATTGTCAAAGCTAAAATAGGCTTCGGCATTATCCCCTCCGAAGGTAAGTTGACGAATGTTTTTAAGGTGCTTCTCCGAAGGGTATCTCAGTGTATCAGCTGCGATATTTTCGGTCTCTGATTGTCCGCTTTGTTGTGGCGCCTGGCAAGCAAGTACGCAAAGACAAATGAATAAATATATGGGTATGTGTCTCATTGAATTGAAATTTGGCAGCAAAGGTAATCAATTTCCCCTGTCAAATCAGGAATCCATCAGGGAATTTGCGGCTTCACGCCCCACCAGGGTCCCAATGGCAATTCCCATTCCTCCGAGTCGGACGCCGATCTGTATCCGATCTGATATCCGGCGGATAATTGGAGCTTTGTTAGTCCCAACGCCTAGTATCCCACTCCAGGTTCGCTCTACTTCCCATGGCTGCCCGGGAAGAATCACTTCTGAAACGAATGTGTGCAAAGCAGTTTGGATGGTTTCCGTATGTCCAAATTCAGCAGTAGTCTCTCTGTCTTCTTCCAAATTTCGGAAGCCCCCAACCAGGAGTCGATCCCCTACATTCCTGAAATACACGTAGCCTCTGTCAACATGAAAACATCCGCGCACGCGTAAATCGGGTAGGGGAGTCGTGATGAGAACCTGATTGCGAGCAGGGTGAACAGCAAGCTCAGGTAGCAGGTCCCGGGCAAATCCATTGGTTGCTATCAGTACTTTCGACGCTTCAAGTTCCCATCCTGATTCTGTTTGTATTCGAACACATGCACTGCCTTCTTCAACTGAGGTAATGGTAAGGCCATTTATGATTTCAATGCCAACTGACCGGGCAAGGGTGATCAGGTTTTTCATCATAAGCCCTGTATCAATCTGCCCTTCCGCAGTATTCTCAATCAGGTACTTGGTTTGTGAAAAACCCATTTCTCCAATTTTAGAGGAGGCTTGTTGAAATACGCCCTCTCTGCCCGTAATGGATTTTAGCTCCTGATTATACGCTTGTAATTGCGCCGCACAAGCTTCGTATTCTTGTGCATCAGATTCTCCAAATAGCTCAAACCCTCCCAGGTGTTCATATCCGATATTCGCATCGCCCAATAATTTCCGGAGAGCTTGGAGGCCTTCCCACCTGCGGGCAACAAGTTCCCACACAGCTGCCCCATGTGCCTGATAATCAGCACGTAACTCACTTGCACTCCCAAAACAGGCAAAGCCCGCGTTTCGGGTACTTGCTCCTGCTGGTAAGGGACCCCGTTCGATAATAATAACTTTATAGCGGGGGTTGAGTTCTTTTATGCGAATTGCAGCGTTTAGTCCGACGATTCCACTCCCAATTACGAGTACATCAATCTGGCTAAAGAAAGCTGATTGTTCCCAGTGACTTATCTGATAGGATTGCATTCAAAAGAAATATAATTTCACGATAGATCATCCAAATGTATCGAATCCCATCCATCCATACACCTTTTTTAATTCCAGTTGAATTATATGGATTCTGAATCGTATTTTAAGATTCTTACTACTCGGGGTAAGCGAAACCAACAGGAATCCCGTTATATACACTAGGTGATACCGAAAACCCATTTTACCCAGGAACATGAATACCCGATTTATACGCATTCTTCTAATCACTTTTTTCGCCTGTTCAATGCTTACTGCGGAGCAGCAAGAACCCCTTGAATTGCTTATTCCGGAAATAGGACAAAGTGATTTACGGTTTATTGAAAATAAAGGACAGTGGGATGACCATGTCATGTATAAAGTTAAGCTATCAGGCGGAGAAATTTTCTTTGAAAAAGACAGGATGACCTGGCATTTTTTTGAAACGCCTGAAAACTCCCACCATGCTGTACAGGAACCCCATGAAGAAGATTCCATGGTGTATAGTCATGTATATCGAATTTACTTCGATGGAATGATAGGAGAGGGCACCATTGATCCGGAAATGATTTCACCCGAATTTCACAATTACTATCTGGGGAATGATCCTGGCCGCTGGGCCGAAGGGGTTCGCTTATACAAATTACTAACCTATAAGTCTATCTATCCTGGGATTGATATGCGAATTTATGGAGTGGGCAATACCATTAAGTATGATTTTATTGTTCAGGCAGGCGCAGATCCTGATCAGATTCGATTGCGGTATGAAGGGGTTGATGGCCTATCTTTAAAAAAGGAAGAACTCCATGTGGAAACATCCGTTCGGCAACTCAAAGAAATGCCTCCTGTAGCATATCAGTCTATAGCTGGGCGAAATCAGCAGGTCCCCGCACGGTTCAAACTTAAACAAGATATCTTGACATATGATTTGCCTAATGGATATGATCCCAATCTAGAGCTTGTTATTGATCCGACATTAATTTTTTCAACGCATAGTGGTTCCACTTCCAACCATTTTGGCTTCACAGCTACTTACGATGTGAACGGCAACGCCTATGCAGGGGGGGCGGAATGGGCCGGACTTCCCCACAATGGTTACCCTACCACTACAGGTGCATTCCAGACCATTTTTGCAGGAGGTACTTCAGATGCAACAATAGCCAAGTTTAACCCCAGTGGTACCACCTTATTGTATTCTACCTATCTGGGAGGCGTGGCAGACGACCAGCCACATAGTATGATTGTGAATCAGTCGGATGAATTGTTGGTCGTCGGCAGGACAAATTCTCCAAACTTTCCCATAACCTCCAATGGATTTGATACTTCGTGGGGAGGAGGATATGATATATATGTATCCAAATTGGGACTAACGGGTAATTTGATCAGTTCTACTTTTGTCGGTGGATCTGGCGACGATGGGGTAAATGAAAATGTGGATGCTTTTACGTTTAGTGGACTGAAGTACAATTATGGAGATGATGGCCGGGGAGAGATCATTGTAGATGATCAGGACGATGTATATGTAGCTATTTGCACCCGATCCGGCAATTTCCCTACTACTTTTGGTGCGATTCAGGACCAGTTGAGCGGACCACAGGATGGCGTCGTATTCAAACTGAATTCCTCCCTTACCGGCCTGCTATACAGTACCTATTTAGGGGGATCCAGCAGTGATGCTGCGTATACCATCAAGTTGGACGATCAGAACAATATGTTTGTGGCAGGGGGAACCCGAAGTAGTAATTTCCCAAGTATAAATGGTGCGCCGGGTGGATTTGCAGATGGATTTGTAATTCGCATGAATCCATCGGGTTCTGCGATAACTGGTGGACGTTATGTAGGAACGAGTCAGTACGACCAGATCTTTTTACTTGAAATTGATAGAAATGAAGACATTTATGTAGCTGGCCAAACCACAGGCAATTTTCCAATCGTTTCACCAGCTTCAGGGCTTATATACAATGTACCGAGTGGGAAGCAGTTTGTTATGAAAATGGATAATGCGTTGACTACCACGATATTTTCAACTCGTTTTGGTACAGGCAGGCCGGATCCGGATATTTCTCCGACTGCATTTCTGGTAGATCGATGTGATAATGTTTACATCACTGGCTGGGGCGGCAATGTCAATAGTAATGGCTCTACTACTGGCTTGCCCGTTACGCCTGATGCCATCCAGTCCAATACCGATGGAAACGATATTTACATGGCGGTTTTTGATCGGGATATGCAAAACCTCACATTTGCCACCTTCCTGGGAGCAGTAAACACCTTCGCAACCGGCGAACATGTGGACGGAGGTACATGCCGGTTTGACCGGGAGGGGGTGGTGTATCATGCAGTTTGCTCAGGATGTGCCAGTAATCAGGGCCCCGGACCCAATTTCCCTTCCACGCCTGGTGTGTGGAGCCCCAATAACCCCAGTCAAAGTTGTAATCTTGCGATCTTCAAGATGGGCTTCGATCTTTCGGCACTGGAAGCTGCTTTCTTTACCCGCGATTCCGTCAATCAGCCTTTTCCCCAAGCCGAAGGTTGCGCGCCTCTGACCATTAACTTTGATAATCAAAGCGCAGGTACAATCCCTTCTTCTACTACCTACGCCTGGGACTTTGATGATGGAGGGACTTCTACTCAGTTCGAGCCCACTTATACCTTTACAACTCCGGGCACCTACGATGTGGAGTTGATCGTCAGCGATCCGACCAGTTGTAACATCGCAGATACCATATTCCGGCAGGTAATTATCTATCCGAATCCGGTAGCAGATGCGGGTGCGGATTTGGATGTGTGTCCGGGAGATACAATCACCCTGAATGCAGTGGCCAATGGGGCTGCTTATAGCTGGACTCCTACGACTGGATTTTTATCTCCTGCAAATGTTTCCAATCCTACAGTTGTTGTTAGCAATCAAATCACTTATACCCTTGAGGTTACTGACGCGAATGGATGTACAGATACTGATCAGGTATCTATCGCCATAGATGGGCTGGAAGTATTCGCAAGCGAAGATACTGTTATTTGTCGGGGAGGATCTGTCGGTATCAGCGCCTCCTCTAATGGGGGAATTTCTTATGCCTGGACACCCGCGGGATTATTGGATAATCCCAATAGCCAGACTCCAACAGTTCAAAACCTGGATACCACTACCGTCTTTTATGTGTCCTCTGTCAATTCTCTGGGCTGCCAGGGATTAGATTCGGTAACGGTCTCCGTATTTGAGGTATTCACCCTGGAAGATACATTTGTGTGTGATGGGGAGGATATTGTCCTGGCGACCAGCGGAGGCGTTTCGTTTTCCTGGACTCCCGCAGCGGGGCTGGACAACCCTAATATCGCCAGTCCTACTGCAACTATCACCACCCCGACTGTATATACCGTAACAGCAACCAGTACAGATGGCTGCATCAGCACAAAATCTATTGAAGTAGGTGTCGTGCCCGCTGCAGTAGCAGATGCGGGCGAACCGCTTGATGTGTGTGTCGGATTTGGAATTCCTTTACAAGCCGCTGGAGGGGTTTCTTATTCCTGGACCCCTGCCTCGAGCCTGACAGATCCTGAGATTGCAGACCCAATCGCGAGTCCATCAGCTACCACGACCTATACGGTAACGGTTACCGATATAAATGGTTGTACAGATGATGATCAGGTAGAAGTTACAGTCAACCCCTTACCCGATATCACGACCTCAGCAGACGAGATTATTTGCGAAGGGGATCAGACACAATTACTTGCCTCCGGCGGAATTACCTATGAATGGTCTCCGGGAGGATCGTTATCTAATCCCAATGAAGCGAATCCTACCGCTTCCCCTACCACCCCCACAACTTATACGGTGATTGGTTCGGATGCTAATGGTTGTTCCAATACAGCGGAAGTTACCATTGATGTGATCCCTCAGCCGATTACCAGCATTGACGGAGAAAACTTCCTGTGTCAGGGAGGAGCAATTGTCTTGACTGCTTCGGGAGGGGATAACTATATCTGGAGTACCGGCGAAACGACTCAGAGTATTGATGTTTTTCCAACGCAAGAAATAACAATTTCCGTAACTGCCTATGTCGGGAGTTGTGAAGGAACGACTGATTCCATTACGGTAAGTCCTTTCTTTGAATTCCCTGAGGCCTCTTTTACCCGGTCCGATAGTGCAGCTTTTGCCCCCGGTATCCTCTCATTTATCAATACCTCTATAGGAGCTGATTCCTATGAATGGTTTTTTGTGGAGAACATGTCTCCGATCACAGAAGAAAATCCGACTTACACTTATCCAGAGCCGGGTACGTATGAGGTTATGCTGATTGCTTACTCTTCAACCGGATGTTCAGATACCGCATTTGCAACCGTTGTATTGGATGATGTAACACTATTTGCGGCGAATGCCATTAGCCCTAATGGAGATGGCCATAATGACGAATTCTTTATCGGATATTTCGGCCTCCGGGATATGAATATCCAGATTTTTAGCCGCTGGGGGGTTAAAGTATATGAGTCTGAGAATCCTGATTTTCGATGGGATGCGACCTATAATGGTATTTCTGTACCAGAAGGAGCCTATGTTTATGTGATTCGGGGAATCGGAGAGAATGGATTAAAGTATGACTTGTCCGGAACGATTACGGTCATTCGATAAGCCAATGTCAAATAAATAGGAGTCATCTTATACCTTCAACCCGGAATCGCTCCTTTTTTGAGAATGATTATTCACTTATCAAACTGCTAAAACTGGCAGCTCCAATAGTGAATTCAGCTTTGCCGTTTATGACTTTGATCCGCTCTCCTTTTTCCATGTTCTGGTTCTCGCTGGTAATATAGAGCTGGAGTCTTTTGAGATTGTTGGGTAGCCCTTCCAAAACCACTTTCCTGCCAGGCCCATCATTAACCATGTGGAAAGCATATTTTCCTTTTTCAATGTCTCCAAGTGCAGCAACAAACATTTCAGAATTGTTGCAGGTAAGGGGCATTGCAAACAAGTTAGCAGGGGTAGCGGCCAGTTGCTTGAGGTTCCAAAACCGTTGTGTAGGCCGAAGTTCCGTGCTGTCATTGCCAAAGACACCGCCGCCTGATAGGGGAG
>CAYGTH010000261.1:0-10191 GCA_964352745.1 uncultured Bacteroidia bacterium
CTTTAGTGACAATGGCCTCAAAATGTGCGGGCATTTGTTCTGAGCTTACCCCCGATTTTCAGACCACTGGCATAATTGAAAAATTCATCCATAGCGGGACTCAAACTCAAGCGGATTGATACGAATTATCTCATTTCCAATCCTGTCGGCTATCATATACTTCATAAACAAACACGGTTCCTCCTTCAAATGAATACAGGAGAATAGATTGCGGATTTCGGGTTATAGCTCTGCGGATTTTATCTGTCCCCGTCTTCAGGTACTGCCATCGTTCTGGACTTTTTTGAAGTTCGTCAAGACAATCCCATAGTACCGCTAGAAAATTACTGCCTTTTCCTTGGCTGATTGTTTCGTGAAAATCAAAAATGGAATTGATCTGTTCTATTGCCAGATCAGATAACTCAAGCTTTATTTCTGGCATTGATTTTAGCTTTGGCTTCTTCCAACGACCAGGTTCTCATTTCTCCCGCCCGAATCTTCGCTCGGGTTTGGAGGGCACTTTTTAGCATTTCCTCCTCAATTTCAGCGGGAATCGTCAAATCCTGTCTGTTTTCAACCAATGCCGTCGAAATATCCTTAATGAGCATGATACACTCCTCTTTGGAGAGAGTTGAGGCCATTTCTAATATTTGAATATATTTTGTGCTCATGCTACAATATACGATTTATGGTTAAAAAGATTACAGACCATATCTATTATCTATTCGATAATCAGTAGTATCCAATCTAAAACTCACTACTTAAATCTGTCCATCTGCTTATTCATTTCCAGTCCCAACATAATATGGCCCATTCTTCGCCTGTTTCAGCCTGGTATTCCCGGATTGTATGAAAGCCTACCTTGGTATGCGCGCGGAGGGAGCGGGGATTTCGAATAGATACTTCAGTAACAATTACCTCAAAATGCGGCTCCATCTGTTGTTTCATCTGGGCATACATTCCCTGGAAAATACCCTTTCCCCGATACCCTTTGGCGATGCAGACCTGTCCCATGACTACATAATTTATAGCTTCCAGCAGGCGTCCCTGAAATTTCGCCCGATTAAATTGCGCAAACATAGGCACCAGTACAGGAATTTGATTCTGAAAAGCGGGTAGCATCACCAGGGTGTAGCCAACGACCTTTTCAGCCTCCCGCGCGATGATATGCGGGTAGGGATCATTCATCGCTTTCAGCAATTCAAAATCGTGGTGGACCGTAACAAATCCTTCTACCTGTAGTTCCGTCTCGCTGATCTGAGCGGGAAGATTCGCCCGCTGCAAGTCGAGCATCTGTCGGAGGTCTGCATCATTTTGGGGATTGCCGTAGGTGATCATGGAAATTTTCGGGAAAAATACCAAAATAATGCACATGCTCTGTAAGTGAAATAAGACACTTTTACCAGTTCTCCAAGGGATCGATATTTGGCAAGAATTGGACAGGATTAGGAGAAGATACCGGCTTGTGCCTACCTCTGATGTATATCGTATATCCTGTTTTCCTTTCCCAAACATGGGCTAAGTTTATGCTTCCACAAAATACTGGTCAGGACTTTGCAGGCCACAGGATTTTTTGGATATTTAAGCTATCCATAGCAAAACAAGGAGCTACCCTATTCATCCGGCTAAGTCATATATGGGAGGTCCATTCTGTCTGAGATCATAAGTGCTAAAATGGAACGGTTCCATTTTTATAGGTGCTACATACAAAATACATATGAAAAACTTAGCAGTATTTCTATTAACATTTTTACCGCTGATCATTCTGGGCCAAGATTGTGATTGTGAATCTACTTTCAATTGGATGAAAAAGACCTTTGAAGAAAATGATGCTGGATTTCAGTATATCGTTGACAAAAAAGGAGAGCAATCCTATAGCCTGCATAATCGGATATACAATGAAAAAATCAGTGCTATAGAAGATCCCGTTGTATGTGAATCTGCATTAAGGGAATGGCTCATGTTCTTTCGTAAAGCTCATGTGGAATTGCATTATACCGGTGAAGTTAATTCTCAGGAAAATGATCCCGAAGAGCCTGTTGAAAACCTAAAGGAGAAGGAAGAGAACAACGAACCTCAAAATGATTTACATACAAAATATGTAAACTCAACTACCCCATTTATAGAACAACTAACCGAAAATACCTTATATGTTAGAATTCCCTCATTTGATGGAACCCAAAAGCCGCTAATTGACAGTGTTGTTTTAGCAAACCGTACCAGAATATTGAGTACTGAAAACTTAATAATTGATATTAGGAATGGAACGGGAGGAAACGATGCCAGTTTCGCGGAACTCTTGCCAATCATATACACTAATCCTATTCGTATGCCTGGTGTTGAATTTCTTTCCACTCCATTAAATAACCAAAGAATGTATCAAATGGCAACCAATACGGGAATAGCCTTGGAATTTGGACTCAATCCAACAGAAGAGGAAATGGCGGAGTACAAATCTGATTTTGACACATTATCCAAACATCTGGGAAGCTTTGTCAATCTGAACTCGTCTAATATTACGGTTACAGAATTTGACACAATACATCCATTCCCCAGAAATGTGGGAGTAATGATAAATCAAAACAATGCCAGTACAGATGAACAATTTTTACTGGAGGCAAAGCAGAGTAAAAAAGTCAAGCTTTTCGGAACTACAACAATGGGAGCGCTTGACGTATCAAATTTGAATTTAACGTATTCTCCTTGTGATAATTACGTTTTGGTATATGCCCTATCAAAAAGTCTACGGATTCCGGATATGATAGTAGACGATATTGGCATAATCCCAGATTACTATATTGACAAAGAAGTTCCAGAATCTGAATGGATAATCTTTGTATCAAAAATTTTGAATAAATAATCTTCCTGTGGGCATCCCCCCTCCAGCAGTTAAATATAGGTTCTGGCTACTCCCCAAAACGTTAAATCTCTTCGCTATTTTCTTGCAAATGGGGTAGATTTCGTGCAACTATGGTAACTACTTAGCCCTGCAAGGGCTATTGGCGGATTCCGGTCCGCCAACCCTATTCGCCAAAGCGAAGGCACCTGGCTAGCCGGGTCGGAATCCGGCTATAGCAGACTGCTAAGCAGTTACCAATTATGTTTTGTGCCACTCATATCCAGATCAGTTATGGACCCTATCTATTCAGGATTGACCTTTCAAGCCCGGCAAAAGAAACAACTTCCCCATATCGGTATTATGGGGGTCGGGCATCACACCTATTGGGCTCAGTTTGAAGGTCTGCTGACAGAAATGCAGGAGAAGCTCTCTGTTTTTGTCAACCTGGTAGAACAACAGGCGGTCCATGTTCACGATTTTGGAATTTCTGACTGCTCGACTACCGCCTATGAGTTGCTTCCCCGCCTCAAAGCAGCCGATCTGGATCTGCTGTTTGTCGATATGCTGACTTATGCGACTTCCAGCACGATTGCACCGATATTTCGGGAGCTCAGGATTCCTATTGTTTTGGTCGCCCTCCAGCCTATGCAGGCGATGGATTATACCCGAGCCACAACGCGGATGCAACTGCTCAATGACGACATCTGTTCGCTTCCCGAGTTTGCCTGTGTGGCGCAGCGTTTGGGTAGGGCCATTCCGCCGATGGTGATTGGCACTCTGTACGAAGATCCGGAAGCAGAAGCTGAGGTCGCCGAATATTGCCGGATTGCGGGAGTATTACGCGCCCTGCGTACCGCCCGCATCGGTCAAATGGGACATGTACTGGAGGCCATGTTGGACATGCACACAGACCCGACCCTGCTAACCGCCGCATTTGGCTGCCACATTGTGCAAACGGAAGTGGAGGAAGTGCTCAGCCACTATCAAAAAGTATCGGAATCCGAAACCGCTGACTACGAGGTTCAGGTCCTCTCTTTTTTCGATACCCCTGATCCCCAGTCAGATCCCATCACCCAAAAACTAAGGCCTGAAGACTTGCGACATGCCGCTCAGGCCTGGGTGGCCCTCAATGCTTTCATAGAAGAAAAAAAACTCGATGGGCTGGCGTATTACTATGAAGGAAAACCTGGATCTGTGAGCCGCGAATTGATCAGTAATTTCATCGTGGGCAATTCGCTTTTGACGGCGGGTGGTTTTCCGATGTGTGGAGAAATGGATCTGAAAACCTGCATTGCCATGCTGATAATGGATCGCCTTGGAATGGGAGGCAGTTTTGCCGAGTTTCACCCCGTTGATTTTCGGGAGGGGTTTGTCCTGGTTGGGCACGACGGCCCGCACCACCTGGCAATCGCCGAAGGGAAACCGGTACTGCGCAGCCTGAAAGCCTACCATGGCAAACCCGGTTCCGGAGCCAGTGTGGAATTTCAACTCAAAGCGGGCCCTATTACCATGTTAGGCATTACTCAGCAAGCGGATGGGAAATTCAAATTTGTGATCGCAGAGGGAGAGTCCCAAAAAGGGCCGATTCCCCCTACCGGCAATACCAATACCCGCGGTTTTTTCCAGCCTGATATCAAGACTTTTCTTCGCCGTTGGTTTGCTGAAGGGCCGACACATCACTTTGCCCTGGGAATCGGACACCGTGCCTCGACCCTGAAAATGATCGGAGATTTCCTTGGAATAGAATCTGTCATAGTTAATACCGAAGCATGAATCCCTTCCTTGCGCTCAGCGTAATTATTGGCTATTTCGGGCTCTTATATGTGGTTTCATATTTCACTTCCCGAAAGGCCGATTCGACTTCGTTCTATACGGCGGGTCGTCGGACTCCCTGGCCCTTGGTTTCATATGGAATGATTGGAGTAGCCATATCCGGAATTACGTTTATTTCGGTACCGGGAGAGGTGAGCAATACGCAGTTTTCCTATTTCCAATTAGTGATTGGAATCGCGATCGGCTTATTGATTGTCGCCCTGGTATTCCTGCCGCTTTATTACCGGCGCAAAGTGATCTCCATTTATGCATATCTCGAGGAGCGCTTCGGTCCCCGCACACATAAGACGGGTGCCGGCTTTTTTCTGCTCGCTCACCTGCTGGGTGCCTCTTTCCGATTGTACCTGATGGCCTTTGTACTCCAGTTGATCGTATGCGATCCGATGGGAATTCCTTTTTGGGCGACAGTCCTTTTTACCATCCTCCTGATCTGGCTGTACACGTATAAGGGCGGCATCAAGACGGTCATTATTACAGACACCCTGCAGACGACCTTCCTCCTGCTGGCAGTCGTCGTTAGCATATTTGCAGTCGCTGATAACCTGGATATTTCTTTCGCGGCCCTACAGCGCAGAGTGTGGGCAGACAGTTCTTCCCAAATATTTTTTGGTTCCTGGGAAAGCCCTCAAAACTTCTTCAAACTGATCATTACCGGGATATTACTGACTGTGATGACCAATGGGCTGGATCAGGCGATTATGCAAAAGCACCTCACCTGCCCGACCCTTCGAGACGCTCAGAAGAATATGATTCTACTTAGCCTGGTCCTCATTTTGGTGAATTTTGTATTTCTTTTTTTGGGCAGCGCCTTATTGATATTTGCCCAGGAAAATATGATCGCCCTTCCCGCTCGTTCGGACCAGCTTTATCCCATCCTGGCAACGGAGCACCTGGGCCTCCTGGCAGGGATCACTTTTATCATCGGCATCGCTGCAGCAGCTTATTCTTCTGCCGATTCTTCCCTGACGGGTCTCACGACAGCCTTTTGTATCGACTTTTTGGGCTACCAAAAAGATCGCGAAGACAAGCCCCTGATACGCAGTGGGGTGCATCTTGCCTTTTCTTTTCTGATATTCATCTGCATTATGATTTTTCAGGCCTTCAACGATCAAAGCGTGATTAGTTCTTTTATCCGCGTTTCCGGCTATGTGTATGGACCGTTACTGGGACTCTTTGCGTTTGGCATGGTCTCATCCCGACAAATACGAGATCGATGGATTCCGGCATTGTGCCTCCTTACGCCCCTGATCTCCCTAAGCCTGGATACACAATCTCAAGACTGGTTTGGAGGCTATCAACTCGGCTATGAAATCATCATAGTAAATGGCCTGTTGACCTTTTTGGGCTTGTTTCTATTGCCCAAACCCCGACACTCCCAAATCGATAAGCTATGAACCCTTCTTTTCTTAGATCCCTGGTACTTATCTGCCTGACAATTGGCTTTTCACTTACTCCCGACGATTCACTGCATGCACAGGAGACTGCCCGGGATGTGTTTGTGCAGCCACCGGATGCTGCGAAACCCCGAGGTTATTGGCTATGGGCACATGGCAATTTCGACTACACAAGAATCACAGAAGAATTATCAGAATTCAAACAAATGGGCCTGGGCGGTGTCGATATTTTTGACATGGGCATCGCCGATCCCTACGGCATCATCCCGTCTGGCAATGCCTTTATGGGCCCCGATATGATGGATGGAATAACCTTCGCGGTTCAGGAAGCGGAAGCTTTGGGCCTTTCTCTGGGCCTATCCGTTTCCAATGGCTGGAATGCTGGTGGTCCCTGGACGCCTCCCGACGAAATGATCATGCGGCTGCTATTCTGGAAAGATACGGTGCAGGGGCCGGTTCGCCTTTCTGAAGTCGGATTTCCAGCTATTCCCACTACCTTCACCAAACCTTATGGTGAATTTTCGCTATTCCCTCAAATCGAACCCAATGGCTTCCCGACTTATTACGAAGATGTCGCCCTGTTTGCCTACCCGCTGACAGCTAAAGGAATCATTCGCAATCCGGAGAAAGCACGCTTCTTCGATATCACTCAACTCAAAGGCAATCAAACCAGCCTGGAACTACCAGCCGGGAAATGGGTGCTTACCCGGGCAGTGGTCAGTCCGCTGGGCCAGCGAATGTGGATGCAAAGCGATCAGTCCGACGGTTTCATCATGGATCATTATTCAAAGAAAGCTACCCACCACCACTTTACGCACATCATTGACAAGTTGGAGGAGCGATTGGGGAACCTGGAAAACCGGGCTTTGGACCGCCTGTACCTGGCGAGTTTCGAGGCGGAGGACTATATTATCTGGAGTCCCGAACTGCGGAAGGAATTTTTTGCCCAGCATGGCTACGAGTTGGACACCTATATGCCGGTATTTGCCGGACAACAGGTAATCGACGAAGGGACGACCCGGCGGTTTCTTCACGACTACCGTTCCACCGTCTCCGAAATGTTTGTCAACAACCACTACCGGCAGGCGAGAGACATTTGCCATGCGCACGGTCTGCTTTTGTCCTCAGAATCAGGGGGCCCCGGGCCGCCGCTGCACTATGTACCAACTGAAGATCTCAAGGCACTGGGTTCAGTAGACATTATGCGCGGGGAATTTTGGAACAAACAATCTGAATATTTTGATGAAAACGGAAACGATTTACTTCAGGTCGTAAGAAATATCGCCAGTGCCGCCCATATTTATGGCCACAAAGTCGTGGAGATGGAATCCTTTACGAGCCACCTCAAGCATTGGCAGGAGCGTCCCATGGAGCTGAAAAAACTGGCGGATCGCGCATTTTGTGAAGGAATGACCCGCGTCGTGTACCACACCATGCCGCATAGCCCCAAAGAAGCGGGAATTCCCGGATGGAGCTATCAGGCAGGCACGCATATTTCGCCCAAAATGGCATGGTGGAGTTTGTCAAAGCCTTTCCATGCCTACCTGGCAAGAACCAGTGCTTTATTACAGCATGGGGATTTCGTGGCGGATGTAGCCTATTACTACGGCGAACAAATTCCCAATTTTGCTTCCGGGTCCAAATTCGTAAGAGAAACGCTGGGCCCCGGCTATGATTATGACGATCTCAACAAAGAAATCCTCCTGCAAAGCACCGTAACTGACGATGGTAAACTCCTGCTTCCCTCGGGTATGACGTATGCACTCCTCGTACTTCCCGATGAGCCCGAAATGAGTCTGGAGGTATTGCAAAAAATCGAGGAACTCCTGAACAAGGGAGCAACTATCCTGGGAAACAAACCTTCCCGCGTTCCCGGTCTGAAAGATTATCGGACCCAAGAAGCAGCCCTGAAAACCCTGGCGAATAAGATATGGGGAAAATCAACGAAACAACAACGCCCCTATGGCGCCGGAACCCTTGTTAAGGGGTATGCAGAGCGAGAAATCCTGATGGGAAAAGGCATATCCCCCGATTTTCAATACACGTCAATGGGCACTGCCCAGTTGGATTACCTGCATCGCTCGAGCGATAAAGAAGATATCTATTTCATTCGGAACCCGGATTCAACTTTTGCCCAGGTCAATGCCCATTTCCGGGTAAGTGGAAAACAACCGTATAGATTTGATCCCTCAAACGGTACCATTTCCCCGATTGCTCTGTACACAGATGCTCAGGGAAAAACGACCCTGCCCCTTGAACTCGGGCCCTGGGGCTCAACCTTCATTGTATTTTCCGATGAAAAAGCAGGCAGCAAACACGTCGTATCAGTTGCCAAAGATGGACAAGCGGTATTCCCACAGCGACCTGCTGCCGGGATGAGACTCTCTTTCACCGAAGCAGGAGACATCCGGTTTCAAGCTGAAACCTCAGGAGAATATCAATTGATATTTTCAGACGGGACTACCCGGAATATCAACTCCCATCATGCTAAAAACCCCCGGGTATTGAGTGGAAATTGGCAGGTCCGATTTCCGCATGGCTGGGGATTTGATCCTATTCAGGAATTTGAGCAACTGATAGATTGGAGAGATCACCCCAACAAAGAACTTTCCATTTTTAGCGGAGTCGCTACCTATAAAGCTTCTTTTACACTCGAAAAAGGGTTTCTGGATCAAACGGATATCCATATCCTGGATTTGGGAAAAGTGGGAGAAGTCGCAAAGGTTTACCTAAATGGGCAACTTGTAGGCAGCAGTGTATTTTCACCCCATCGGTTTGAAGTGCAGGAGATACTCCGGGAAGGAACAAACAACATCTCCATTGATGTGGCCAATACCTGGTTAAATCAATTAATTGGAGAAGCCAGCAGGCCACTTGATCAGCAAAGAACGCGAAGTAACCTAAAATCAGGAGATAAGCGCCCCTGGAGTGATTATCTCCCTTCACCCGCAGGGTTGATCGGCCCTGTTACGCTGCAGGCACAGCCGGTTTTTACGATCAACAATAACTAGGACTATGACTAAACTACTCAATCAATCCCTGCCTGTCTGCCTGATTCTTTTGCTGGGGATTGGCCTGCTGGCTGCCTGCTCATCAGGTCAGCAGACTAGACTTGCAGATACAAAACCCAAACCCAATGTACTGTTAATTTTTACTGACCAGCAGCAGGTAAACATGATGAGCGCAGCAGGGAATCCCTATTTGCATACACCAAATATGGACAAGTTGGCTAAAAGGGGGGTGATGTTCAGGCAATCTTATTGCACCTCTCCCGTCTGCGGGCCTGCCCGTTCCAGCATCATTACCGGCCTCATGCCTCACCAAACCGGGGTGGAATGGAATGGTGATTCTATCAAGCCAGGCATCCAAAATGTGGGCGAAATATTCCGGGGAGCAGGGTATCAGACAACCTGGGCGGGTAAATGGCACTTGCCGGAAAGCTATCCTCAACGGGCAAAAGCAAAGCAAAAGACGATCAGGGGATTTGATCTGCTACCCTTTAGAGATCCAGAGATCGAAAACTGGATGCTAGGATCAGAAACAGACCCGGCACTGAGCCATGCAGTAGTTAACTATTTGAATACCTATGATCAACAAGCGCCCTTTTTTCTGGCGGTGAGCTTTCACAATCCCCATGACATCTGTTTCTATCCCAGAAAAAGTGGTTGGGTGAGTGAGGGCGATTCCTTATTGGAAATTCGTCATTATGGCTTTGAATATAAACTACCTGAAGTAGTAGGGACTCATCCCGGCCATTTTTCTCCTCTTCCTCCCCTTCCTGACAATCATGAAATCGATGACAAGGAGCCGGAATTCATCAGCGACAAACGAAAATATCATCAGGAATATGGCGTAGAAACAAACCTGGCTTTTCAGGAATTCGGGGACCTCGAGTGGCAGGGATACCTGAATGCCTACTATCGCCTGACTGAGCAGGTAGACGTCGAAATCGGAAAAGTAATCGCTGCCTTAGAAGCAAATGGCCTGGATGAGAATACCCTGATTGTTTTTACTGCTGACCATGGGGATGGTGCCGCTGCCCACAAATGGAGCGCAAAGTTGAGTTTGTATAATGAGTCTGCTACCGTTCCCATGCTCGTTTCTTTTCCGGGTCGCATTCCGGAAAATCAAGTGAATCTACAGAAC